>JAYUHS010000137.1:0-103623 GCA_043766715.1 Luteolibacter sp.
GCAGTAGCGAACAGCCCGCACTCGGCTTCCCACAGGATTTCTTGCGGCGGCACCCCCTCAGCTAGCATCCGCCGGGCGGCATCCCGCCACGAGTGGAAATCCGTCCCCGGATCAACGGATCTCATGCGGGGTGAAAAGTTCGAGCTGCTGCGGCTTGGGTAGGAAGCGGGCACGGAGCCGCTCGGAATCGAGCAGATAGGCGGACGGATTATGATCCGCCGTCATCAGGAACGGCTGGACCTTGGACAGCGAGACTCGCAACCGCACCAGATCCGCCAGCCGGATGCGAGTGAACTGCCGGATCTTTAAAATCCGCTCGACGTTGATCGCGCCGAGGCCGGGCACTCGCAGCAGGATTTCGCGGCTCGCCGTCTGCACATCCACCGGGAAATCCTGCCGATTCCGCAGCGCCCACGCCAGTTTCGGGTCGAGCTCGAGGTCGAGGTTCGGCGTCTCCGGCGAGAGGATTTCCGAGGTTTTAAAGCCGTAGAACCGCATCAACCAGTCCGCCTGATACAGCCGATGTTCGCGCATCAGCGGCGGGGCCTTGATCGGTAAGATGCTCGACGGCTCCGGGATCGGGCTGAACGCGGAGTAATACACCCGCCGCATTTTGAAATCCCCGTAAAGCTCGTCTGATCGCGCGAGGAAATCCGCATCCGTCGAGGCATCCGCGCCGACGATGACCTGCGTGCTCTGGCCGGTGGCGTGGCGGACTTTCTTGTCGCCATTTTTCCGGCGTTCGTGTGCCTCATCCAGCTTGTTGCGGATGCGGCCCATCGCATGCTGGGTGCGGACGATGCTTTTCTCCGGAGCCAGCACATCCAGGGATTTCTGGGTCGGCAGCTCGAGATTGATGCTGATCCGGTCCGCATAACGCGCGGCGATTTCGATCAACTCCGGCGACGCTTCCGGGATGGTTTTTAAATGAATGTAGCCACGGAAATCATGCACCTCGCGCAGCGTTCGAGCCACGGCGATGACCATTTCCATCGTATAATCGGCATTCCGAATGATCCCAGAGCTCAGGAACAGCCCCTCGATGTAGTTCCGTTTATAGAAATCCAGCGTCAGTTTCACCACCTCCTCGGCGGTAAATGCCGCGCGGCGGACATTGCTCGAGCGGCGGTTGATGCAGTAGTGGCAGTCGTAAATGCACAAGTTCGTCAGCAGCACCTTGAGCAGGGAAATGCAGCGTCCGTCCGGTGCATAGCTGTGGCAAATCCCGGTGCCACCGGTCGAACCCACCCCTTTTCCGTCTAGGGAATTCCCCCGCACCGCCCCGGAGCTGGCGCAGGACGCGTCGTATTTGGCGGCGTCCGCGAGGATGGCGAGTTTCGATTGCAGCTCCATAAATTCCTGAAAACAGTCGGATAAGCTCGGGGAAACGCCAACTGCGAACCACCTCATCGCGGAAACTATTAAAGCCTCAGAAATTGGGACTGTCTTAGTTGCCTCCCTCAAGAGAAACTTTCTCTGCCAGATTTTTAGACCTTACCTCGGTAAATACTGAATCTCTCTCAGTGATGATATGAAAACGCCCAAGCCTCTAGCCTTCTTACCGCAGATCGAATCCCTGAGGGTTCGTAATTACCGGGCTCTGCGGGATGTGCACTTAAAAAAACTCACGCGCCTGACGGTGTTGCTGGGACCTAATGGCAGCGGTAAAACGACGCTTTTCGATGTATTCAGTTTCTTGGCAGAGACCTTTAATTCCGGCCTGCGCCACGCTTGGGATAAGCGCAACCGGTTCAAAGAGCTCCGGACACGAGGTGCCACGGAGCCGATTACAATAGAAATCACTTACCGAGAGAAAAAGGGGTCACCCTTGATCACTTATCACCTGACGATCGACGAGACACCGAAAGGGCCGGTGGTGGTGGAGGAGTGGTTAAGGTGGAAGCGGGGAACGTCAGGTTACCCTTTTAAGTTCCTCGACTACAAGATGGGCAAGGGAACGGCGATCACCGGAGAGACCCCAGAGGCGAACGACAAGCGGGTAACTTACGATTTAAAATCACCGGACCTACTGGCGGTAAATACGCTTGGACAGCTTCAGGAAAATCCCCGGGTCGCGGCGCTCCGAGAGTTCATTACCGGCTGGTATATTTCTTATCTGACACCGGATGCAGCCAGAGGCTTCCCGGACAGTGGCCCGCAGGAAAAGCTTTCTCGTAGCGGAGACAACTTGCCGAATGTGATCCAGTTCCTTCAAGAGCAGCATCCAGAGCACCTGGCTCGCATCTTGGATTCCCTCACCCGGCGTATACCTCGGTTAGAGAAAGTGATCGCAGACCCCATGCCCAGCGGGCAATTGCTGTTACGGATCAAGGATGTGCCTTTCTCAGAGCCGATTCTGGCGAAATTCGCATCGGACGGGACCTTGAAGATGCTGGCCTATTTGCTGGTGCTCCACGACCCCGAGCCATCGGCATTCATCGGAATCGAGGAACCGGAAAACCAACTGCATCCACGGTTGTTGTTCGAGCTGGGGGAAGAATGTCGGCAAGCGACAGCACGCACGCAAATGCTGGTGACCACTCACTCGCCATTTTTTCTTAACGCCATGCGTCCTGAGGAGGTCCGGGTGCTCTATCGGGACGATGAGGGCTACACCCAAGTGAAGCTGGTATCAGAGATCGCAGGGATCAAGGAGCTCATTGAAGAAGGGGCGAACCTTGGGAATCTCTGGGTCCAAGGCCATTTCCGAGTGGGCGATCCCTTAACGCGGGGTGGAGCGCCGCTTTAAGTAGAAATCCTGCCCATGAAGCTTCATTTTGAGATATTTCTGGAAGAGCTATCTGCAGAAGCCTTCGTCATGGAAGCATGGCCAAGGATCTGCCCTGCGGGAGCTACCTGCCAAACTCACGCGTTCCAGGGGAAGCAGGAACTCCTTGCTCAGTTGCCGGGACAACTGCGGGCGATGGCGAGATGGATTCCCGACCATTACCGCATCGTAGTTTTGTTGGACGAGGATCGGGACGACCTGGCAGCACTGGAGGACACGCTTGAGCAAATGTCACGGGGGGCAGGGCTAAACACTCTTTCGGTTCCCGGCAAGGGTGCTCGGGTGGCGAATCGGATCGCTGTGGAGGAGCTGGAGGCGTGGATGCTCGGCGATCCGCAAGCCTTGCGCGCTGCTTTTCCAAAACTTTCGGCAACTTTCGAAAAAACTGCCGCCCTGCGTTATCCAGATGCAGTCAAGGGTGGCACTTGGGAAGCTCTCGAACGGCTTCTTCAAAAATACGGTTATTATCTTGGTGGATTAGCGAAGGTCGATTGTGCCCGAAACGTGGCTACCCACATCGATCCCCATAGAAATATTTCCCCAAGTTTCAAAAACTTTTACCAAGGACTCCACCTACTTTGACACCCCACGGATGCACAAGCTATGGGACCCTTTCACCCGATGAGCTGTGAGTTGACGGCTTGCGGTGAGTTGGCCACTTTCCCTTGATGAACGTAGCGCCAGTCGTCGGGATCATCATGGGAAGCACGTCGGATTGGCCGACGATGGAGCACGCTGCGCGGACCTTGCGCGACTTCGGCGTGGCCTGGGAGGCCGAGGTGGTGAGTGCCCACCGCACGCCGGGGAAGCTGGTTTCCTATGCCGAGACCGCGCGCAGCCGGGGGCTGAAATGCATCATCGCCGGAGCGGGTGGCGCTGCCCATTTACCCGGGATGACCGCTGCCATCACCGACCTGCCCGTGCTCGGCGTGCCAGTGGAATCCAAGGCGCTGCAAGGCGTGGACTCGCTGCTGTCCATCGTCCAAATGCCCGCTGGCATCCCCACTGCCACCTTCGCCATCGGCAAGGCCGGCGCGGTGAATGCCGCGCTTTTCGCCGTGGCGATGCTGGCAAACAACGACTCTGAGCTTGCCCAGAAGCTTGCCGTTTTCCGGAAAAACCAAACCGCCACCGTGCACGCCGCCACCCTGCCACCGCTCGATCCCATTGACTGATTTCATGCCCTCCTCGTCCATTTCTCTCCAAGCCCCGCACTGCATCGTCGGCGTCATCGGTGGTGGCCAACTCGGCCGGATGATCGCCCTCGCCGCCCGCCGGATGGGCGTCCGCACCGTCATCTGGACCGGTGGCCTCGAAGCGCCCGCCGTCGAGTGTGCGGATGAAGTCATCGACCTACCATTCACCGATCCCATCGCCCTTGCCGACTTCTGCAGCCGCATCACCGTCGCCACCGTCGAGTTCGAGAACATCCCGTGCGCCACCTTGGAAAAAGTCGCGAAATGCGTCCCGCTCCACCCCTCGCCCCACGCCATCTGCATCACCCAGAACCGCGAGCGTGAGAAGAATTTCCTCAAGGAAAACGCCATCCCGCACACCTGGTTCGCCGTCATCGCCAGCGCCGCAGATCTCGCCACCGCCATGCACGAACTCGACGGCCCCGGCGTCCTCAAGACTGCGGATTTCGGCTACGACGGCAAAGGCCAAGTCAAACTCGAAGGCGGCGAGGACCCGGAAACAATCTGGGCGAACTTCCATGCCCCCCGCGCCGTGCTGGAAGCCTGGGTCCCTTTCGAAAAGGAACTCTCCGTCATGGCCGCCCGCGGGGCAGACGGCGTCACCGTCACCTACGACCCTGCGGAAAACCGCCACCGCCATCACATTCTGGACGTCTCGATCATCCCGGCCCGCATCTCGCCTGCCGTGGCCTTGGAGGCGGCCGCCATCGCCCGCCGGGTCGCGGAAGCCCTCGACTACCGCGGCATCCTCGGCGTCGAGTTTTTCCTGAAATCCGACGGCACGCTACTCGTCAACGAGATCGCTCCGCGCCCTCACAACTCCGGTCACCACACCCTCGACGCCTGCGTCACCTCGCAGTTTACCCAGCAGCTCCGCGCCGTCATCGGCCTGCCGCTCGGCTCCACCCGGCTGCATTCCCCCGTCGCGATGCTCAATCTCCTCGGCGACATGTGGCCCGACGAGACCACCCCGCCCGACTGGCTACCGCTGTTCCAAGACCCGGAAACCAGCCTCCACCTCTACGGCAAGCACCGCGCCATCGGCCGCCGGAAAATGGGCCATGCGAATTTCCTCGGCCCCACCACCGAGCAAGCCCTCGCCCGCGCCGAAGCGATGAAGGCGAGGTGGCTGCAAGGAAATCCACCCTAAGCAGAGCACCGCCGGACATCCACCGGAGCATTTGCTCCCTGCCGACAGCACCGCCGGACATCCGCCGGAGCATTTGCTCCCTACCGACAGCACTGCCAGACATCCGCCGGAGCATTTGCTCCCTGTCGACAGCACCGCCGGACATCCGCCGAAGCATTTGCTCCCTACCGACAGCACTGCCAGACATCCGCCCACCGTTCGCTTGCTGGACATCACAGCGCGGGCTTGACGCGCCGACGGCATCTTGGACCCTCGCCGCCCCGTGTCCGAAACCGCCGACATTTCCTCGTTTCTCGCCGACTCGCGCTGGCAGGATCGTTTCGATGACGAGATGCTTACCGCCGCGAGTCCGCTGGTCGGCAAGGTGCGGGATTTACGGATCGAGGAAACCGCTCCGGGCGCAGTCAGCCTGCTCGGCACCGTCGCCAAGGACGAGGCAGAGGTGAATCTCTGGCAGGCGGGCGGCGGTTGGGAGTTCGAGACATTCTGCTCGTGCGATGTCGGAAATTTCTGCCATCACGCCGCAGCGCTTCTGACCAAGGCCACGAAAGAGCGCGATCCGTCGCGGCTCCACGGCCGGGGTATCGCCGGGGCAGTCGCCGCTGCATTGCCGAGCGCTAGGGAGTTGATGAAAGATCCGCCAGAAGACCTGCCGCGCATCCGGCTGGAACCGCGCTTCGAGCTGCGAGTCACTCGCGAGCTAGTGGACAAGGCCACCCGGCTGCTGCTCCAGTCACTCGGCCAGCCGCACGTGGATTTCTGGATTTCCGCCGAGGCGAGCGTGATCTACGGCACGCATCGCAGCTCGCTGCGGGCCAGCGCACCGGAGTGGGTCAGCTCGATCCGCCACGACGGCCAAGCGGTGATCCTCCAGCATGACGCCGCTGCGGAAAATGCCGCCACCCAGCAGCTCCGCGACACCGGTCTCTCCTCGCTCCAGTCGAACTCGGCATGGAAATTTCTGCTCAATCTCAAATCACGCGAACCGACTCACAACAAGTCCCCAGACCGCTGGTTTCCCGATCCCAGCCGCATCCCGACCGATGCCTTCTGGCACCAATTCCGTGGGGAAATGGTGGAGAAACTCGAGTCGCTCGCATGGTCGGTTAGTGTCTCGGACAATGTCGGCCACCGTGTCCACGAGGCAGATCCCGCACGGTGGGACAGCTCGCTCAATCCCGGCGATGGCGGCTGGTTCAGCCTCTCCGTCGGCTTCGATGTCGGTGGCCAGCGCTACGATTTACTACCCATTCTTGCCGGCCTGCTAGAAAATGATTTCCTTGAGGAAACCCTCGACCGCCCGGATAGCGGCCACCTCTACGCCCCGCTGCCGGATGGAGACGCACTGAAATTACCCATCGGTCGGGTGCGGAAAATCCTCAATCACCTCTCCGCCCTGATCGACCCGAAATTCCCGGATAAGGCCCGGCTCCATGCGCTGGACGCCGCTTCTCTGGCAGGTCTCGGTGGCCTCGGAATCGACACCCCACCACAGCTCGCCGAGCTAGCAGCCAAGCTCAAGGACTTCTCCGGCATCGATCCCGTACCCACCGCCACCGGCCTGCAAGCGACCTTGCGAGACTATCAGCTCGCCGGATTTCACTGGATGCAGTTTCTCGCCCGCCACGGCTTACACGGAATTCTCGCCGACGACATGGGCCTTGGGAAAACCCTCCAGACTCTCGCCCACATCCTCACGGAAAAACAATCCGGTCACTCACGCGGCCTGCCCACCCTCGTCATCGCTCCCACTTCGGTCGTCCCTAACTGGCGGGCAGAAGCCCTGAGATTTACCCCGGATCTACGCGTGTTAGTCTTAAACGGCCCGGAGCGGAAAAAGTATTTCCGCTCCATCCCCCATGCCGATCTCGTCCTCACCTCGTTCGCCCTACTCCAGCGCGACATCGACAAGCTCGCCACCGTGCCTTTCCACCTCGTAGTGCTCGACGAGGCGCAATACATTAAAAACCCGCGCTCCAAGATGGCGCAGGCCGCCTGCAAGTTAGACGCCCGTCACCGGCTTTGCCTCTCCGGCACGCCCATCGAGAACCACCTCGGCGAGCTTTGGAGTCTCATGCATTTCCTCGTCCCCGGCTTCCTCGGCAGTGAAGATGCATTCAATAAACGCTTCCGCACCCCGATCGAAAAGGACGGCGATGCCGAGCGAAACGCCGTGCTCAAAGCACGCGTCGCGCCACTCATCCTGCGCCGCACCAAGGACCAAGTCGCCAAGGAACTCCCGCCTAAGACCGTGCTGGTCCACCTCATCGAGCTGAACACCGGCCAGAAGGACCTCTACGAAACCGTCCGCGCCACCATGGATAAACGCGTGCGGGAAGCCATCGCCGCGCGCGGGATCGAGCAATCTCAAATCGTCTTCCTCGACGCCCTGCTCAAGCTCCGCCAGATCTGCTGCGATCCGCGCTTGCTGCCCGAAGATTACCCCCACGGCGTCCTCGAATCCGCGAAGCTGAATTTCCTCACCGAGCTACTCGCGCTACTCATCGAGGAAGGTCGGCGGATTTTGTTATTCTCCCAATTCACCACCATGCTCGGCCTGATCGAGGAGCATTTAGTGAAATCAAAAATTCCCTATCTGAAACTAACCGGTGCTTCCAAGGACCGTGGGAAACTTGTGGAAGATTTCCAAAATGGCCGCGCGCCCGTTTTCCTCATCTCACTCAAAGCCGGCGGCACCGGCCTGAATCTCACGGCGGCGGACACGGTCATTCACTACGATCCGTGGTGGAATCCCGCCGCTGAGGCCCAAGCGACCGACCGCGCCTACCGCATCGGCCAAGATAAGCCCGTCTTCGTTCACAAACTGCTCTGTCAGGACACCGTCGAGGAGCGCATCCACAAGCTCCAACAGGAAAAGGGCAAACTCGCCGACGGTATCCTAGCAGATGCAGATATCTCCCGCCGCCTCGACGCCGCCACCGTCCGGGCGTTATTGAATCCGTGATCCACGTTCCAGACACACCCATCACTGCCACGCAAACAGCAAGAAATTTGCTTGACTCATCTCAGTATAATTATATGTATCTCAACGAGTTATTATCAATTGTATGACCATTCAACTGCAAGCGCTCGGGTTAATTTTATTCAGTTTACAGCTTCCCGCTGCCGCGACGATCGTCGCAGGGGCAAATGGTGGTGGTAACACGACGAATAATACCACTGCCGCGCAGTATGAAAGTAAGTATGGAATCTCCGCCCCCATTTATGAAAACATCATCCGCTATTCGGATGCGTCTGGAATCTATCTGGGATATAACGCGGCGACAAGAGACGTGTGGGTATTGACAGCCCGTCATATCACTACCAGCGCCAGCTTGATTGAAAACCAAGGTAGGACCGTGACCATTGATGGCTTGGTTTATAACCGCCAACCTGCGGGATCGGATGGCTTGGGAGAACTTCCCGGCGGTGATTTGCGTCTCGTTCGCTATAACCGGCCCGATCTCGCAGTGCCCACGCTCGCGGCGATCAATATTTCAACTAGCATTCCGTTAGCTGGAACGACGTTATTCACTGCCGGATACGGGCAAAATCGGATTCAAAATGCGGCGGTGACTGCTTTCACTCCAGATTCTGCGTCCGTCACTGTCGGGCAGGGCTACAACTGGTCGGGAGCGAATATCAAGCGCTGGGGCGTCAACCAGATTGAGGCGGAATTTTTGGACGCCCTCGAAACGACGCCAACCGTGACCGGCACCACGGGAACGTTTTCATTCAATTCTTATGAAACGACAGGTTACATGACCGACTTCGATCAGCCCGGAATAGCCCAATGGCAAAGCAGCGACGAATCACAGGGATCACTCGGGGACTCCGGAGGCAGTGCTCTTTATTATTCTGGAGGCCAATGGTATCTCTCTGGAATCTATACGGCAGTGGCCGGGTTTACAGGGCAGGCGGGAAGTAGTTCTGCGTTTGGTAATCTCAGCTTACTCACCGATGTGGCGACCTACAGTGGTGCCATCAACACGGCGCTAGGTGGGGTGACTTTGATCCCCGAGCCGACATCTCCGGCGTTGGTGATGATCGCTGGTCTGTTGGCCTTCACGAGGCGGAACCGATTGCGTGTGGTTAGTTTCTCTCCTCATCGCGTTACGACGAGTCAGCCGTAGTCAGTTCGGGCTTGGATGTGGTGTGGGTGGTAGGTAAATTTCCGCAGGAGGCTGCGGAATCTGTGGATTTTAGACGAGATCCGTGTAATCCACCGCTACAACCGAGTGGTGTGACCACCGCTCCATCGCCCTCAGAACCACAGCCATCGAATCATGACATTTGACACGCAAGATCACTCCACCGCGGGCCACAACTTGGCGGATACGGAAGCCGTCGTCCGGGATGCCTCCCACTGGATTCAGCCACTTCGGAGCGAAATCGGCCGTTACTTGATCGGCCAAAGCAACTTGGTGGACCGGCTTTTGATCTCTCTGATGGTAAAAGGCCACATCTTGCTAGAAGGCGTGCCCGGCTTAGCGAAAACGCTCGCATTGAAGACTCTGGCCTCATTGGTGAATGCGAAATTCAATCGCATCCAGTTCACTCCAGACATGCTTCCTGCCGACATCGTTGGCACGGAAATTTATGATCCACGCGAAGCACGCTTCCGGGTAAAACACGGCCCCGTTTTTGCGAATTTCATTCTCGCAGACGAAATCAACCGAGCTCCGGCCAAGGTCCAGAGCGCACTCCTTGAGGCCATGCAGGAAAAGCAGGTGACCATCGGCGAGCAGACATTTGCTCTGCCATCGCCGTTTTTCGTCCTTGCGACGCAGAATCCACTTGAGCAAGAGGGCACCTATCCACTGCCGGAAGCCCAGCTCGACCGGTTCATGATGAAGGTCGTCATGGACTATCCGACCGAGGAGGAAGAGCTTCGCGTGCTTGATCTCGCCGGCACCACTGAGGAGATGCCAGTGCCCTCGCCAGTCGTTAGTCTCGAGGCGATCCAGCAGGCGCGGACAGTGGTGAACGGCCTCTACTTGGATGAAAAAGTGAAGCGCTACATCGTCAAGATGGTCCACGCGACGCGGCGTCCCGACGAATACGGCATCCACATCGCACCACTGATCCGAGTCGGCGCGTCACCGCGAGCCACCATCAATTTGGCGCTAGCCAGCCGCGCCCACGCCTTCCTCAACGGCCGCGCTTATGTCACCCCCCACGATGTGAAAAGTATCGCCATGGATGTGCTCCGCCACCGGGTGACGGTGACCTACGAGGCGGAAGCGGAAGGCCTCGATAGCGAAAAAATCGTCACCCGGATCCTCGACGAGCTGCCGGTGCCATGATCGGGAAAAAAGCCAGCACACCCGTGAGCCTTGCTGACGAGGCCCGTGCAGCGGAAATCCTCGGCCGCGTCCGGCGCATGGAGGTCCGAACGAATCGGCTTGTCGATGATTCACTCGCCGGCCGCTACGCCAGCGTTTTCAAAGGACGCGGGATGGATTTTGATCGCGTTAGAAACTATGTCCCAGGTGATGATGTGCGGACGATTGACTGGAATGTCACCGCACGCACTGGCGAAGCTCACGTCAAGCTTTTCACCGAAGAGCGTGAGCTAACCATTTTACTTGTCATCGATGTTAGCGCGTCCTCTGACTTTGGATCAGTCGTTGATTCCAAGCGCGAACTTGCAGCGGAGGCAGCCGGAGTGCTCGCCGCGTCCGCCATCCGGAATCGCGACAAGGTCGGGCTGATACTTTTTAGCGACGAGGTCGAGTTATATATTCCCCCGGGAAAAGGCCGGATGCATATCATGCGGCTGATCCGTGAAACTTTGTTCTTTCAACCCGAGAAACGTGGAACAGACATCGCCAAAGCGCTCGATTTCGCGAACCAAGTGACTCACCGGAAATCGGTGATTTTCTTGGTTTCAGATTTCTGTCTCGGCACGCCATTCGAACCGAAGTTAAACCAACTCCGAAATAAGCTACAGGTAACTAACCGCCGCCACGATGTCATCGCCGTTTCCGTAACCGACCCTCGCGAGGAAACACTACCAGACGTCGGTCGCATCTGCATCGAGGATGCAGAGAGCGGACAGGTGGTAGAAATTGACACCGGCAGCGCCAAGGTTCGTGAGGCGTTCGAAAAACAATCTCGTGAGCGCCGTGAACGGACCGCCGCGCGAATCCGTTCGCTCGGTGTCGATCTCATGGAATTCATCAATGGTGAAAACTGGATGCCTGCTCTGATGGGCTTTTTCCGCAGCCGCCGCCAACGTTCGGGCTGATCTAGTTACCAACATGGCTAAACTCAGATCTATGTTTCATCGTGCTCGCCTTGGTCTCTTGATCGCGGTGCTTGCCTGCGATTTATCCGCTAAGACTCCGGATATCGCCGAAGACATCCGGCCAGCTAAAGAAGCGGTCGCTATCCCACAAACATTCGCCGAAACTTTGCGGGAAAAGAAGTTAACTGTTACACTTGCGTTAAGCATCGGGGGTAGTGTGCTTTTACTCGGTGTTGGATTACTTCTGTGGAGAAAATACTACATCAAACAGCGACGAAATAGTTCGGCAAGAATCGCTTTGTTGGCTTTGCGTGAACTCGAAGCAGATCAAGATAAAATCGGAGCAGAGGCATTCGCATATCTCGCGTCAAAGGTCGTCCGGCAATACATCGCTGCTCATTTGGGTGTCGCCGCGCCACTCCGTACCACCGAAGAATTTCTCCGAGACCTTGCTCAAGATGACAAGTATGGCCTCAGTACCGAGAGCGATCACCTCCGGACATTTTTAAAATCGTGCGACCTCGCGAAATTCGCGGGCACCGAACTCAATTCTGCTCAGCGCGGCGAACTCGTGGTGGCTGCTAGAAACTTCGTTAACTCAACTTCCAAAACTGCGACTCCATGACCGGAAGTTTCCAATTTGTTCATCCGGAATTCCTGTTTCTGTTGCTACTACTCCCAGTTCTAGCGATCTGGAAAGGCCGCTGGGGTCGGCCAGTTGCAGTCCGTCTGCCCTCGACCGATGATGCGATCAACGTCGGAGCGAAGCCCCGTTCGAAGGCTGGAGGATTTCTTGCATTCGTTGGTTTGCTTTCATTTGCATTACTGATCATCGCATTCGCCCGACCGCGTCATGGTAAGGGTTCCACCGACATCGAGGCCAGTGGTATCGATATCATTATCACACTGGATGTTTCTGGGTCGATGGAAGCGCTGGATTTCAAGCTCGAGGGCAAACAAGTCAACCGCCTCGCTGTGGTGAAAAACGTCGTCGGAAAATTCGTAGCGCAGCGACCCAATGATAAGCTTGGCATGGTCGCATTCGCCGGGCGTCCTTATCTAGTAAGTCCGCTCACGCTCGATCATGAATTTCTCGGAAAGCGATTAGATAGTGTTAAAATGGGCCAAGTCGAGGATGGCACGGCGATCGGCTCTGCCATTGCTTCTTCGGTCGATCACCTCCGAGATTCGAAAGCGAAGTCGCGAATCATTATCCTCGCTACCGATGGCGTGAACAATTCCGGTGCAGTCAATCCACTCACTGCTGCGGAGGCGGCGAAAGCCCTTGGAATCAAGGTCTATACAATCGGTACCGGGACCCGTGGGGAAGCGCCTATGCCGGTCCAAGACGCATTCGGGCGGACTCATTTACAATCCGTGAAGGTAGAAATCGACGATGAAATGCTGCGAGAAATTTCGACTGCAACTGGTGGCCAATCCTTCCGTGCTACTGACACCGATTCGCTCGAAAAAATTTATAGCTCGATCAATCAGCTTGAGAAAACCACCCGGAAGCTCAAAAAATACCAGCAATATGATGAGCTCTATCTCTGGTTTCTCATTCCTGGACTTTGCTTGTTACTCTTAGAACTTGTATTGAGCCAAACTCGCTTCCGAAGACTGCCATGACCTCCGAAACCACTTCATTGCATTTCGCTCAGCCGCTTTGGATCGTCGTTGGGTTCGTCGTTTGTGCAGGCATCGTCGCCTTGTTTGTCCGTTTCGACCGCAGACGGGAGGCTGACTTGGCGAAGTTAATCCACCCAAGGTTCCGGGTGCGTCTAACTGAAGGATTTTCACCTCGAATGCGAAATCTCAAACGCGGGCTGTGGCTGCTTGCGGTGTTACTTGCATTTACCGCCATAGCGCGGCCGCAGAAGGGTTACGAATGGCGAGAAGTGAAGCGCAAGGGCATCGATATCCTATTCGCTGTGGACACTTCGCGCAGTATGCTAGCAGAAGATTTAACTCCAACACGATTGGAACGTGCCCGGCTCGGAATCATGGATTTCGTGGCGCGACTCGAAGGCGATCGTGTCGGGTTAATTCCATTTGCGGGAACTGCGTTTGCGCTCTGTCCGCTGACATTAGATTATGAAGCTTTTCGTGAATCGCTGAATGCACTAGATACAGATCTTATTCCACGCCAAGGCACCGATTTGGCGAGTGCGATCAAGGAAGCGGGAAGGCTTTTCGACGAGAATGGGAACAACCACCGGGTGCTCGTTCTCCTCACGGACGGCGAGGATTTGCAGGGCGATGTGATCGATGCAGCGAAGGAGGCTGCGAAAAAGGGAATGGCGATTTACACCGTGGGTGTGGGGAGTCCAGAAGGAGCAAGCATTCCGATACGCTATCAAAACGGGAGTAAGGATTTCGTTCGCGACGAGACTGGCAAGGTGGTGAAGACGAAACTGGATGAGACAACTTTAAAGAAGATCGCGACTGAAACAAATGCGCTCTACGTCCCCCTTGGCCGCGGTGCTGAAGGGCTAAATACCATCTATCAAGAAAAACTTCGACTCGTCCCACAGAGTGAGCAAGACCAACGGATGGAGCGCATCCCGTTGGAGCGCTTCGAGTGGCCACTGGGTGCAGTAATTACCTTACTGCTCTTGGAATTTTTTATCAGCGACCGCCGCCAAACGAAGAAGCAGCGACCACTTGCATCGGTAGCGCGGCTAGCAAAAATTCAGCCACAGGCAATCTCTTTATTAGTGTTGGGACTGATCCTCTCCAGTATGGCAGAAATCCGTGCTGCGGAGACGGTTTCAGCCCAGCAGGATCCACGTCGAATTTACAATCAAGGGACAGATGCTTACGCAAAAGGTGATTTCACGAAAGCGTCCGAATCTCTTCGAGCTTCCTTACGAACGCAGGATCTAGCTTTACAGCAACGATCTTATTATAACTTGGGAAACACCTTGTATCGCACGGGCCAAGGAACGTTAAAGAAAGATCCTGAAGCAACCCTCAAAACATGGCAAGAATCGGTAAAAGCCTATCAGGATTCTCTGGCTTTAAATGGTTCCGACGAAGATGCGCTTTATAACAAGGCGCTGGTAGAAAAGAAACTTGAAGAACTGAAAAAACAGCAAAAGAAAAACGATAAAAAAGAAGATAAAAAAGAAGATAAGCAAGACGACAAGGACAAGAAAGAAGATCAAGATAAGAAAGAGGATAAAGAATCTAAGGAATGTAAAGATTCAAAGGATCAGAAAGAATCTAAGGAGGGTAAAGATCCCAAAGAAGATCAGAAGTCCGAGGGCGAAAAAGACGCCAAGGATCAAAAGGATTCGAAAGATGGAAAAGATCCCGAGGACGGCAAAAAGTCAGGGGAGAAAAAGGACGAGAAGGAATCCAAAGATGCTAAGGATCCAAAACAAGGAGAAAAGTCAAAGGATCAGGACGGCAAGAAGTCCGAAGAAGGGAAGCCGGAGGATGCCTCATCACAGAAAAATGACGATGGGAATTCAGGAAAAGAGAAAGAAGAAACCATGAGTAACGAGCGTTCCCAGAAGCGAGAAATGACTCCCGAGGAGGCCAAGCAGTTACTTGATTCTCTACGCGACGATGAGCGAACGGTAATCCCGATCCCGCCCCAGCGGCGGGGACGCTATGCCACTCCAGACAACTCAACGAAAGGTAAGACATGGTAATCCCGCGCTATTATCGAAATGAGATATTTCGGTTCGTAAGGACTCTTGTTGGAGTATTCGTTTGCTTTGTAAACATCACACAAGCAGTAGAAATCACGGCCCAACTTGACAGAGAATCAGTGGTTGCTGGGGAGGGCGCGCTCCTCACATTGGAAATCAGCGGTGAGGTGGCAGAGCGACCAGTAGTTCCGGGTGTGACGGATTTGATCGTAAGATCGCAAGGACAAAGTAGGCAGATCCAGATCATCAATGGCAGAACAACGACGTCTGTTAATTATACTTATATCGTCGGTTCCCAAACTCCGGGAGACTATGTGATTCCTGCCATCGAGATCGAGATTGATGGCACTAAATTCTCCAGCCAACCACTCAAGCTGAAGGTCCTCAATGCAGGTGCCGTACAACCTCCGGCGGGCGTGGTCCCTACTCCGCAAGGTCAACAGGAGGAGATAGGAAATAATCGTTTTGGATTTTTAACGGTAGAACTCGCTGACAGTGAGCGCACCCATGCTTATGTCGGGGAAATTGCGCCAGTTCGGATCCGCGCGTGGCTCCCGGCTGGAGCGCAAGCGAATCTCCGGAGCGGGATTAAGCCGGAAGGTAAAGGCTTCACGCTTCACAATGTCAGCAGTCAACCGCAGCAAACAGAGGAAATCAAAGATGGTAAGCGCTACACGGTAGTCACGTGGTTCGGGGGGATTTCCGCAACTAAGGCGGGGAAATTGCCAGCTTCGTTGTCGGTGGATGCAACCGTCGCTGTCCGCGACAGCTCGGCCCCTCAGCCGAAACGACGGCGGACGGGAGGTCCGTTTGATGATCCATTTTTTGACAGTACATTTGATCGGATGAACACGCCGATGGTCCAGAAAGATGTGACTCTTAAGTCAGACGATCAAGAAATCGAAGTTCGCCCGCTGCCGACGGAAGGTCGGCCTAGCGGCTTTTCTGGAGCGGTCGGGGATTTCAAATTCGACAGTGCAGACTTCCCTACTAGTTGGAAAACAGGTGAACCCCAGCAGATCACTACGAGGCTAAGTGGAGCGGGGAATTTCGCGCTGATGAAAGTCCCCATACTCACTCCGGCGGATGCTTGGAAAACCTATTCGGGAAAGGATGAGTTTACCGGCAGCGATCAAGCCGCGTTTTCCGGTAGCAAGATTTTCCAGTTCAGTGCTGTCCCTCGCAAGGGGCGAAAGCAAGACGCAATACTAGAGTTTAGTTACTTTGATCCGGTGGCCGAAGTCTATAAGGTTATCACCCGGCCCATTAAAGGAATCCAAATTAGCGGGGACGATATACCTGAAGACAAGCCAGTTGCAGCACAAGAGGTAAAGGAGCCTGAGAAAAAAAGGGATGGAATGATGGGGCTACACGAAAAGATTTCACCGCGAAGACTATTGGTGCCGTTAGTTTCCCGGCAGGCCTTTATTGAGATAATAGTAGTTTCAAGTGTGCTCGGTGCCTTGGGCGTGATTCTTGGAGGGTTCCGCATTCGCCGGGAAAATCCGAGACGACGTGCGCGGGAGGCGCTGGAGAAGGCCACACGCGAGGCGGTAGCAGCAGCAAGTGCCGCGCAGAGTGTTCGGGAATTTTTCGCCGCCGCCCGACTCGCACTCCAACAGAAGTTAGGTGCATTATGGCACCAGCCCCCACAAGCGATTACCACAGCGGAAATCAACGCACGCATCGCCAGCGACTCGCCAGTCTCCCGGTTCTTCCAAGAGGCGGATCGCCACGAATATAGCCCCCAAGACATTGGCGAAGTCCTGCCGCACTGGCGGGTATTGTTTGATGAAGCACTTGCGTCAATTACTCCTTCCACCCGCTGAAATGAATCGCGTTTTTTCGATGTGCCTCATGTTTCTGATGTTGGGATTTGGACCTGCTTTTGCGACGGCGTTTGACGATGCGAATCGGCAATATCAATCGGGAGATTTCGCGGGAGCAGCCGCCAGCTACGAGAAAATTATAATGAATGAGGGGCCAAGAGCTGCTGTCTTCTATAACTTGGGAAATAGTTACTTGAGTATAAAACGATATGGTCCTGCAATTCTAGCCTACGAACGAGGCCGTTTGTTGACGCCCCGTGATCCAGATTTATTAGCTAATCTTACGCTTGCTCGTAAGGCTTCGGCTTCCGTCGAGGTGACCCGCATGGACCCCAGATTGGCAGCCATGCTTGGACGTTTAAGTCGGGACGATTGGTCTTGGCTGGTGGCCGGGTCAGCCCTGTTTCTAGGTGCAGTCGTTCTTGTGGGTGGGTGGATTCGTTTGCCCAACCGGATTTCTAATTTTGTCGTCACTGTCGCCAGTGCGGCAGGTTTTTTGATCATCGTTGGGTCAGCCGTGCTCTATTTACGACGGGGGGAATCAGAGATGGGCGTCGTCCTTTCCCAAAACGCGTGTGTCCGGCTTTCTCCCTTTGAAAAAGCGGAATCGCTTGGAACACCGGGGACGGGCAAGATGGTGCGTCTCGGAGCGAAGAGTGGTGATTTCCAATACGTGGAAGTAACAGGAACCAATCTGCGCGGCTGGCTCGGTAAAGAGGATGTCGCGGCAATTGTCCCTCAGTAGTCGATGGGTATAGGGCCGAGAAGCAATACTTCGAAATTTCTACCTGTTTGATTTTTCATTCTAGCTGAAGAGGTGTTACTCCTGCAACAACTACTATTGGATGAGGTGCAACTACTTTGGCTCAACTGTGTGAGGACGATGCTTCAACCGGATTTATTGGCTTGGAATAGACGACCTGTCCGGACAGGGTTTCGCTTATGCGGACAAAGGCGATTTCACTGTTGCAGGAGTTGACAGAGGCTCATTCAGTTTCGGGTCATGAGGACGAGGTAAGGGCGATTTTCGTTGATGAATTACAGGAATGTGGGGAGCTCTCCTCGGACCGAAACGGTTCAGTTTTCTGTGAAACGGGAGACGATGGGCCTCGGGTTTTGGTGGCAGGTCACATGGATGAGGTGGGGTTTATGGTGCAGAATATCACGCCGGACGGATTCATTCAGTTTGTAGGAATTGGCGGATGGTGGGAACATAATTTGCTCTCGCAGCGAGTGGAGGTTTTGACGCGTGGTGGGGTGAAAATCTTGGGCGTGGTGGCGTCGCGCCCCCCGCATTTCCTGCCTGAAGCGCAAAGACGGCAGGTGATGATGATCGACCAGATGTTCATTGATGTAGGTGCGGAATCGCGGCGTGATGTGATCGAGAATTTTAGGATCTCGTTGGGTGATCCGATCGCGCCGGTATCTGAATTCACCGCGCTAGCGAAGGACGATTATTTCATGGCAAAGGCATTCGATAACCGAGTGGGCATGGCGGGAACGATCCAAGCTGGGCAGATTTTATCGCAATCCGCTCATCCTAACCGACTAATTCTTTGTGGAACGGTGCAGGAGGAAGTGGGACTACGCGGGGCGAAGACTGCGGCGAATTTCGCAAAGCCGGACGTGGCGATTATCCTAGAGGGGCCACCTGCTGATGATACGCCGGGATTCGCGCGATCTGACTGCCAAGGTCGGCTCGGTGGCGGAGTCCAAATTCGTTTATATGACCCTTCAGCGATTGCGAATCCGCGGTTGGTAGGGCTTGCCATCGAAACTGCACGAACTGAGGGAATCCCGCATCAGGTGACGGTCCGGCGCAGTGGTGGGACCGATGCCGGGTCGTTCCATCTGGCGAATGAGGGTATTCCATGCATCGTGCTGGGGGTGCCTGCCCGTTACATCCACTCGCATAATGCGATTATTGATCTGAATGACTATCTACACATGGTGGCATTGACGATCGCAATGGTTAGAATATTGAATGAAAAGACGGTCGAGGAATTGGTGAGGTATTTGTGAACAAATTGGCGCAGCTTTTTCCTTGGCGACCTAAGGCGGACAAGGTTGTGGTAGATAATGATGACTCGAAAAGTAAGGATAAGTATGCTGATAGCGACTTGGATCGGCGGCATGGGGTTTACTCCGGTCGGTGCAGAGCTTCCCACCTTAACCGAGAAGAAGTGGCTTGGATATTTCATTGGATTTGATCACAAGAAGTTTGGTTATGGTTTCTCGGTTCAAGGGAAGTCGCTGGTCAAAGTGGTCGGCGCAAAGGATCAGCCCTTGTCGCCCAAGCTGGCGGTCCAGTTAGACTTCGTGGTCGAGGAGACGTTACCAAACGGGAAGACTTATCAGCGGTTGATCCTGCCAGAGTCGCTGGAATCCTCGCAACCTGCGGGTAATCATCCGAAAAACGTGATCATTCGTGGCAGGGTGAAGGGCGGTGCCAGTTTTGAAATTTCGGTGGATGAGGATCGAGGAGTGATTTCACTAGGTGGCCATTTGATGGATAAGGGGGAATTAGTAAATAATCCCGTTCGTTTTCTCATTCGCGTAAAATTTCCGAATGCTTACCCTTACACGAAAAGGGATGGCGATAAGGAGCGGAAGAAGGCCTTCGAGGAAAAGATCAGGAACGACCGGATGTCGCTAACTTGGACAGATGGAAAGCGTGTCAAGCAAGCGACCGACAAAGTAATTGATGCGGGTTCAAAAGAGATCAATGGTCCGGGA
Organism: Luteolibacter sp.; assembly: GCA_043766715.1. Lineage (GTDB taxonomy): Bacteria > Verrucomicrobiota > Verrucomicrobiia > Verrucomicrobiales > Akkermansiaceae > Luteolibacter. The sequence continues at coordinate 19,609 of JAYUHS010000137.1, forward strand.
ATCTCTGGATTGCAGGTTGAATTTAGCCCGTATGATGGGAAAAAAATCGAGTGTGCGGCTTGTGGGAATTCGGTGATCGCGCTTTCAAGCGAACGAGCTGGGCCGCTTCACGACGGATTCATCGCTATTTGGGTGACAGACCTTGCGAAAGATCATGCAGGAGAGGCGAGATTGAGTATTTCGGTGAGATAATAAGATGACGCAGAGAGCAGTGGCGCCTCGCTCGTGCACTCTTTGAAGTTTCAATTGAGTCAGAGTAAAAGGCTCATTTTTGTTCGATCGAACATCTTTTTTGTTGCTATCGCCGTATTTTTGAATCAGATCTTTGACCACACAACACACCTCATGGCTGCCAAACAAACATCCGAAGAATCTGCTACTGAAAAACTCAACGAGGCCCGCAAGCGCAATCTTGATCTTGCGATCTCACACATCCAGAAGGAGTTCGGGGAATCTGCAATCATGCGCCTCGGTGACGACCGCTGCGTGGACGTGGACGTTATTCCCACGGGTAATTTGTTGATAGACCGTGCTTTAGGTGTCGGTGGTTTCCCTTGTGGGCGGATTGTCGAAGTCTATGGCCCGGAGTCCTCCGGTAAAACAACGTTGACTCTGACGGTCATTGCCCAAGCTCAAAAACGTGGTGGTCTAGCGGCCTTTATCGACGTCGAGCACGCGCTCGATCCGCAATATGCACGCAAGCTTGGAGTGAACATGGATGATCTACTCGTGTCCCAGCCTTCTTCTGGCGAGGAAGCACTTCAGATTTGCGAAGCTCTAGTCCGTTCGAATGCCATTGCAGTCATCGTCTTGGACTCGGTCGCCGCGTTGGTCACGAAACAGGAACTCGATGGAGAAATCGGCGATTCGACAGTCGGCGCGCAAGCCCGTCTCATGAGTGCCGCGATGCGTAAGCTTACGGCCCTCATCTCCAAGGCGCAGACCTGTTGTATTTTCACCAACCAGATCCGTGAAAAAATTGGTGTGATGTTCGGCAACCCAGAGACAACGCCAGGTGGCCGGGCTCTCAAATTTTTCTCCTCCGTCCGGGTCGATATTCGCCGGATCGGGGCGATCAAATCAACTGACGGCACGGTGACGGGTAACCGCACTAAGGTGAAAATTGTAAAAAATAAAGTCGCGGCACCGTTCACTGAGGCCGAGTTCGACATTATGTATAACGAGGGTATTTCCTCGACTGGCTCGCTTCTCGACCTCGCACTTGAGATGGAAATCGTTCAAAAGCGCGGATCTTGGTTCAGTTACAATGGCACGCAGATGGCGCAAGGTCGCGATGCGGCGAAGGAGCTACTGAAAGGTGACCCGGTGATGTATGCAGATATCGAGTCGAAGGTGAAAGAGGGCCTTGAGGCCAAAAAGAAAAAATAGCTAATTCGCAGGAACACCTGCTCGAACCATTCCACTGTGATCATGACAAATAGCTGAATCGCCAATGAGTGTCGGCGATTTAGCTATTTTGGTTTTTTATAGGATCGTCGAATTATCGAAGATGATGTTTGGGTGTGCAGAATGGATTCACTGACCTCAAACAAGACGGTGAAGTTGGTCATGAGGCGGCTGGGGGCGATTTTTCGCGAGGTGTAGGTGCCCCAGTCCGGTTGATTCTCTAGGTCATCTTAACTGTTTTTCGTGTCTCCTCGATTGCGGTAAAGTTTGGGCACGATGACGATGGGAGAATTCATGGGATCTAATGAGATGACAGTAATTTATCATCCTAAAAGATCAGGATTAATCCCATCGCGAGGCAGGCCATCGATGTGGGCGTGGCGCCAATGGGGGGTTGCGAACAACTGAGTAGATGGTGCCAATCATGCGATCGGCCTTGCTGTCACTGTTGCTGGAGCAGCAAAGTGAGCATTTATGCAGGAACTCTTTCCATCGCCTGCCGGGAAAGTCTTCAATGGTTAGGTTAGGAATCGGCCCACTTAAAGATTTGTGAAATAAAGATAAGGGATATTATTGACGCTCATTATGCACCGGTTTGAGCAAAAGAGGCGACAATTAGGCCTTCTTTCCTTAGCCGGCTGAATCACAAATCGTGACGGGTCGCAGGATATAAGGGGTTTAAGTGATGTCTTCTCGGCTCAGCCTTGGCTTGAGGCTGAAGGGGCTTCTTTGGCGTGACGATCGCTTGGAAAATCAATCAAATGCAGAGGTTTTTGGAGGGTTTTTCATTTTCCTCTTTCGCTTAAACCAAGATTATTGAGTTACTCGGCTCCGAGAACTAACGCGAGCAGGCCTGGATATTTCTCATCAAGCTCCCTTTTTCGTAAAGAGCTCATGCACTTGGTGCCTTCCACTTCAGTGGAGATAAGTCCTGCATTGCGGAGGACTTCGAAATGATGAGAACGGGTGGCTTTGGAAACATCCAGTGGCACTTCGTTACAGGCGAGAGGCCGGTTCTTTATGATTAATTCACGAATAATGGCGATCCGGCACGGATCTGAAAGTGCCTGCATCACCATAGGAAGGGTGATGGAGTGGATGAGCGGGTGGTCGTAAACTTTCATGGAGCAAGGATACACTTGGTTCAGAAAAGACAGAAGTTTCCTTTTGACGAAGTTGAGATCAGTTTCATAGTTCGATGTAAATCGAACGAAAAAATGATTAAATTACTTACTCCTATCAAAATTGGTGCTCTTGAATTGGCAAATCGGGTGATTATGGCACCGCTCACACGCTGTAGGTCCAGCGAGGGTCGCGTGCCGAACGATTTAATGGCGGAATACTACGGCCAACGCGCTAGTGTGGGGCTGATTATCAGTGAGGCCACCTCTGTGACCCCGCAAGGTGTAGGTTATCCGGACAGTCCTGGGATCTGGTCGCAAGAGCAAGTGGAGGGCTGGAAGAAAATCACCCGCATCGTCCACGCCAAGGGCGGAAAAATACTCTTGCAGTTGTGGCACGTCGGGCGGATTTCCGATCCGTTATATCTAAATGGCGAGTTGCCTGTGGCACCCAGTGCGATCCAACCCAGCGGCCACGTAAGTCTTGTCCGTCCGGAAAAATCCTTCGTCACCCCGCGTGCCTTGGAGCTTGAGGAAATTCCGGGCATCATCGAGGCCTACCGGAAAGGGGCAGAAAACGCCAAAGTAGCGGGATTCGATGGAGTCGAGATTCATGGTGCTAACGGCTATTTGCTCGATCAATTTCTCCAAGATTCTACTAACCAGCGGACTGACGAATACGGTGGCTCTATCGAAAATCGTGCTCGTCTGATGTTGGAAGTTACGGACGCAGTGATTTCCGTCTGGGGAGTTGACCGGGTGGGGATGCACCTTGCTCCTCAGGGTGACGCGCATGATATGGGGGACTCCGACAAGCTGGCCACTTTCACCTACGTCGCCACCGAACTCGGGAAACGTGGCATTGCATTCATTTGTGCACGCGAAGCGCAGACGGAAAACAGCATCGGGCCAGCCCTGAAAAAAGCCTTCGGTGGTATCTACATCGCGAATCAGCAATTCACTCCAGAATCTGCTGAAAATCTCATTAACAGTGGCGAGGCTGATGCGGTGGCCTTCGGTGTCCTTGCCATTGCCAATCCAGACCTCGTCGAGCGCATCGCCCAAAATGCAGCACTGAATACTCCCATTCCATCGACTTTCTATGCCGCTGGCAGCACGGGTTACACCGACTACCCCAGCCTCTAATCGACACGCTATTTTAATCTTAGATTTCCCGAAAACTCACACTACATTCCATCACTATGACTCCAGCACTCGGATACGCCGGCACCTCGGCCACCTCTCGCCTCGCTCCTCTTCAATTCGACCGCCGTGAGCCCACGGCGACGGATGTCGCTATCGAAATTCTCTTTTGCGGAGTTTGCCACTCGGATCTTCACACGGTCCGCAACGAATGGGGTGGCGCGGTTTATCCCTGCGTTCCGGGCCACGAAATTGTCGGGCGGGTGACCCAAGTGGGTGCTGCGGTGACCCGGTTTAAAGTCGGAGATCTCGCCGCCGTGGGCTGCATGGTGGACTCGTGCCGCGATTGCGCCGCTTGCCAAGAGGACCTCGAACAATTTTGTGAGAAGGGAGCCACCTTCACCTATAACAGCCCGGACAAACACACTCACGGAGTGACCTACGGCGGCTACTCGGACAGCATCGTTGTGGACGAATCCTTCACTCTGAAGGTCCCGGGAAATCTCGATCTAGCGGCGACCGCGCCGTTGCTCTGCGCCGGTATTACCACTTACTCGCCTATCAAACGCTGGGGAATCCAACCGGGTGATAAGGTCGGCGTCGTTGGACTGGGCGGGCTCGGTCACATGGCGCTCAAGTTCGCTCATGCCTTCGGTGCAAAAGTGGTGCTCTTCACCACCTCTCCCGGCAAGACGGAAGACGCAAAACGTCTCGGTGCCGATGAAGTCATCATTTCGAAAAATATCGAAGAAATGAACGCACACGCGAACACTTTCGACTTCATCATCGACGCCGTGTCTGCGGATCATGACATCAATATCTATCTAAATCTCCTCAAGCGCGATGGCACACTTACGCTCGTCGGTGCACCAGAGAAGCCGCTGCCTGTTTCCTCTTTCGGCCTCATTTTCGGCCGGAAAATCCTCACGGGATCTCTCATCGGCGGCGTTGCTGAGACTCAGGAAATGCTCGATTTCTGTGGGGAACACAACATCGTCTCCGAGATCGAAATGATCGATATTCAAAATATCAATGAGGCTTATGAACGACTGCTGAAGAGCGATGTGAAATACCGCTTCGTCATTGATATGAAATCCCTCAAGAAATAGTCGCTCACTGGGCATCGACCTGCTGAAGATAGCGGCGATGGAAGTGGGTGATCAAGCGGCGGCCGGAAGTGAGAGACCACCGTGGCTACCCATTTTTTGGATCGTCGTGGTGTCAGCCTTGGCACACTTGTGGTGCCTTGGCTCGCAGTTTTACATGGATGATTTCCCGCAGATCTTGGACAGCGAGGGGATCCGGACGGGAAATTTCATCCAAGGTCTGAACACTTGGACGAACTTTGGGTATTATCTTCAATCTCGTGTTTTCGGGCCGTCGCCGGTGGCATTTCACGCGGTAAACTGGCTACTGCACACGGCGATTGCAGCGGTATTATTTGGGTTCGGCAGGGATTTTCTGGGAGGTCAAGGGCGAGTCGGGGTGGCTCTTTTTGGCGCGTTGTTATTTGCCGTGCATCCGTTGGCGAGTGAGATTCCCAATTACGCACGGACCCAAGATTTGGCATGGGTCACTCTTTTTTCGCTGCTCGCCGGATGGGCGATGCTGCGTTTTCTCTGCGTAAGTCGTGGGTCTTCCAGGTGGAACTTAGTTTTTTGCGGTACCGCCATCATCGGGGCGACTTTTTCAAAAGGCCCCGGTCTGTTCCACGCGGCGATGGTTGTGGGCGTCGTGACGTTGACGAATTTACCGCAGAGATCTTGGAAATTCGAAAAACGATGGGTGTGGGGCGCGGTCATCATTTTGGCGGCAGTGGCTGCGGTGGTGTGGGCCACTGGGATGCTACACTTCGGCCTTGCGGCGGTGAGCCAGTGGCGAGAACCGCGTTTCGTCGGCCATGCTTACACTCTGGGGCGAGTTTTTTGGGAATTTGCGTGGCGTTGCGTGATCCCGACGGCGCTCTGCTCGGACCACCACATCGCCGAGACCCTGATCCCGCCGGGGACGCGTCTATGGGCGATCCCGGACAAGGTGGCGATGCTGGCGATGGCTGGAATGCTAGCGATGGCGGCTCTCAGCGGGTGGCTTACTTGGCGGAAATCGACCCGGTTATTCGGTGCGTGCTTGATGCTTTTTGTGGCGACCATTCTTTTCCGAGTGCTGTATTTGATCCCTGAGTTTATGCCGGAATATCGGATTTACCCGGGCTTGCCGTGGTTCTGCCTCGGCGCGGCGATTTTGCTCACTGCGGGGTGGAAATGGCTTTTCCAAGGAATTCAACCCCGCGCATTGGTGGTCGCTTTGATCGCATTTTTCGCATTTCTCTCCGCCAAGCGATCCTTCGTTTGGCACGATCTGGACCGGCTGATGGCGGATGTTTTACGCCAGTATCCCGCACAAGGTCGGGCGATTTGGGAGCTTCATGATCGGGATCTGGCTGCGGGGAAATGGCAAGCTGTCATCGACCGGCAGGAACAAGTCTGGCCGGAAGTCCGGCGGAAATTCATCACCCAGCTTCGGGAGCTAGCACCTCGCCGGGAGCTGCCGACTGGGCATTTCTCCCTCGCCGAAGTGGCGTGTATGGGCCGCTACGCCCGCGCGATTTCCCATGTGAAAAGTCCAGCAGCGGGCTTACGTCTGATCGGTGAGTTAGAGACTTACATGCGTGCCATGAAGATTGATCCGGTGACCAATCCGGTCCACTGGGGTCTCTTTGCCCGCGATAAAGCGCTGGTGGAAGCCTCAATCAAGCAAGGTTCGTGAAAACGGCCTGCACATCGTCGTCATCCTCGATCTTGTCGAGAATGGCCTCCACCTCCTCCATCTGCGCTTCTGTCAGCTCGATCGGCTGGGTCGGCAGCCGTTGTAGGCTCGATTTCGTGGGAATGATGCCGAGGGCTTCCACCGCCTGAGTCAGTTTCGCAAAGGCAGCGTATTCGCCGATGAGGGACACGACGTCTCCATCCACCGAGAGTTCTTCCAGTCCGGCGTCGATGAGTTCGAGTTCGAGTTCCTCAAGATCGCGGCCTGGTGGCACTGGGAACTCGATGACTGACTTGCGGTTGAACATGAAATCAAGCTGCCCAGCGCTGACCATTTGACCGCCATTTTTGTTGAAAATGATCTTCAAGTTACCGACAGAGCGGTTCGAGTTATCCGTCGCGCACTCGACGATGAAGAGCGAACCGTGCGGGCCTTTTCCCTCGTAGGTGATTTCGGAAATATCGGCCGCATCCTTGCCAGCGGCACGTTTGATGGCGTTCTCGATGTTTTCCTTGGACAGGTTTTGCGCCTTCGCATTGTTGATGGCCACCCGCAGCGGGGCGTTGGATTCTGGGTCCGGGCCGCCATTTTTCGCCGCCATGGTGATGGATTTAGCGAGCTTGGGGAAGACCTTGGACATGGTGGCCCAACGTGATTCCTTGGCCCGGCGGCGGCATTCGAAGTGTCTTCCCATCGTTGTTGGTCGGTTAAAAATTGAGTCGGTAACACACCGCGCGGCAGGCTAAACAACCGATTGGGAGGATGCAAGCGAAGTGGGTTTCAAAAAAATCACCAGCGCCCGAATATCCATTTTCGTTGAGTTCCGTGTTCCTGTCGTTGTCCTACTTGCGCTAGGTTGCCGCCAGATGAGCGGTATTCATGGTTTCGTTCGGTGTCTAGCCGTTGCCGGTTTACTCGTCAATACGACGATGGCTGGCGAGTCGGGCTGGGACAGTCGTCTCGCAGAGAAATATTCGAGACGGTGGACGGAGATCCAAAAAGAACTGGCTGACCTTACTTCACAACTGGCGAAATTACCGGAAATCCCGATCGACGATCAAGGTGGCACTGGCGGATACGCGAGTAATCACCCGACGGCCTCTCCGGTAGGGGATTCCCGGTTCGCAGTGGAGGTCCGTTGGCCGGCGGAGGCCAGCGTGGACTTGGTGGCTTTGGTGCCAGCTCGTCGCTACGATGCGAAGGGCTTGGATGCTCAGTATGGGCTTCCGCAGCGGTTCAAGGTGGAATTGATCAATGCCCGAGGCGAGGTGGTCCGAGAAGTGGCGAGCGAGACTCACACGGGTGGAGATCCGGTGAGGCACGGGCATCCATTTGTCTATCACGTGACGCCACCGGTGATGGCTGCTGGATTGAGTATTTCCGCGGAACAGCTCAATCCGAATTACGAGGAAGAGGGGCTTTTCGTCCATGCTTGGGCGGAGGCGATGGTGTTCGAGGGCAGTCGAAATCTTGCGCTAGGAGCCGAGGTCACCAGTGCCGCAGGTGCGACTCCGCCAGCTCCTTGGCTGTGGAAACCCTCATTTCTTGTCGATGGTGAGACACCGCTGGGCCTCCCCGAAATCCCGGTGGAAACGCACCAAAACATCGGCTGGATGTCTGAGGGTAGGGCGAACGCGTTCGACGCCGTCAGTCTGGATGTGGATCTAGGAGCTGCCATGTTGGTGGATTCCATTCGTTTGATTGCGGCGAAACGGCCGACCTCTGACTTATCCAGTGGTTTCGGATTTCCGCGTAAACTGGTGGTCTCCATTTCCGATACGGGCGAGCCGGGCAAGTGGACGGTAGTGGCAGAACGAGACTTCGGGAATCCCGGTCACAACCCGGTGGTGGTGAAGTTTAAGCCGATCCGTGCCCGCCATCTCAAGGTGGAGGCCACGCAACTGTGGAAGCCCTACGACCACTATCCAGCGTTCTTCGCACTGAGCGAATTCGAGGTCCTATCCGGAGGCCGAAATCTTGCTCTGGGCAAGGGGGTCCACTCGGCGGATGGGATGACCAATCTCATCGCCTCGGGTGGCAGATTCTGGAGCAGCGCTGCGCTGAGCGATGGATTCGGGCCGGACGGGCGGTTAGTGCCGACTCGCGACTGGATCCTGTTACTCGACCAGCGTCTTCAGCTCGAAACCCGCCGCTTTCATTTACAAATGGAAGCGGGCCGGGTGGTGGACGGATGGCGGCACACGGCTCAAATCGGTTTTGCCCTGCTTGCATTGATCGGAGGATTTCTCACCATCGCGCTGCCGATCCGCTACCGTCTTCATGCCACACGCGAGCTGCAAAAAGTGCGGGAACGCATCGCCGGGGATTTACACGATGAAGTCGGGAGTAACCTCGGCAGCATCCAAATGTTCGCCGATCTCGCGGAAGGGAGATCTGGCACTTCAGACGAGCTCAAGCGCATCCAGCGCATCGCGGCGGAGACGGTAAGCGCGGTGCGGGACATCGTCTGGCTGCTCCGGCCGACCGGAGATCATCGCATCGGCACGGTCGAGCACTTGCGCGAAACCAGCTCGATCATGCTGGAGACGTTGAAATGGAAATTCACCGCAAACGAGGAGGCGTGGGAGGTGGAGCTACCCGAGGAAGCAAACCGCGATTTATTTTTGTATTTCCGCGAGGCTCTTCATAACGTTATGCGCCACGCCAAGGCGAAAACGGTGAAAATCCACGCGGAAAAGACCGGGGAGAATTTCCGCCTAACGATCGCGGATGACGGTCTAGGCATCGACCCCATTCGTCTGGAGCGACCCGCCACACTCCGCGCCTTACGACAAAGATCCGCCGCGCTGGGAGCAGAATTCCAAGTCGAAAGCCAACCGGACCACGGCACCCGGCTGATCCTCGCCATGGCACTGGCACCGAGGAAATCGCCGCGATTTTGGCAAAAAATCGCCCGGGAAACTCGTTGAAAGCCGCGCTTTCCGAACGCCACGGCGTGGGGTAAATCTTCCTCTCATGGCTCATTCATCATCCTCCAAGGAAAACCCCATCCGGCTGGTTCTGATCGAGGATCACGCCGACTTCCGTGAGTCCGTCTCGATGGTCCTCGAAGAACGCGGTGGCTACCGATGCGTCGGTGGATTTTCGACGATGGAAGATGCGCTTGAGGCATTCCGAGGAGGCTTGGAGACGGATTTAGTGCTATCCGATCTCGGCTTGCCCGGCATGAGTGGCATCGTGGGGATTCGGAAAATTCGCGAGATTTTACCCGATGCACGAGTCCTTGTCCTGACCGCGTTTACGGATAAAGCCAAGGTCTTCGCCGCACTCGAAGCCGGTGCTCACGGCTACCTCGTCAAGGCTGGCAGTGCCGTCCGTCTCATGGAATCTTTAGAAGAAGTCCTATCAGGCGGCACTCCGCTCGACCCAAAAATCGCTGGGATGATCCTGCAAACCTTCCGCCAGCTCAGCCCGATCCCCGAGGCGGAAGCACTCTCCGCCCGGGAATGCGAGGTCCTCCAGCTCTCCGCGAAAGGCCTCAATCGCCAAGAAATTGCCGATGAACTCAAAATCAGCCAACACTCGGCCACCGAATACATCAAACGCAGCTTCGACAAACTCCATGTCCGCAGCTTGCCCGCAGCCGTCAGCGAAGCGATCCGCCGCGGGTTCCTAGATTTGTCCTGATTCTAGTGCATGTGGATCGAGTGTTGATCGGCCCTTACAAAAATGGGTCACAGTCGGCTAATATCACAATTTTTGATAAAACCTTCCTCTTGAAGACGAACCTAGGTGCGGATTTTCTAAATCATGAAAAAGCGCAATTTCGTTCTGTTGTTTGCGGGCAGCCTAGTTGCTGGCTGGGTGTTGCGCAGCGCGACGTCTAGCAACGAGCCGTCTCAATCAGTCCAAGCATCCCCGACTCGGTTGAGACCGAAAATAGCGAGAACACCAGCGAGCAGCGCACAGTTAGGGCACTTTTTGAAATTGCCCCGCCAAGAACAGGCGAACTTCTGCAACAATGCCTTGCCTCAAGATCGAGCCGCACTGATCGAGCTGATACTTCAAGATAGCGATCCCAGCGGGATGGTATCTGCATCAAGATCAATGATCGGTGGTATGATGGAAACTTGGGTCGAAGAAGATTTCACCGGTGCTTGGGCATGGTGTCAGCAGCTCACTAGCGTCACTTGGAAAAGATACATCGCAGGTGAGCTTTTAGAAAGATTAGCGAAGAAAGATCTTACCCTCGCGCTGACTTTGCATTTGGAAATACACGCAGCGGATCCACTCTTTGATTCTTTCGTTTCTAACCTTGCAATCATGAATGCCGCCACCAAGAGCGCGAGTGATTTCCTCGATGTCCTTGGAAGACTTCCCAATCACCACGGTGGCTCCACAGGTGCCGATTTTGCGAGAGACTTTGATTTCCAACAAGCCGCAGGGGGAGTCAACGCCCTGCTCAGGAAGCAAAAACAACTACCTCCCGAGTTCCCCATCAATTTTATCGACACCTGGGGCGAACGCGATCCCGACGCAGCATTTGATTGGTTAGTCAGTTTAGGCCGTGTGCGTTTTGTGGATCTTGATCGCTTACTTGAAGGATTAGGCAAGCAAGGAATTCCTGGAGCCACTTCTACTTGGGTGGCTGGAAAAATCGAAGAATCTGCCACCTCCCGTAGTGTCATCGCCCAAGGGTTGACAGACGCCTCAACTGCCATGATCCATGACATCCAGAAGGCCCTACCCAGTTCCGAAAGCTCGGACCGATTCATGACAGAGCTTTTTCTGGAGCAATGTAATTTTGGTTCAAGTAACATTTCTGTTTCGCTAGCTGCCATGTCATCTCCTCAGGTTCGGATCAATGCATTGTTACGGGCTAAAGAAGAAAACCATGATCTTAATCAGGAAGCGAATGAACTGAGATACGAGGATTTGGGTGTGACACGACAGCAATTCGAGGGAATTTTCCCGCCAAAAAATAAGTGAGTATCGCGGCCCTGAATTCATCACAAAGAACAGCGCTTTAGATTTAGTCATAGGATATGAAGGCACAATCTCTTAAATTGATCCAAGGATGCGGTATAATGGTTGTAGGAATCGCCGCAGGTTGGTGGATACACGGAGGAGTAACTCTAGCAGGCTTTCCGGGTACTGCCAAATCATCCCGGCCTGCCTCAATGCAGATCAACGATTCACAACTACCCATCGTCAAATCTGACTCGAAGTCACAGATGTTTACGAATCAATTCTCCACTGCCAGCCGTGAAGAAAAGAAGATACTCGAAGGGGCGATCACACCTCAAGATCGTAAAGGCGTGCTTGAAGCACTCATTTCGCAGGGTGGGCCTGGGGGATTTACGGAGGGGATGGAAGAGCTCATTGAACGGATACTTGCATTATGGGGTAGTGAAAATTTCGAAGAGGCATGGGCGTGGAGTCAACAAATACACGGGCATGGCACTCGAAATTTTCTTGCTGAGAAACTTCTGAATTTGCTGGTGGAAACGGATCCGAAACGGGCGCTTGCCCTTCACTTAGAATTCACAGGAACGAATGTTGATTTCGATTCCAAGGTGCCAGAGAAAATCTTAGCAAAAGCTGCACTCACGAATGCGGATGACTTTCTGACTTATGCAGAGAAATTTGAAACGATCCACTTCGGCACGGGTAGAGATTGCGAGTTTGCAGCTGACTTCAACTTTCAGGCAGTAGCCGAAGGACTTGCTAAACTGACCAAGGCCGATGCGTCCAAAAAATTCCCCAAGGGGTTTCCAGCCAATTTTTTCGAGACGTGGGCCGAGCGTGATCATCAAGCCGCTTTCAACGGAGGTGTATTGACCGGTTTGATCGACTTTCGAGATTTCTTGCCTGATATAGGAACAACAGATACGGAGCGATCTTGGGATTGGGTTGCTCAACAAATTCAAAGTTCCGAAGTGTCTAGCAAGGCCATCAGTAAGAGTCTGCATATTCCTTCTGAAAGTTTTAACAGGATCATCCAAGCACTACCCGATGCGGTAACGAGAGATCGTTTTCTGCTGCAAGTGGTGATGGAAGGCGGAGTCATTTACGGTCCCAATGACATACCCTCGATTGCTATTTCCGCGATGTCTTCACCCCAAGCGCGTTTAGAAGCCTTTTCGCAAATGCAACAACTTCGGGAGAAGGATAGCTGGGGTGAACTTGATACCGCATCGATCACCGACGCGGACCTCCAAGCGTGGGGCATCACTCGCCAGCAGATTTCTGCACTGTTTGATAAGGCGCCCCCAACCGGACAAGAACGTGAGTGAAGGAAATGGCCAAGCGCGAGGATCACTCGTCAGGGCTGGTTTTCGCCAGATGGGATGATGACCTAGCCCGCAGACTCTAATTTCGGGCCGTGTCCCATAATTTAGTGACATGACAGCTTCCGAGGTTCCGTGTCACTTTTCTCTCGTTGAGGCGATGGGGATCTCCTCTTCACCATAGTATTCATGACTAAATCAGGGGTCGCGTGTGTGCGCGGCCCCTTTTTCTTGGTCATTTTTTGGATTTGGATTCCGTCGGGATCGGGCTTGGCGTCCTCCGCATCGCCCTCCATATTTCGCCAGTTCTTCTTGGCATGAAAATTCTCAGTTACCTCGATCCCGGCTACGCGCCGTTTCTCCGCCGCCTCCACCGCCGTGCTCTACCCGAACCCGGCACCCGAGACATCGTCACCGCCATCATCGCCGAGGTCGCGGCGCAGGGCGATGAAGCACTGATCACTCTCACCAAACGCTTCGACGGTGCGGTGCTCACCGCGAAGACGCTCTTCGTGAGTGATGCAGAATTCGCTGCCGCTGAAAAGGCCGTCACTCCCAAGACGAAGACCGCGGTTGCGCGGAGTTTGAAAAACATCCATTCCTTCGCGAAACGCAGCCTGCGCAAGGATTGGTCGGCGAAAAATGCGGAAGGCGCGACGGTGGGGGAGCGTTTCACGCCATTCGAGCGGGTCGGCGTTTATGTCCCCGGCGGCAAGGCTCCGCTGGTCTCCACCGCACTGATGACCGCCGGTTTCGCCCAAGCGGCTGGGGTCCCAGAAATCCTTGCCGCCACACCGTGCGGACCTGACGGTACGGTGAATCCGGCACTTTTATACGCGCTGAAGGCCGCCGGTGTCACCGAGGCGATCAAGGTCGGCGGCGCACAAGCCATCGCAGCGCTGGCGCTGGGCACCCGCTCGATCCGGCCGGTAGATCGCATTTTCGGCCCGGGAAATTCATTCGTGGTCGAGGCCAAGCGCCAACTCGTGGGAGCTGTTTCCATCGATCTCCTGCCCGGCCCCAGCGAGATTCTCATTCTCGCCGATAAAACTGGAAATCCCGATTTCATCGCCGCCGACATCCTCGCCCAGGCCGAACACGGTGGCGACAGCGTGGTCGGCTTCGCCACCGATTCCAAGGCACTGCTCGGCAAGGTCGTCAAGGCCATCGAGAAACAACTGCCGACGCTCACTCGGGCGAAATACATCAGCGAGGTCCTCAAGCGCGGCACCTTCCTGCTTCAGGTGAAATCATTCGAAGAAGGCGTGGCCATTTGTAATGCCTTCGCGCCCGAGCACCTTTCGCTCATCACGGTGGACGAAGATCGCTGGCTACCGCGGATCCGCACCTCCGGCGCGATTTATCTGGGGAATGACTCCCCGGTCGCCGTCGGAGATTTCCTCGCTGGTCCCAGCCACACGCTACCCACCGGCGGGTCAGGTCGGTCGTTTTCGGGCATCCGCGCCGACCAATTCCAACGCCGGACCAGCATCGTCCGGCTCGATAAGGAATCTGTCCGGAAATCCTTGGCCGTCGTCCAAGAATTCGCCCGCATCGAAGGCCTCGACGCCCACGGCAGATCCACGGCCATCCGTCTGGAGAACTAAACGGGCGGAAAGCGGGGTAAATTCAGCTAAGACACGATCCTTTGGGATCTACGGTGTTTTCTAAGCGCGTTTACTTTTAATGACTTACCGGCCATCAGACAGCCTGTTTTTCTTTGAAAATACTCGGTAAATTTTTTAAAAAATCTCGACAGCAATATCCGATTTCGGCAGTCGTTTTGCGCGATCAACCAATTGATGGCTTTCACACCTAAATAAATGAAAATTGCTAGAATCCACTTATTATCAGTAGCTACTTGCCTTGGCTTGGCCTCGATCGGGTCGCCGCAAGCATCCGCCGCCAACCTCATCACCAACGGAGATTTCTCTTTGACAAATGGTGGTATCATCAACCAGCAAATTGGAGTGGCCCACCCCTCGGTGGCTGGTGGAGCCACCGCCTTAGTGACTGGCTGGATATCAGGCAAGGCGACGCCCACCCTTGGAGGGATCCCAGGGACTTCCACCCAAGCGGATCTACTTACCCCAACAGTTAACTATAATTTCATTTATGGACCTGGAGATGCTGGCACGATCGGTGCATTGACAAAATTTACTACTGCCGGCGCCCCCAACGACCCCACCACGAGGGTTACTCTTTGTACCAACCTTAATTCTCCGTCTGGTTCGGGAGCTAGCAGCATTCCCAACTCAAGTCCAAATGGTGGCAACTACTTGGCGTTAGACGGATCATTCGAAGTGGGTCCCTTGTCGCAACAACTCAGTGGATTGACGATTGGAAACACCTACGACCTCAGTTTCTATTGGGCTTCTGCTCAACAAACAGGCTACCGCGCACCTGATGGGCTGACTGAAAGATTGCAGGTGACCTTAGGTAGGCAGACGCTTTCCACTCCAGTTGTCAGTTACCCTGAATTTAATTTTGTCCCGTGGACCCAAGTGAAGATGACGTTCACCGCAGACAGCGTGAATCCGATTCTCTCCTTCCTCTCGGTTGGGACCCCTGATGGCCTACCACCCTTCGCGCTTCTCGATGGGGTGTCTCTGGAGTCCGTCCCTGAACCGTCGGCATGTGTGATCACCACGCTGTTGCTGGGTGGATTAGCACTGGGTCGCCGCCGGAGAGCTCATTAAGCATAATTTCACCTGTCCGCAGGTCATCATTTGTGGGGTTTGGGTTTGATTGCCCATCCATGGCAAATGGTTGCAGTCCGTGACCTTGATTAGGTCACGGGCTTTTTTGCGGTCATCTTTACGAATGCTCGGCCCAGCGGTTTTTGGTCGAGGTTCAAGATTGGATCATTGAGTTGAGCTGGTTTTCCTGTCCAAGCAGAATCCGGCCAACTCGGTGGTCACAACGTCGGTCCCGTTGAGCCGACTCTGATTGTTCGGGTGGACGGCTCTCTGGTGCGCGGTGTGAATGAAATTTCCGCCAGCGCAGATGACATTGCCCATTAGACGGCTTTTGATCCGCGAGCGTTTCTTCAGAACTTTAGGGCTTCCATCCTGCTGCAGATGAGCTGTATTGCCCAAAAACGTGTTGCGCCGACCCCCAATTCAGTTGAGAAATTTCCTCCCTTTTTGTCTTGCGGCTTTTTCCGTCGCAGTTGGTCAGGCGGCGGAGATCCATGTCGCCACCACGGGCAGTGACGCGAATCCGGGCAGCGCGGCGCTTCCGTTAGCCACCTTCACCGCAGCTCAAACCATGGCAAGAAGTCAGGCTGGGTTGGAACCCGTCACCGTCATTTTCCATACAGGCACCTACTATCTCGCAAATACCGTTCAGTTCACCGCGGCGGATTCTGGCACGGCGGCGAATCCAGTGACCTACCGGGCCGCCACGGGGGAGACGGTCGCACTTTCCGGCGGGAACTCGCTGGCAGGTCTATTGTGGACGACTCACTCCGGCTTGATCAAAAAAACCACCGTCCCCGCGGGCATGGTCATCGACCAGTTGTTCGCAAACGGTGCGAAGCAAAACCTCGCTCGCTATCCGGACTATGATGCCGCCACGCGACCCTATAATGGCTACGCCGCCGACTGTATCAGCCCCTCCCGTGCCGCGACATGGGCGAATCCCACGGGCGGATTTTTCCACGCTCTCCACAGCGGTGAGTGGGGCGGCTTCCACTACCGGATCACTGGAAAAAACGCGTCGAACGTCGTCAGCTACACCGGTGGCTAACAAAACAACCGCGCGTCATCGCCCCACGAAACCTACCGCTTCGTAGAAAACATTTTCGAGGAGCTGACCGCTCCCGGCGAGTGGTTTCATAACACCGCCACCAATACGCTGTATTTTTACCCACCCGTCGGAGTGGACCCAGCGACGGCGGTGATGGAGACCGCAGGCCGGCTGAAGCACTTGGTGCAGTTCAACGGCACGGAAGCTGCCCCGGTGAAATATGTGAACCTGTCCGGCTTCATTTTCCGCCACGCCGCCCGCACTTTCATGGAGACCTACGAGCCGCTCCTCCGTAGTGACTGGACGATCTATCGCGGTGCCGCAGTGCTCCTCACCGGGACCGAGGACTGCGCCATTTCTGCTTGCGAGTTCGACCAACTCGGAGGCAACGCCGTTTTTTTCAGTAAATACAACCGCCGTGGTTCCGTCACCGGCTCGTATTTCCACGACATCGGTGTCAGCGGCGTTTGCTTTGTCGGGGATCCCTCGGCCGTGCGCAATCCTCTCTTCAACTATTCCTCCACACAGAACTTCTACTCAGCAATCGATACGACGAATGTAGGTCCGCAAAATAACAACTACCCAGCCGATTGCCTCGTCGAGAACTGCCTCATCACCGGCATCGGGCGCGTCGAGAAACAGCCTGCAGGTGTCGAAATCAGCATGTCCTCCCGCATCACCGTGCGGCATTGCTCGATCTACGATTGCGTCCGCGCCGGCATCAACATTGGCGATGGTTGCTGGGGTGGCCACTTGATTGAAAATTGCG
Organism: Luteolibacter sp.; assembly: GCA_043766715.1. Taxonomy (GTDB): domain Bacteria; phylum Verrucomicrobiota; class Verrucomicrobiia; order Verrucomicrobiales; family Akkermansiaceae; genus Luteolibacter. Next base: position 36,816 of record JAYUHS010000137.1, read on the forward strand.
ACACCTTTGACACCGTGCTCGAAACCAGCGACCACGGCTCGTTCAACTCATGGGGTCGCGATCGCTTTTGGGACTTGACCAGCGCTACGAACGCACAGCTCAAGGCCGTTTCTCTACTCGATAACTATCAGCCCACCATCCTGCGGAACTCCCGCTGGCACTGCGACCATGGTTGGGACATCGACCTCGATGATGGCTCCTCGAATTACATCATTGAGAATAATCTTCTGCTCAATCGCGGGCTCAAGTGGCGGGAAGGATTCTACCGCACGGGTCGCAATAATGTGATTCTCAACAGTTCGCTCCATCCCCACGCTTGGTATCCAGACAGCAGTGACATTTTCGAGAAAAACATCGTCAGCGCTCAATATCAGCAAGCCGCCATGCCCAGCATTCTCACCACTTGGGGCACCCGGCTCGACTACAATCTGTTTCCCACGGAAGCGATGCGCACGGCTTTCGCTGCGAAGGGCTGCGACGCCAATTCCCTCTCCGGTAGCCCGGGATTCGTCTCTCCTAGCACGGGAAACTATCAGGTCGCTGCCGGCTCGCCCGCGCTGACTGTAGGTTTTGTCAATTTCCCGATGAATCAATTCGGCGTCACCACTAACCCGTTCACGGTGAATTCCAAGAGCATCATCGTCCGGACTCCGCTGCTCGTCGAGTTGCCGCCGGTGGTGATCCCGTCGGGGACATTCCGCTGGCTTGGTGCCCAGGTGAAAATCGTCACCACGGTCGAAGAGGCCTCCGCCTTCGGGACCAATCCTGCCAATGGCGGAGTCTTCTTCACCGGTGGCTATCTTGGCTCCACCGCCGCTAGCACTGGTATCCTCGAATCAGACCTCATCGTCTCGATCAATGGAGCGCCCATCGCCACGGTGGAGGCCATGGTGACCGCTCTCTCGGCCGCCACGGGGGATGTCTCCTTCGGTATTTCCCGTCGCCAAGTGAGCTATAATATCGTCGTCCCCGCTGCCTCGCTTTCGAGTGCGGGCACGCTTGCCTTGGAGTCGGGTGTGATGACGGTCCCGGAGGTGGGCATCAATTTGGATGCATTCACCCTCCTTGGTGGCCTCGCCAATGGCACCGGTTCCATCACCGCGCAGGTGATCGAGGTGCAGGGTGGCACGGTGACGGTCCCGCTGATTTCCACGGGAAATCTTTCCAAAACGGGCGTCGGCACGGCCATCGTCGCGGCGGGCATGACCACTCCGACAGGGGCCGCCATCGCAGTCGGCACGCTGAAGTTAGACCAGACCCTCAGTCCACCAGTGAAAAATGGACTCCTCCTGCGGCTCGACGCCTCTTCCACTTCCAGTCTTGTTTCTGCTAGCGGTGTGGTCAGCCGCTGGTTAGATGCCGATGGGAATGGCAGGTATGCAGACCAAATCGCACCGGGCAAAAGACCGGTCCTCGCTTCTGCCCCACAAAATGGTCGCCCGGTGATCGACTTCGGCACCTTCCAAGGCACCGACGCCGGCCGGTCGATGGCACTAAAGTCTCCTCAAGGCACAAGTCTCGACATCACCACCATCCGCACCGCTTTCTGGGTCATGCAAGGCAGGAACCACTTGCTCACCAGCTCCAGCGCTTATGATTTCCACCGGGGTGGGGAAGAGGAAATCTCCTCCCCTTGGAGCCAAAACTTCGCGAGTCCTAGTGTAACCGGTGGCCAGACCTACCTCAATGGCACCCTCATCAATGGCTCCACCGCAGCGCTATCCACTAGCTTCAATCTCGTCAGTCTCGTCACCACCGGGAACGTGGGCGCGAACTCACTTTGCGGGGATCGTGTTTACCGCAGCGGGGGCCAAAAAATCGCCGAGGTGATTCTTTACAACCGGGCACTCAGCTCGACCGAGCGCCAGAACGTCGAGACCTACCTGCGTCACAAATGGTTCGCCGGTCCCGCCCCTGCCAGCACCGCCCTCGCGGGAGCCTCAGTCGCCGCCGGAGCCACGCTCGATCTCGGCGCTGGTTTCACCCACTCGCAAGGAATCCTGACCTTCAACGGAAATGCACAACTTAATGTCACCGGCAGTTTGATTAACCAAGCCACCCTCGACATCCGTCCGTGGTCCGGCCTCCTCCAGACCAGTCTGACCAATCAAGGCACCATCCTCGATCATACCATCGCTTGGGGAAATCCCACCCGCATCGCTTCCTCCTCGGATGTGTCCACTGCTGGCACCCCGCTCTACGCCAAGTATTTCAGCGCCCTGTCCAGTGCGCCCGCTACCACCGTGGTCAATGGAGTCACCTTCACCAAGCAGAGCAACTCGTCCGCAGAGCTTGCCATGAACAACGCCGCGATTAACTCGGCTTCCGTAGGACCAGGTTCGGTGACGGACGCAAATTATCAGAAAATCCTCATCACCCCATGGTTCCTAGCAGGCTCTGTTACTTTAAATAACTTAGTCGTCGGCCTACCCTACGAGGTCCAAATCTGGGCTCAGGATCCACGCTACAACGCTGGATTCTCCACCAACATCGGCGGTGGACCGAGTCTGGAGATCGATACTATCAGCGATGGCAACCTAGGTGTCGCCAGCCAAGGCCTAGGCCAATTCACCATCGGTCGCTTCACGGCGAAGGCGAGTTCCCACGTCCTTTTCTTCAATGGAAATCAACCTCCCAGTAGTATCCTCAGCGCCATTCAAGTTCGCAGCCTCGTCACCGCCGACTACGCCGCATGGTCGGGTGCTTCTAACTGCCAACTCGCGCAAGGTCCCACCGGTGACGACGACCGTGACGGCCTCACCAACCAAGCTGAATACGCCTTCGGCCTCAATCCCACCAGCGGCGCATCGGTCAACGTCATGACTCAGATCGACAAGGCCAGTCGCACGTTCAACTACACCCGCCGCAAGCCTTCGTTAGGCACCAACCTCGCCTACTCGGTGTGGTTCTCCACGGATCTTATCGGCTGGACAGAAGACACCGGGGCGACCGAAGGCACCGTCACTGCGAGTGGCGACAACGAGACCGTGCCAGTCACCCTCTCCGCTGTCCCCGGAAATCCGCTTCCCGCCAAGCTATTCATCCAAGTCCGCGCCAAGTGACGTAATCCCAGAAACGCCCGGCCTTGCATGGTGGGCTGGAGTCACTAGGCTGCCTCCCCAGTGCCCGGTGAAATGCTTAAAATCCCGAGGAAGTCATCATGGTCGCGAACCCTGATCCGGGTGATACTGATCTGCGGCGGCTGCATTGTGATCTTACTGCCCGCTTGGCTGCCGAACCGCCCAGCAGTGCCGATTAAGAGTGGGACGATCGAGCTACTACAGGCGTCGCTCCTCGCTGCTGCGGCGGTCGTGATTCTTGGAGCATCCACCCATGCCGGGCTTTACCGCCCGGCTTGCCGAGTAATCGGGCTACTCCTCATCGCAGCGTTAGTGGGGGAGATTGAAGATTTCGTTTCCGGTATCCTCGGGTGGAAATTCCCAGAAGTGTGGGTGGTGGGAGCGATCTTGCTGGTTGTGCTCATCACGATTTTACGTCACCGGCGGATGATGGTGCATTTCTTCTCCACCTTGGGGAATCACGCCGGTTCCGGGCTGATCGGTGCTGCGTTGCTGATTCTGTATGTGTTTAATAAACTCTTCGGCAGCTCCAAGTTCTGGCGGGCCTCACTCGGGGCGGCCTTTTCGCCGGAGGTGCCGAAGATTTGTAAAAGCTACCTTGAACTATTCGGTTGCTACCTCGTTTTCGTCGGCGTGATCGGGCTTTCCATCACCTTGGCACGCCGCAGAGAGCCGTCTTAAACTCGCTTTTTCATGTTCCATATCGTCCTCGTCGAACCCGAGATCCCGCACAATGCCGGTGCCGCTGGTCGGCTTGCGCTGGCCACGGATTCCACGCTGCACCTCGTGGAGCCGCTCGGATTTTCACTGGAGGATAAATACGTCCGCCGGACCGGACTCGACTACTGGCAAGACGTGAGGCTTCGGGTCTGGAAATCCTTCGAAAAGCTCCAAGCCAGCGCGGGCGACACGGCGCGGTTCTGGTTCCTGAGCACCAAGGCCAGCGCGTCCCCGTGGCAGGCAGAATTCCGGCCCGGCGACTACCTCGTCTTCGGTCGCGAGACGAAGGGCCTGCCGGAGGAACTCGTCGCCGCTGCCGGGACACAAGCCTTGCGAATCCCGATGGCTCCGGGCGGCACGCGGAGTTTAAATCTATCCACCGCCATCGCCATCGTGCTCTACGAAGCGGCGCGCCAGCAAGACCCAGCGTGGTGAACGATGCAATCCGCAAAAGCCATCGTCGTCCGCCTCACCCGGCTGACCGAGACCAGCCTGATCGTCCATTGGTTCACCGATGCACATGGCTTGGTAAAAACGGTGGCCAAGGGCGCACGGCGGGCGAAAAGCCCATTTTCTGGCCAGATCGATCTCTTTTTCGGTGGTGAAATCGCCTTCATCCGGGCGAAAAACGGCGAACTACACTCCCTGCGCGAGGTGGCGATCCGCGACTGGCGCGAAGGACTCAGGACGAACTACACCTCCACGCTTCTCGCCGCCTATTGCTGCCAGCTCCTCGAAACCGCCGTGGAACCCGAGCACCCCGAGCCGGAATTACACGACTTACTCAAGCGCGCGCTCGACCACCTCAGCCACACCCCGCCCAGCCTCCGAGCCCTGCTTCATTTCGAAGGTGAACTCGCCCGGCTCCTCGGCGTTTCCCACCAGCGTCAAGCCGCAGATATTTCCCTGCTAGACGCCCTAGGCACCCTTCCCGCCAGCCGGACCGGGCTGCTCGAAAGACTTTCACCCACAAGAGATTTCAGCTAGTCAGATGCAGGAATTGATTGATACTTCCACAAACCCCAAACCACCATGGACTCACCCACTGCGACACTCATTGGCATTCTTCAAGACCGCGTGGAGTCCCTACGCACCGCCGGAAATCTCCACGAAGCGGCCCACGCGGCCACCGCAGCGGTGGAAAAATCCCAGCAAGCCCTCGGGCCGAATCTCGATAGCATCGATGCCTTCGCCTCCGCCCTCGAGATCCGTGGCGATATCCAGCGCGAGCTAGGAAATTACGACCTCGCCCGCGAAGACTACCGCCAAGCGATCGACCAGCTTCAAGACCGGCCAGATCGTTTCGGCCAAGTCGGCCGCCTCCACGCCGCCCTCGGTGCCGCCTACGACGGTCTTGAAATGGAAGAGCGCGCCGTCGGTCACTGGCACAAAGCCATTGAGTTTTTCGAGAAAAACGAACCCCCGCTCCTACTCGACATCGCCGCCATGGCGAACAATCTCGGCTTCATCGCCAAGGCAAACGGTGACCTCGACACCGCCGAGTCGAATTTCCTCCGCGCCCTCGAAATCACCCACTCGCAGCTCGGCCAAGAGCACGAGCAGACCGCCACCGTCTCCAGCAACCTCGGCGCACTCTATCAAGCCGCCGGATTTCATGAGCAATCTCGCGAAATGCACATGATCGCCCTCGAAACTCGCCGTGCCCTGCTCGGTGAGGAGCACGCAGACACCGCCCAATCCCATAACAACCTCGCGCTCGCCCTCCTCAATACCGGCGACCGCTCATGGGCACGTCGCCACTTCGAGAAATCCCTCGCCAGCTACGAGTCGCTCGGCCCCGCCTACGCCACCGACCTCGAAGCCGTAGCCTCAAACTACTGCGATTTCCTCCGCGAAGAGGGTGAGACGCAGTTGGCAGAACTCATCGCCAGTCGCGTCCGCGACGTTCTCAGCACGCCTGCCGCGTGATCTCCGAGTCTGGAATAAGTCGCTTGAATTACCAAAAATCTTTGGGATTTGCTGCATTGCGTGACTCATTCCACGGCCTTAACTGCCGCTGATGTCCTGCGTCTTCCAAACTTCCACTCACCTCGCCGCCAGTCCGCAGGTGATGTTTCGCTTCCACAGCGATCCGCATAATCTAATGAAAGTAATGCCGCCGACGCTGACCTTGGTGAGCTTGCAAACGGATGGCCCGGCGCAAGAAGGCCGCTTAATCGAACTGCATTGCCGGGATTGGGGACTGCTGCCGCTGCGGTTGACCTGCCGCTGGAATGTTGTGCAAGCGCCGCACCGGTTAGTCGATGAAATGATCAAAGGCCCGTTTGTGAAATTCGTGCATGAACATCGGTTTGAGCCTATGGAAAAGGGCGGCTGCATGATGATAGATACCGTGACCTATCAATTCGGGCACTCATGGTGGGGCCACCTCATTTCCACCACAGGAGTGCGCCTCTATCTAACGCTGTTATTTTGTTTCCGGCATTATAAAACTCGTCACTGGGCGCAGCGCCACGCCACCGATCTCAGTTAGCACAGACGCTTTTCGCCACGCCTGACTCAGACAGAAGGACTGGCTTTTGGTAATCACACCGGAACCAAGAGCCCGCCCGGCCTCTGCGAGCTTCTTTATGATTCCCATCAAACGTGAGAAACTCTGCCGCTCCAAGATGGAGCGCGGTGGAATGATGTGTCTGGGTAGATCATTACCCTTCCTCACCTTCAAGTTCAGCCATCCGCCCGCGCGAGAAACGTCGTCGAGCGGATGAGCCTGCTTATTTCTGCGGTCACTCATCCTGTCGAGCACTCCTGCAGGTCCGTCGGCCAAGCGCCCCCCGCTGTCGAGCCAGTCAGCACAGCTGTCGGACGGCAGCGGCCACTTGCCGATCATGTCAGCCCGGTCGTCGAGCGTGTCAGACGCGTCGTCGAGCGAGTCAAACCCGACGTTGAGCATGTCAGCCCGGTTGTCGAGCGAGTCAGACCCGACGTCGAGCGTGTCAGTCGTCTCGTCACCCATGCGCATTCGATTCCGCCGCGCTCCACGATGGATGATTCGACCCCCTAAGGAGTCGCGACTGATGAATGCCTCTCGTGCTCAAATACAGCGAAGAAAGAGACAATAAATCCCCCTCTCCCAGTCCCACCCATCCTAATGCGTGGGCAGTATTCACACTTCTATCTTGCCACTTCCGAGGAATTACCGTTTTTTCGCCATGTCCACTTCGGTGGACGGGAACTTCAAAATTCTCACGTCAGGCGGTCGGCATCGACCGCAACGATGCCGCCAAACCGACTGAAAGGCCGGGGAGGCGGTGGTGTATGTCCAAGCCGCCTGCCTTCGGGGAGTGCGGCCAAAGGCCATCGCGGTCGTCTTGACGCGACTTTTGAACTCCCCGTCCACCAGGAAGGATATCACCCCTACCCTTCCTCATGAAATCGCTCTTCCCAGTCATCGCCTTCCTCCTTTTCGTTTTTTTGATTTCCCCCATTTACGGAATTTTAGATCGAGATGGAGATGGGATGTCAGATCTCTGGGAATCGCAAAATGGCTTTTCGATTACCACCGTTCCTAACCCCGCCCAAGCTCCTGCTGCGGATCCCGATGGAGATGGCGTGTCCAATTTGCTCGAATCCATCGCTGGAACTGACCCCCTGAGCACAGTTCCCCCGCTTGGCACTCACCGGCTCACTTTCGCGGTCAATGCCGCAAACTCGCAGGCTTATGATTTGCACTGGCAGCAATTCATCGGCAAGCGATACCAAGTCCTCACTTCGGACAGTCTCGATGCTGGCGCATGGTTACCGCTGGCTAGCCCCTACATCGCCGCCATCGCGAATCTCGCCACCACCACGACACCCCCCAGAACCGCGGGAATCCCTAAAACTTTCTATCGGGTATCGGTCGTCGATGTCGATCCAGACTCAGACGATCTCACCAGTTGGGAGGAGTCTATCTTAGGCACGAATCCGCTCGTGGCAGATACCGACGGAGATGGTAAATCCGACAAAGCTGAAATCATCCAAGGCAGCTCTCCGAATGATCCCAGCGATAACGGCCTAGCACCTGCACAGCCTGAGCTATTACCCATGAAGTTAACGATTTTTACCTTTGCCTCGCTCGCGACCGACTATGAAAACGGCGGGATCAATGGCTTACTCACACCCTATCGCATCAAAATTTATCAGCAAAATTTACTCACTGGTGTGGAAACCCTCGTCCATACCACTCCAGATTACGGCGGCTCCGCCTTCTCTCTGACCAACACAGTGGATTTACCCAATATTTCCAATGACCCCACCCGGCGCTACACCGCCCAGATCGATCTTCCCACCATCGGCACCGATACGTTTTCACAGCCCTACCGCAGGTGGAGCTTCTTTCTCAATATCACCGCCCGTGTAGGTGGTGCGCCCTTAATCGGAATCAATGGTTTCGAGCCTATCACCCAGACTTTTGGCAACTCAGGGAATATCCTGCGAATTCTCAATCCCTATAACCCTTTTTATAAAGATTACCGCGCAGTCATCGAGCCACTCGACTTTACTTGGAAGCCGATTGTAGGTTTCGACAATGTCAGTGCTCACGTCGATCCATGGGGCCTACCGATCGCCGGCTCACGCATTTTCCCGGATTTTAAAAACCCGCTAGACACCACTCTCCGCGCCAAACTCGAACTCGTCGTAAAAACTTCCGCCGCCCTTGCCGGTCAAACCATCTTTGCCAAAGCCTTCGATGTCGATGATAGCACTTCAGAAGCTTTCGATACCGCCGACGGTGCAGCCCCCGCAGTTGATACCAATGGTAAATCAGGCGATGATAATCTACCAGACTACCTCGGCACCGCACCAAGCGGCCAGTTCTGGACCGGAGCTGCGTGGGGTGGGGACACCGCGCAAGGCATTGTCGATACGAACGGTGAAACCAAGTTTATCTTCCGCGTCGGAATGCAGCCGGGAAATAACTACCGAGTCGTCGCCTCCGTGGTGGATCAGTCGATGATCACCGGAGTCCAAGTCACCACCTCCACCGCCGCGAAATACCTCGGTCCCGCATTTGCGCAAAACGCAGGGGTTTCAGCCTCACCCTTGCTGACGGTGTGGCGCAGACTCTGGGTAGAAAATGATTCGATGGCTGCCATTCCAGTCGATGCGTTCGGCAATAAACGCAATGACCTTAGCTGGAATCTAAGCTCGCCGAAGATACTCACAAACCTTAGCGATGGAACTAATACTCTATTTGGTATTCCTACGATCACAGATCTAAGCAGCTTTGCGAATCTCGAAAATGGACGGATCAAATTACAAAATGTCGAATATCCAGTGATTGGAACAACGCTTTTCGGGAACACACATTTTGTTCAGATCGCAGGCGACTTCAGCAATATACCTCTTAATTCAGAATTTAGACTTTATGATGACGATGAATTCGGCCTCGACGCCCCATCATTACCCCGAACTGACATCGTGGACCAGCAAATGAAAGACTACTTCAAGCCGGCATTTATCGAAATCACAAATGCTGGAGGGTTTAATCTGGATAAAATCATACCTTTTAAAATCAATGATGACTTACAAGGGTCCACTTTGGTAAATTCTAAGAAAGATCTCACAGAAAGAGATGCATTATGGGTTTCTCAGATCACTGTAGCTTACCAGTTTGATCCATTGGAAGATGGGGATCCTAATGACGAATTACAAACGGATGGAGGAACGAGAAAATTTGAGAATTACGACCACTCAACGGTGTTCGTTGAAAGCTGCCGTGAGACTTATGATAGTGACTTTCGACTTTCTGCAAATGGAGGGAATCCAATACATGGTATCAATGCTCGCATCAATTTAAAGAACTACATCAACGCCCAAGCTTCACACGAAATTGGTCATCAGCCGGGAGATGATCTTGTGGATGAGCATACCGAAGGCGGACTCATGAGAGGTGGTGGTTCAAACCCATTGACACCACTTCTAGAAAAATTTTCTCCGACTAGTATTTCACGTTTCCGGAAATCAAAAAACTGGTCAAAAAAATGAAACAATTAATTGTCTTCGCCTCGGTAATTTCAATTTTAATCAACTTCGCTTTTGCAAAAAGCGGTTTTCCTAAAGAATGGGGGGTGGCTCGGATGCTCACAAGTTCAATTTATAATAATGAATTGTTAGATGGAAAGCGTATCCCGGATACATGGGAAGATCTGATCGAAATTAGTTGGATTAAAAGTGGTAAGATAAGCAAATCGTCTTATTATATAAAAGTAGTCAATTCATTTGCTCTAGTCCCAACTTGTCCAGTGATCAAAAAGGACTCAAAAATTCCTAATGAGTATTCAGGCAAGCGATTATTTTTAATTAGCAGGTATCAAATATACACATCTTCTTCAACTCAAGGACGGTGCATGATTCTCATTGATCCTCCCAGTGCTGAATCAGGGAAAATCATCAGTGCTCCATATTTCGTTCCTGAAGCCACCGCTCAATTAATTATAGCTCAAATACCGGACTTTGATCCAACCCAACAACCACTTGCCTTCGATGACGATTTCTTGCTGGCAAACAAAAATAAATTTCAAGGGGAACATTTAGGTTCAACGATTGGCGCAATTGAGAAAAATAGACAAGCTGAAGCGAGATCGACTAATCCTCAACAGCCAGATACAATCCACAACAAAGATAAAGATAGCATCCAAAAAAACCTCCAAAAAGTTCAGGCAGAGAAAGACGCTAATCCCATTTTTAGAAATTTCACAATTTGGTGGATGATAGGAATTTCTCTCATATCAGGAATTATTTTTTGGAGTTTTGTGAACAGGATACGAATCAGAAAATTCTTTGGTAATAGGTCGAGCATTAAAACACTTTGAGTGGCTCAATAGACTCTGAAAGCCATCACTCGGCTGCCCTGTTTCCATGCTTGTTTATTCGAGGTTGGTCTTGGATCACAGGATTTGAACTGCGAATGGGCAAATGACAAATGGGTGCTTTAGGTGTTGAGGTTTAGGGATCTTCAAGACCTTGCCAATTTTCTATCGCTCCCCGATCCCCTCCGCGACCTCCGCCGCTCTGCGTTTCGATTCAAATTCACCAAACCTCGCACCGTTCATGGGTTTCTTGCGCATTGTGGCAGTAGAACTTGGCGGAAATGAGATTTTGCACGGGTTACGGCCCCGCTGACACGCTTGGCAACCTGGCGGCCCGGCTGGGAATTGGTTTCTCCCCACTCCCCACGTTTTGAAGATTGTCGTATCTTTGGGGTCATCAGTCCGCATCGCCACGGGCCTCAGAAATTGGCCCCCGAAATTTCTGTGAGAAAAGGTCTCGGTGAAATGAGTAAAACACCGGTTGCCCTCATCCCACTTCGTTTGGTGAGATCGGTGCTCGTGAGTTCAATCCACCAAGCCCATTTTGCCACGGAGCACTTTTTCCGTCACGAGCACGGGCGGCTGGTGGCTACGTTGGTGGCGCAGTTCGGCACTTGGCGGCTCCAACTGATCGAAGACGCGGTGCAGGAAGCTCTGGTTCGCGCTTTGCAGACGTGGCCGTATCGCGGCGTGCCGGACAATGCAGCGGCGTGGCTCACGCAGACCGCGCGGAATGTGATGCTGGATTACCTGCGCCGCGACCAACGCTGGCGGGAGCGGGAGGATGGCATCGCTGCGGAACACGGGCGATGGTCGGGAAATGCAGAAAACGTTTCTGCAACCGACGAGCTGATCCGCGATGACACGCTGCGGCTCATTTTCATCTGCTGCCACCCACAGCTCTCTGCGGAAGCGCAGGTGGCCCTTGCCTTGCGAACGTTATGCGGATTTAGCCCGGCGGAAATCGGGGCGGCTTTCCTCACGAGTGAGTCGGCGATTTCCAAGCGCCTCGTGAGGGCAAGGCAGCGTGTCCGCGAGCTGGAACTGCCGTTTGATCTGCCGCAACCTAGCGAACTCCCCGAACGCCTCGGTGGCGTGCTCGCCACACTCTATCTGCTTTTTAACGAAGGCTACAAAGCCTCCAGCGGTGACCAGCTCGTGCGCCAAGATCTCTGCCGCGAGGCGATCCGACTGACCCGTATTTTGCTAGAAAATCAAGACTGCGCCACGCCACGCGCCCATGCTTTGCTCGCTCTTATGCTGCTGAATGCCGCGCGGCTCGATGCGCGCACCGATGATGCGGGAAATCTTCTGCGCCTGCATGAGCAAGATCGGTCCACATGGGACGCTGCGATGATCGGTGAAGGAATCCAGCAACTCGCAGCATCCGCGCAGGGCGCGAAAATTTCTGCCTTCCACCTCGAAGCAGGCATCGCAGCGTGCCACAGCACCGCACCGTCTGCGGCGGAAACTGACTGGTCGCGCATTGTGTCACTCTATCAACAGCTTCAGAAAATCGCGCCCTCGCCGCTGGCGACCTTGAATCGAGCCATCGCCATCGGACGTGCCAGCGGTGCGAAAGCCGGGCTGGAAGCGCTGAACGAAGTTTCCGGGCTGGACGGCTATCACCTGCTACACGCCGCGCGCGGAACGTTCGCGGTAGAGTGCGGGGAAAAAGCTGCGGCCATCGCTCATTTTCGCCAAGCTCTCGCCAATGCCATCGTTTCCTCGGAGCGGGAATTCCTCGTTGGGCAGATTCGGCGTCTGGAAGACTGACAACGCTGGATTCTCCGCCGGGAAAAATTTCCCCCCAAAATTTCTCCAAAGGTGTCCTGATGCTCATTCGCCGTTCGTCGTGTCTTTGAAATCTGGCTTCAGATTTTTGATTTTAGAGAATCCAAACCCCACACCGCCATGATCCAGAAAACCATCGCCGCTCTCGCCATACTTGTGGCACTCACCTCGTGCCAAGTCGGCACCACCGACCACACCGCCTGCGCGGAAATGCCGCCCTACAAAGGCTCCGCTGCCTTCGAGCGCATGAAGTCACTTGTCGGAAAATGGGAAGGTGAGTCGCCGATGATGGGTAAAATGAAAACCGAGTTTCGCCTCATCGCCGGAGATTCAGTGATCGAAGAACGCTTCGCCGCCGCCACGCCGATGGAAATGCTCAGCACCTATCACGACGTGAATGGAAATCTAACGATGACCCACTACTGCATGTTGCGAAACCAGCCACGAATGAGACTGATGAAAAGCACGCGGGACTCACTCACCTTCGATCTCGCACCCACCCCGGGCCTAGATCCCGCCGTGGACAAGCACATGCACGGCGCGACTTACACCTTCATCGATGCGAATCACTTCAAGCTCGAAGGCGTGGCATGGGAGAATGGCAATCCGTCTCCATGTGGTCCCCCTGTCATCTTTAAGCGCAAGTAAGTGATTCTAGAAAATACAACGCAAACCAATACCCACTCATGAATCATCTAGCAAAAAATACCATCTGTCTTTGGTATGAGCGCGACGCTGAAACTGCCGCACGATTTTACGCCAAAACATTTCCCAATTCCTCTATCGGAGCCGTGCATCGGTCACCGAGTGACAACCCATCGTGCAAAGAAGGCGAGGTGTTGACCGTGGAGTTCAACGTCATGGGAATTCCCTGCATCGGACTCAACGGTGGCCCCGGTGTGCAGCACAGCATCGCATTCTCATTCCAAATCGCGACCGAAGACCAAGCTGAGACAGATCGCTACTGGAGCGCCATCGTAGGCAATGGCGGGGAAGAAAACGAGTGCGGCTGGTGCACAGACAAATGGGGAATCAACTGGCAAATCACACCGACCGCTCTGACCCAGGCTTTCATCGGTCAAGACCGCGAAGCTGCCAAACGGGCATTTGACGCGATGATGAGGATGAGAAAAATCGACGTTGCTGCCATTGAGGCCGCGGTCCGCGGTTAGGCCACTCAAACAATTTTTCAAACACACCACCCACTCTCCACTATGTTCAGAATAATCATCGTCGGCCTCGTCGCTGTCATCGCCATCATCCTCATCGTCGCCGCCTTTCAGCCTGCGGAATTTCGTGTCGAGCGTCGCCGCACCATCATCGCACCCGCCGCACTGCTCTTCGACCAAGTGAACGATCACAAAAAATTCGAGAAATGGAACCCATGGCAAAAAATGGACCCTGAATCAAAGACGACCTACAGCGGCACCGACTCCGGCGTGGGAGCCATCGCGAGTTGGAAAGGTAAAAAAGTCGGCGAAGGCATGGCCACCATCATCGAGAGCAAACCCGGTGAACTCGTCCGTCAGCGCATGGAATGGAAAGCACCCATGGAAGGCATCAGCACTGTGGATTTCACCTTCAAACCCGAGGGCGACAAAACCACCGTCACTTGGGCGATGTATGGCACTAACCATTTTATGGGCAAACTCATGAGCGTCTTCATGAACTGCGAAAGCATGTGCGGCCCGGAGTTTGAAAAAGGACTGGCGGATCTTGAGAAGGTCGTCACGAAAGTGAACTGAACCTCTCATTTGTAAAAAACCATGCACACCTACCTCCTGCTTTCTCGCGGTCAATGGGATGTCAACTCACCCCAAACCGACATCGAAGCTGACATCGGAAAATTCTACGCTTGGTATGAAGCGAACTTGGAAAACGGCAGCTTCAAGCCCGGCTCCCGCCTGACCACGGACGCCGCACTCGTCACCCGCGACGGCATCCACACCGACGGCCCCTTTGCCGAGGGCAAAGAAATCATCGGCGGCTACTGGCTCATCGTCGCAGAAAGTATCGCTGCTGCGTCAGCCCTTGCGGCGAAGAGTCCCATCTTGAAACACGGCATCGAGTATGAAATCCGCCCGCTCGAATCCGAGCGCGGCTCCGTTTTCAGAATTACGAACGAAACTCCCTCAACATGACCCCTAACCCGCAACAAGCCACCGGCGAGCACCTGCTCTTCATCCGCGGCACGCACTGGAACCACGGCATGTCACCCGCGCAGCTCCAGAAGATCATGACCGACTTCTACGGCTGGGTGGAAGACCTCTCCCAGCAAGGCATCCTCAAAGGAGCGCAACCACTCATCGAGGAAGGAAAAATCGTATCCGGCAGCCATGGCCGGCACGTCACCGACGGCGTCTTCGCCGAGTCAAAGGAATCCATCGCAGGGTATTTCCTACTTGCCGTTTCTAACGAAGCAGAAGCCATCCGCATCGCGCAAGCTTGTCCCATTCTCGAATACGGAGCCAGCATCGAAGTCCGCCCTATCGCCGACATGTGCCGCCCGATGGCGGTGGTGAAACAGCAGGACCAATCCTAATAAAAACCCATAATGCCACATACCATCTCACTCCATCGCGTCCTCCGTTGCCCGCCCGTCCGCGTTTTTAATGCCTTTGCCCATGCCGCCGCCCTCGCGAAATGGCTGCCGCCCTTCGGCTTCACCTGCACCGTGCATGAGTTCGATTTCCGCGTCGGCGGCCAGTTCCGCATGAGCTTCACCAACCACTCGAATGGCGAGAGCCACGGCTTCGGCGGCAAGTATCTGGAAATCATTCCTAACGAGTGTATTCGCTACTCCGATGTCTTCGATGATCCCAATTTACCCGGAACCATGACCTGCACCATTAAGCTGAACGAAGTCCTCTGCGGCACCGAGCTATGGGTAACACAAGATGGCGTCCCCGACCTAATCCCGGCAGAAATGTGCTACCTAGGCTGGCAGGAAAGCCTCATTCAGTTGGCTCAGTTAGCAGAACCGGAAATCCTCCAATAAACCGACAGTTAGGGTCAGGCCGAGCATTGAAACAATTTGGGTGGCTCAATTGACTCTGAAAGTCATCACTCGGCTGCCTTGCGTCCGTACTTGTTCATTCGCGGTTGGTCTTGGATCACAGAATTTGACCCGCGAATGGACGAATGACAGATGGGTGGTTAAGGGATCTTCAAGACCTTGCCAATTTTCTATCGCTCCCCGATTCCCTCCGCCACCTCCGCCGCTCTGCGTTTCGATTCAAATTCACCAAACCCCGCACCATCCACGGGTTTCTCGCGCATTGTGGCGGTAGAACGTCGCGGGAATGAGATTTTGCACGGGTTCCGGCCGGGCTGACACGCTCGGCAGCCCGGCTGGGAATTGGTTTCTCCGCACTCCTCGCGTTTTGAAGATTGCCGGATAATCAGGATCTACGTAGTTTTTCCCGAAGGAGCGCGGAAAATGATTTTCCACTGCCCTAGAACTCCTTTTCACTCCGCTGCGCGTGGCTCAATCTCTGAAAATTCTCATCGCCTGTGGCGGCACTGGCGGCCACTTGTTCCCCGGCATCGCCGTGGCGGAAGCGATGGTTGCCCGTGGCCATGAGGTGATGCTGCTCATTTCCGAAAAGAAGGTCGATTCCGAGGCGTCCGCAAAATATCGGCATTTGACGTTTAAGACGATGCCCGCGGTGGCCAAGCCGCCGACCTTGTCACCTCGGATGCTGCCATTTCTCTGGAAAATGTGGGACTCGGTGCGGCACTGCAAGCGGGTGATCCGGGAGTTCGAGGCGGATGCGGTGCTGGGCATGGGCGGATTTACCTCGCTGCCGCCGGTTTATGCGGGGCACAAGCTGGGATTGAAGACATTCATCCATGATTCAAATGCGAGGCCAGGCCGGGCAAATGTGCTAACGAGCCGGTTTTGCACGCAGGTGTTTCTCGGGATGGAGGCGGCGAAGGCATTTTTCCCCAATCGCGAAACGGTGATGACAGGAACGCCGGTGCGTCCAGAAATCATCGCTTTACCGACGCTCGAGGAGGGAGCTGCGTTGTTCGGTCTGACCGCCGGGCGACCGACCATCTTGGTCACGGGTGGCAGCCAAGGGGCGAAGCGTTTGAATGAGCTCTGTGCCGAAGCGGCGGCCAGTTTGCCCGCCCAGATGCAGGTGCTGCACATCGCTGGAGCGCTTGATTTCCAACGGGTTTCGGAAATCACCCACGGTCGTGAGGGCTACAAGGTGCTGGGTTTTTGCGACCAAATGCCTGCCGCGTATGCCGTGGCGGACTTGGTAATCGCACGGTCCGGCGCTTCGAGCCTTACGGAAATCGCCATCGCAAATCATCCGTCGATTTTAGTGCCTTACCCCTTCGCTGCGGACGATCACCAGACGCGGAATGCCGAGGTCTTCGACTCCGCCGGGGCCGCCAAGTTGATCCAAGAATCTGATCTGGACGCAGAAAAACTCGCCGCCCTCGCAACTTCCATCCTGCAAGACTTGCCAACCTACAAGCGCATGGCAAAAGCGGCCCGCGCACTCGCTGTCCCGGACGCCGCGGACCGAGTTTGCGCCGCCATCGAAGCCACTCTCACGCCATCATGACCGATCTCAGCCAGCGCCTCACCGACCGTAGCCAGCCGCTCCACATCCATCTCATCGGCGTGGCCGGTTCTGGGATGAGTGGCCTTGCGCTGCTCTTGCTCGGCATGGGCCACAAGGTCAGCGGCTCGGACCGCGTGACCACCGCAGAGACCGAGCGGATGCAGGGTGTGGGGCTGAATTTCTCGTCACCTCACAGCGCCGCCGCGGTGAAGGGGGCGGACCTCGTGGTGTATTCCTCGGCGATCAAGGCGGACAACCCGGCCTATTCTGCGGCGAAAAAAGCCAAGATCCCACTGCTGCGCCGGGCAGAGTGTCTTGCAGCGATTTTACATACGAAGAGGGGCATCATCATCTCCGGAACTCATGGGAAAACGACGACTTCTGCCATGACGGCCCATGTCTTGCGCGAAGCCGGACACAAGCCCAGTCACTACGTCGGCGCGGAAATCCCAATCCTCGGCGCGAACGCGAAGTGGTCGCAAGACGGCGAACACATGGTCGCCGAGGGCGATGAAAGCGACGGCACACTCACGCTCTATCACCCGGAGCACACGGTGATCCTCAACATCGAGGCGGAGCATCTGGATTTCTACAAAGGCATCGACCACATCAAAGAAGTCTTCTCACAGCTCGCAGATCAGACGACCGGGAAACTCGTTTTCTGCGCCGAGGATCCCGTGGCGAACGAGGTCTGTGCCGGCCGTGAAAACGCGATTTCTTACGGCTGGGAAGATGCGGACTATACCGCGACAGACGTCCGGGATCTCAAGGGTTCCTCCGCTTTTACCGTGAAAAAAAAGGGCGTGGTCATGGGCGATGTGGAACTCGGCATCCCGGGAAATCATAATATCCTCAACGCGCTTGCCGCCATCGCCCTAGCCGACAGTTGCGGTGCAGAATTCTCACTCGTCGCCCGGGCGCTGGCCACCTTCGCCGGGGCTAAGCGCCGCTTCGAGACCAAATATCTCTCGGCAAGCTACCGCATCATCGACGACTACGGCCATCATCCATCCGAGCTCGCAGCGACCTTGCAAACCGCGCGATCCCTGAAATCCAAACGCGTGGTCGTCCTTTTCCAGCCGCACCGTTATTCGCGGACTAAGGCGCTGGCGGATGACTTTGGGAAGGTCTTGCAGGCCGCAGATCTTGTTTTCATCACCGATGTTTATGCCGCTTCCGAAAAGCCGATTAAGGGGATTTCCGGCCAGACGTTAGTCGATGCGATGAAGGTCCACGGCGACATCCCGGCGACCTATCTGCCGGATTTGGAAACCGCCCACCACGCGCTCGGCCATGCCCTCCAAGCCGGTGATTTACTCATCACCCTCGGTGCCGGAAATGTCCACGAGGCCGGCACGCGACTGGCGGCAGATTTAAAGATCCTTGAGGAAATGAAGGCGCTGATGCCGCCCGGTGAGATCGACGGTAAGCTCTACGAACCGATGAGCCGTCACACCACTCTGTTAGTCGGTGGTCCGGCGCAATACTGGGTCGAGCCGCACAGTTTCTACGGCTTCGCCTTTCTCGTGGACTACTGCCGGGAGCGCGGCATCCCGGTGCGGGTGGTCGGGCGTGGATCGAATTTGTTAGTCCGCGACGGTGGCATCCGCGGCGTGGTCATTCGCCCGACGGGTGGGGTTTTCTCTGAAGTCACCGTCGGCGCGCGGAACGAAGTTACGGCCGGAGCGGGCGTGCGTTTGAAGAAACTCGCCAGCATCGCCGGCGGCAACGGGATCGGCGGTTTCGAGTGGATGGAAGGCATCCCTGGCAATGTCGGCGGTGCGCTGCGGATGAATGCGGGAGCGATGGGCATCGAAACATTTGACCAAGTGGTCCGAGTGACATTCCTCGACGAGGACGGCGTCATCCGCACCCGCGAACGCGAGGAAATCATCACGCAATATCGCAACGTCGCCGAGCTGCGGCGGAATTTCGCGCTCCAAGCCGTCTTCAAGGGCAAGGCGGATACGGCGGAAAACATCAAGGACCGCTGGGATGCCTCTCGCGAAAAGCGCAAAACTTCCCAACCCATCGCCGCGTCTGCGGGATGCACATTTAGGAATCTGGAATTCATCCCGGCCGGACGCGTGATTGATTCGCTCGGACTCAAGGGCACGACCTGTGGCCAAGCCGCCGTCTCGGAAATCCACGGAAATTTCGTGGTCAATCAGGGCGGCGCATCGGCGTTAGAAATTCTAACGCTCATCGAGTTCATTCAAGAAAAGGCACGCGACGAACGCAGCGTGGAGCTGGAAACCGAGATCAAAATTCTCGGCGAAGATGAGCCTGAATTTTAAAAATCAGTAAAACGTCATGTTAAGTCACAAGAAGATCGTAGTCCTGATGGGTGGCCCCGGTGCCGAGCGGGAGGTCTCACTCGCCTCGGGCGCGGCGGTGCTCAAGGCCCTGCTCGGACTGGGACTCCATGCGGTGGCGGTGGATGTGACCACCTCGGAAATCAAGTTGCCCGCGGGCACGGACCTTGGATTTAACGTGATTCACGGCACCTTCGGCGAGGATGGCCAGCTCCAAGATGCGATGGAGAAACTTGCTATCCCCTACACCGGAGCCGGCTCGGTGAGTAGCAAGCTGGCGATTAACAAATCCCTCGCGAAAGAAAAATTTCTCGCCGCAGGAGTGCCCACTGCACGCTCGGAAACGGTCGCACTCAGCCCCGGCGTAGTGCCGGTCCTAACGATCCACGCCCCACTGGTGATCAAGCCGCCGCTCGAAGGTTCCAGCGTCGGTATTCAGGTCGTAAAAACGCAAGGGGAAGTTTCCGCCGCATTGTTGAAAGCAGCGGAGAAATACAGCGAAGTTTTGATCGAAGAATTCATCGCAGGCAAGGAACTCACCGTCGCGATTCTTGACGGCAAGGCCCTACCCATCGTCCAAATTATCCCGCCGGATGGGATCTATGACATGGCGAGCAAGTACCCATGGCTGACCGGCTCGAAGGGCAGCGAATACCATTGTCCCGCCGATCTCGATTTAGAAACCACCATGGCCGTGCAAGCAGCGGCCGTCGCTGCGCATCACTCACTCGGCATCGAAATCTACTCGCGAGTGGACGTCTTGCTGGATGTGGAAAACCGCCCTTACGTCCTTGAGGCGAACACGATTCCCGGCATGACGGAGACCAGCCTTCTGCCCAAGGCCGCGAACGCTGCGGGGATTCCATTTCCCGAGCTGTGCAAAATCATCGCCGAGCTGTCACTCCAACTTCGCTCCTAACATGTCCAGCCGTCAGACCCGCCAGACTCGCCGCCGCTCGCGCTCCAAGGTGCTTGAGGTCCGCGTTATGTCGCCGCGCATCGCGTGGTTCGAGTTTCTCAGCTTCGCGGGTAAGTTGACGAAAATCGCGTGCGTTCTCGCGGTGCTGACTGGCATCGGCTGGGGCGTGTGGCAGGGGATCCAGCACGCGTTTTACAAGAATCCGGATTTCCGGCTCCAAGTGATCGATTTAAATCCGAACTCAGTCATCGACGAGGTCGCGCTCGCGGAGAAAACAGGGATCGATTTGACGGCCAGCCTGTTCGAAATCGACGTCAAGGAAGTCGCGGCGAAGCTCAAAGACCTCCCTGAAATTTCCGATGCACAGGTGGAACGTCACTTGCCCGGCAAGTTGGTAGTCCGGGTGGTCCCCCGCACGCCGCGAGCTTGGATTTCCTGTCCAGAAGCTGGCCTCACTGAGGTGCGCCGGGTCGGTGCCATGCTGGTGGATCATGGTGGTATCGTCTATCCCTGTCCTGATTTGCAGTTAGAGTCTTCGATCAATTTACCGACGATCCAGCTTCCGAATTCCGAGAAAAATCCCATCCTCGTCGGCAAACATCTCGGCCACAAGGAATTGGCCCACTGCATGCGGCTGTTGGATTCGGCCTGTGAGGTGGATGCGGATGCGATTCACTGGATCGAGTCCGTGAAACAGATCAACGAGTGGTCGCTGCTGCTGGTCACTCGCCAAGGCACGGCCGCGACTTTCGGCCTGGGCGACCACGAGCGCCAAATCGCTAACCTGCGTGCGGCCATGGATCACTCCAGCCAGAAGGGCTACACCATCGACACCATCAACCTGATCCCCAAGCGCAACATCCCCATTACCTTGAAAAACGAAATCCCAGCTCCCAAGGCGGTCCCCGTTTCCGAGCCGACTGCTGGCCAAATCCGGGAAGAAAAACACGGCCGTGATCTGAAGACGCTTCTCAACCGCAATTGATTCCCCCCACTCTGAAAAAATCATGGCACGCCGCACTAAAATTCACGTCGGACTCGAGATCGGCACCAGTAAGACCTGCATGGTCGTCGGCGAGGTGAAGGCGGACAGCGCCGTGAAGATCCTCGGCATCGGCGTGACGAAAACTGCGGGTGTCAGGAAGGGTGAAATTTACGATTTCTCGCAAGCCCGGGCCTGTCTCAAGGATGCGCTGGCCAAGGCGGAGGACGCCAGTGACGTGGAAATCGGCAGCGTTTTCCTCGCTGTCACCGGGTCCCACATCCAAGGCATCAATCACCGTGGCACCTATCGTTTACCGGATGGCGAGCCGACCGTGACGCCGGAACACGTCGAGGAGGCCCGGACCATCGCGCGGGATGTCCACATCCCCCAAGATCACGTTTATTTGCACCCGATCATTCGGAATTATTGGCTCGATGGCCTCGAGCACGCCACCTCGCCAGTCGGGCTGTTCGGGAAAACCGTGGAGGCAGATTTCCACGTCGTCCACGGCATCGGCACGCGGATTCAGAATAGCATCAAGCTGGTTCGCGAAATCCCGCTCGAGGTGGATGACATCGTTTTCTCGCCCATCGCCACGGCCCAGATGGCGCTGGACCGGGAGCAGCGTGAGCGTGGTGCGCTCGTCATCGACATCGGCGGCGGCACCACCGACTACGCGCTCTATCTGAACGGAGCGATCACTGCCTCCGGCTGCATCCCTGTGGGCGGAGACCACGTGACCAATGACATTCACCTTGTCACGGGTTTACCATTTTCTCAGGCGGAGCGGCTGAAAATCCAAGAGGGAGATGCGTCCTCAGACCCGATTCGGTCGGTCGGTGTCGCGAAACTCACCGACGATCGGGGCTTTGCGGACGTCGAAGTGAGCCGCACCATTTTAAATGAAATCATCCGCCAGCGCCTAGAAGAAACGCTCAAGCTGGTGTATGCGCGCCTGCCGGCCGGGGCGGTGGGTGGGATCGGCGCGGGAGTGTTCCTCACCGGCGGCACCAGTCTGATGCGGGGCTTCGATAGCTTGGCCTTCGACGTCTTCGGTCGCGATATTTACCGCCCGGAGCCGCCGGAAATTAGTGGCGTGCAAGCGAGTTTCAAGGATCCCCACTACGCCACCGCCATCGGCCTGATCCGCTACGCCCAGATTCTCGAAACCGAGCGCGCCACTCCACCCGGCGTCTTCGGAAAAATCGGTCGCATGTTCTGGCCGTTTGGAAAATAACCGTTTCAACTGCCCCCATCTCAAATCTCAACCCTCAAATCCCACCTCCGCCATGATCCCTTACTCCCGAGATCCTCAGCAAATGATCCCCACCTCCGCAGTCAAAATCATCGGCCTCGGCGGTGCCGGTGCGAACATGCTTGAGCGGATCGCGCTCGACGGCATGGAAGGAGCCGAGTTGTTAGCCCTGAATACCGACACGCGAACTCTCGCTTCCTGCCTCGCCGGGGAGAAAATCCAGTTGGGGGTCAATCTGACCAAGGGCCTCGGTTCAGGCGGCGACCCAGAACTCGGCCACCAAGCGGTCTTAGAATCAGAAGACCAAATCCGCGCCTCCATCAGCGGCCGCCGCATCGTCTTCCTCTGCACCGGCCTCGGTGGCGGGACTGGCTCAGGAGCCGCGCCGATTGTGACCCGGATCGCCCGCGAGGAAGGGGCGTTCGTCGTCGTTTTCGCCACCATGCCCTTCGCCTTCGAAGGCCGCCGCCGCCGCGAACAGGCGGAAACGGCACTCAACGAACTCGCCGTTTTATCGAACGCATTGGTCACATTTGATAACAACCGCATGGGCGAGCTGGTCCTCGCCAAGCAAGGCATCCACGAAGCCTTCGCCGCCGCGGATCACATGATTTGCGAATCGATCAAAGCCGTCATCCGCCTCGTGGTGCGCCCCGGTTTGATCAATGTCGGGCTGGACGATCTCATGAGCGCCCTGCGGACGAACCGCTCGCGCTGCCTCTTCGGCTCCGGCCTTGCAGACGGTAAGGACCGCGCGGCGAAGGCCTTGAAAAACGCCTTAAATAGCCCGCTGCTCGACCAAGGAGCGCTGCTCAAGGATGCACAGACCGTGTTGGTCCATCTGTCCGGCGGTGAGGATTTAACGCTTTTTGAAATCGAGCTCCTGATGCAGCGCCTACAAAAATACGTGCCGGAAAAAGCGCACGTCCTCTTCGGCGCAGCGATTGATCCGGCCATGGGTGACTCGCTCTCCATCACCCTCATCAGTGCGCTACCGGAAGATTCACTCGCCACGACTTCACGGGACACCCTCAGCCAACCGGGCTTGGAAAATTCTCTGCTCGACCCCAGCCAAGGATTTACGCCCATGCCTTCGTTGACCGTCGCTGCCCGCATCGCAGAAATGGTCGCCAAGTCTGAGCCTGAGCCGACGCAAGAATTTGCGACTGGACCTTTCACCGTGGAACCTGAACCCGAGGTCGAGCCTGAGCCATTGTCTGAATTCCAAGAAGTCGCCACCACCCCTGTCGCGACTGCCGTTTCCTCGCTGTTCGATGACGAGCGGCCCTTCGCCGAGCCGCTGCCGCAGACGACCACCCATGCCGCCGTATTCACCTTCAACGAAGCGCCAGAATCTGTCCTTGAAACGGCTGCGGAATCCGCCCCCGCGCCAGAACACGAGCTGCCAGCCACGCTGGATGAGCTGGATCCCGAGACCGTCGAAGCCATTGACGTCTATCCCTCACCGTCGCCGTATGTCCCGGGGCCGAAAAGAAGGCCCTCGCTCACTGCGCCGTGGGGGAAATCCACCGCCTCACCTTTTCCCGAGGATATTTCGGAACCGGAGCCACTGCACGAGCCGCAGCCCGAACAAGAATCGAGCACCAGCGCCGAGTCCACCGATCCAGAGCCACCCAAGCTCACCCTCGGCATCAAGCCATCCGGCCCGCAAAGCGAATTATCACTGGATTCCAAGCCGCGCGGCCGGTTCGAGGGGGAGTCGCCCAATGTCTTCGAAGGCGAGGACCTCGATCTCCCTCCATTCCTCAGGAAAAAAAAGTAATCCTCCCATGAGCGATACCGGTCCGCTGGAAATCCCCGGTCACGTGACACGGGCGGTGGGCCATGGTGGCCTGCAAAAAGTCCTCGTCGAAACGCCGTGGAGCTGCGCGGAAATTTATCTCCACGGCGCTCACGTCACCCACTTTGCTAAACACCGCGAGGAGCCGCTGCTCTTCCTTAGCGCCTCCAGTGGCTTCACCCCGCAGAAGGCGATCCGTGGCGGCGTGCCGATCATTTTCCCATGGTTCGGCGGGCGTGAGGGATCGCCAGCCCACGGTTTCGCCCGCACCGCGTTGTGGGAATTCAAGGAAACCACCCGGCTCACTGACGGAGCTGTCCGCCTACGTTTCGAGCTGCCAGACGCCGGAAATCTCAGGGTCGAGTATGCAGTCACCGTCGGAGAAACCTTGAGGATGGAGTTGAGCGTGACGAATTTGGCCGACCAATACTTCCAGTTTGAAAACTGCCTGCACACGTATTTTCAAATCAGCGCGATTGAGGCGATTTCGATCACCGGTCTATCCGGAAGTCGTTATTTCGATCAATTGAAGAACGCCACCGTTGTGGAAAGCTCGCCGTCGATTGGTTTTTCCGCCGAGGTGGATCGCGTTTATTTCGATACGACGGCGGTGGTAGAAATCGAAGATCCCGGGTTCGGGCGGACGATCCGGATCGAGAAATCAGGCTCTCACTCGACGGTTGTTTGGAATCCATGGATCACGAAATCCAAGGTGTTGTCCGACTTTGGCGACCTAGACTACTTACAAATGGTCTGTGTGGAGTCCGGGAATATCGCGGAAAACAGCCTCACTCTACCGCCCGGCGAGTGCGCGGTTTTGAGCGTGGAGGTGAGTAGCTCGCTGATGATTGGATCCTAAGCTGGCCGGATCACGGTTCATCTGGACGAGCCGCGACCCCTCGCTGCGCGATGGCTTTGCGAGTGATGC
The DNA here is from genome assembly GCA_043766715.1 of Luteolibacter sp. Classification (GTDB taxonomy): domain Bacteria; phylum Verrucomicrobiota; class Verrucomicrobiia; order Verrucomicrobiales; family Akkermansiaceae; genus Luteolibacter. The sequence continues at coordinate 62,008 of JAYUHS010000137.1, forward strand.
GGAGTTGGACGATGAGCCAGAGAGTGACTAACACTGAGACCGCTTGCCAGAAATAGAACGCCCGAGGAACTGCCCGAGCGATGTTCGGTGGGAGCTCGGTGATGGAAAGCAGCGTGGCGGAGGCGTAGATCGGGACACTGGCGGGCGAAATCGCGATGAGCCATGACGCGGCAGGCATCAGACGATTACTCGAAACGCTCAGAATCGCGCCAAGCATCAGCGGGACGACGCCGACGAAGATCGCCGCCAGACCCACGACTTTACCGCCCTTCGCCTCCAGCAGTGCGTGAAATCCAAGGCCGCAGCTCACCATGGCCACAGTGAAAATTCCCCAGACGTGCAGCGGCACCTCGTGTCCGGGGAACCACCGCGACTCGATGACTGCACGGGTGAAAATGAACCACCCGCCCGCTCCGGCCAGTGCCATCACGAAGACAAACCCGAAGGCAGTCGCCGCATCCGATAGAGGCGGTAGCGAGGATTTCCCCTGCTTCCGGGCACGCCGCCAGCCACGGATCTGGATGTCGGTGGACGGGGTGATGATGCGGATGAGGATGAAGAGAAACACCAGCGTCGCGAAGCCATACGCGGCAGACATGGCGACGGCTTCCCATGATTGCGGAGCCCAGCCGCCGGAAAAAATCTTAGTGACCCGGCTGAACTCGCGGGTGGGGAAAATTTTCCCGGAATCGACTAACGGCATGGCATTTCCCAGCAACAAAGTCTGCACCCAGATGAAAAAGCCGGTGGCCCAGAGCTTTCCTAGCAGCAGTGATTCCGTCCTGCGCCAGCGGCGGCAGAGCATCACGAGGATGGTGAGGATGAGCCCGCCTTGGCTGAAAAGGGTGAAGACCATTTCAGAGAAATCTAAATTAAAAAATTTCACTGCGGGGGCGAGGCGTTGTCCCGTGGCGACGATGGTTCCGGCGGTATTCGGCAGCATCCCGGGCAGACATTCTTGGAAGACAGGGGTGATGGTGAGGTATTTAAAAAACACCAAGCCGAACCGCGCCATCTGCGGGATCACCGTGTAGAGACAGAACACCAAGCCGATGGAGACGAGGAACGCCCAGCGGCGGTTCTTGACGACCGTGCCAGCGACGAGACCGGTGAAGTGATAGGTCAGTGCCGAGGAGCAAAAAACGATGTAAAGCGGGACCCACACGCTGGCCGAGATTCCCCCTTTCCACACCGACCACGCGGTGAAGGGCAGCGTTGCTAGGACCATGGCATACTCGCGCACCGGCAGGCCGAATAGATAGCCGAGGACTTTCGCAAGCGGATTCATCGGGATGAGCCGTTGGTAGTCGATGACGCCTTCGTCTGACTCCGCAGTCATGCCGCCAGCGACTTGGGCGGAGCCAAAAATGAACAGAATGATCGCTTGGAAAACAAGTAGTGGAACGAACGCCGCACGCTCTGCGTCCTGTGCCTTGAGGTCTGCTCGGTATTCTCCAATGCCGCGGGCCATGAAAAATATGAAGCCAGCGAAGAGCACGCTGATCAACAAGGAGACCGCCAAGCCTTGAGGCCGGAGGCGTGAGCGGCAGTAGCGCAGGAAAATGGGATTGAGCCAGATTTGCCAAGCGGAGTTCGGTGATGGAGGTCTGAGGGACGGTGAGTCAGGTGAATTCATGCGCGGCGGTTTGTTTCAGCGACTTCTACGAGGATGTCTTCGAAGGATGAGCGTTTTTCCTCGAAGGATTTCAGCCGTGCGCCGAGCCGGATGAGGCCCTCCATCAGATCTGCCTGATCGTCGTCGCTGCCAGTGAAGTTGAATAAAATTTGTCGATCGACGAGGCGCAGGTCTTGCACGGAGTTCTGGGATTTTAGCCACGTCGCGGCGTCTTGTTGGCGGTCGAGTAGGCAGACGATGATGGCGCGGACGTCGCTGCCCATTTGATCCCGGACTTCTTGCGCCGTGCCAGAGGCGAGTAATTTTCCGCGGTTCATCACGCAGAGTGACGAGCACATTTCGGCGAGCTCGCTGAGGATGTGTGAGCTGACGAAGACGGTGGCTCCGGTATCCGCAAGCTTCCGGAGTGCCTGCCGGAGATCGCGGCGGGCGAGGGGATCTAGGCCACTGGCTGGCTCGTCGAGGATGAGCACGCTCGGGCGGTGCAGCAGAGTTTTCGCAAGGACGACGCGCTGGGTCTGGCCACGGGAAAGCTCCTTGCACCAACTTTCGCGCTGCTCAGTTAGGGCGACTTCTGCGAGGCATTCCGCCACCCGCTCGCGGCGCTGTGAGCGACTTCCTAGATGGTAGGCCGCGGCGTGGAATTCTAGGAATTCCCACACTTTTAAATCCGACGGCACCGGTGCGAGGTCTGGCATGTAGCCGATGATGCGGCGGGCGGCTTCGACATCTTCCAAGACGTCCACGCCGCTCAGAATCACCTCGCCGTATGTCGGCTCAAGCAGTGTGGTGAGGACGCGGAAGGTGCTGGTTTTCCCCGCGCCATTCGGACCGACGAGGCCGAAGACTTCGCCGGGTGGGACGCTGAGCGTGAGATCATCCACGGCGACGAAGTTTCCGTAGTCCACCCGCAGTGAGCGGATGTCGATTGCGGGAGTAGAGGTCATTCTTGAGTTAGAAATCGAGATGATCGAGCGGATACCACTCGGCAGGGAGGCTGAGACCCATGGATTCCATTTCCTTTTGGGCCACTTCGCGGCGTCTGGTCTGCTCGGTTTGGTAAGTTTTGAGTTGGTCCGGTCTGAGGACGGAAAGCACGGCATCTTGACGAGATTTCCCCGCAGGCAGTGCCGCGGTCTCGGTGCCCATGCCTTCGAACTGCATGGTGGGATCGAAATCCCGCGAACTGCGGGCCATGATTCCGAAGACTTGGCCACGCTGGGTCTCGTCGAGCTGGACGATATTAGCTAGCCGCGTGACTTTCATATCCGCCTCTTGCTGGACCTTACCGACTTTTTCCAACATCTGATCTGACTTGAAGGTGGCTAGCTTTTCCTTGCTGAGGTGGTTCTGCATGAAGGAGTCCAAGCCATCATTGAGGTGGGAGTCTGTCATCGCTTGGGTGAGGTCTTCGAGCTTGATGCCCTCTTGGGTCATCAGCGCGGTGTAGCGCTTCGCATCATCTGCCGCGTTCTGGCTCAGGAGTTTTTTAAGCGACTCCTGTTGGGCCGTGGTGAGGGAATATTTACGCGCGAGTTCACCGACTTGGGCGTCGGTCTGCCGTTGCAGTTCCTTGGTCCGCATCATGCCGAAGAACGGTTCGATGTCGCGGATCAATGGCTGAGTCGCACGGAAAAGATCGTCTGGAGTCACCGGACGACCGGCCCGGAAGTCCTCGGCGAGGTTCCGCGTGCCATCGGCCAAGGTCCGGCCGGGGCGGCGCCTCCCGTGCGGATCGGCGGCTTCCAGAGTGGCCACGCGATTGGTGGATTTTTTTAAATCCGCCTCCAGCTTGACGACTTGTTCCTCTGTGGTGCCCTCCTTGGGTGGCATGCTTTGGAGCACGAGGATGGCGCCGACCGCGCCGACCGCTAGGCCGATGGCGAGTGGTATGATCAATTTAATAGATGACATCGAGTGATGTGAAACGTGCGAGTCCGCGGCACTTGTTCATTTAAGTTCGCGGCGCAGTTCTACGATGCCGTCACGGATTTCGAAAACCGTGCGCCGGATGTGGGCGAGTGCGGTGCGTTGATCTGGGTTGCGCTCTAAGTCCATCAATTGCTGGCAGGCTCCGACGGCTTCGTTGAGCCAGTTTAGGCAGCGTTTGAGCACTGCGAGGACGAATCCAGTTTCCGGCTCATAGCCACTCGTCCGTCCGTGGAGCACTCCTGCGAGTTTGCCGCTGACTTGGAGAAGATTGGTGACGAGCTGGTAGGAAGGAGTTCCTGGGCCGCCGTCGCGCTGGATCACATCCATCGCCCGCATGGCCAGTTCTTGGGCTTTCGCTTGCAGGGGGTGGTCGTCCTCGTCGCTCAAGGACTCGTCGTCGTCCTCAAGGTCTTCATCGTCTAACTCATCGTCATCTTCTAGGAGGTCGTAGTCGGCACCTTCGCTAGAGAAATTTTCGACTGCCGCTTCCTCACGATCTGCGAGGGCGTCGAGGAGTCCATCCCAGCCCATGACGAACGCTTCTTTCTGCTCGCTGTCGATGTCCTCCATGTATTTCTCGAGGACTTCCTGATAGGCGTCTGTCAGCCGGTCGGACTCCTTGAGCCGTTCCTCCCAGGCGAATTCGTCGAGCTCGCCGGAGACGTCCGGCTCGGGGCCTTCAGGGTCGCGGCGGCGGATGACTTGCGCCATGAAGTCCCGCATGGAGTTGAGATTGGCCAGCTTCTGGGCGTCCTCGGCGTCCTCATCCATTTCCCATTCGTGGGGCGAAATGGTCAGGGTGTAGGCGGCGGACTCAATCACGACTCGCCCGTTGATTTCGCTGAACCACTCGAGGTAGAGCGTGTTGTGCCACTCGTAGGGGATTTCTTCGTGGTTTTGGTAGAGTTCGTTAAATTTCTCCTCGCTCACCGTCGGCACCTTGTTCCGCCGGGAGCCGGTCATGTCACCGACGATGCCTGCTTGGTCGATGTCCAGCGCCTCGGCATCCGAACCGGTCTTGGGCTCGGGATTTTCAAATTGCAGCCGGGTCCCAGCGAGGTCGCGCCAGCAATCCCCGTCGAGCGAGAGGATCAACGGCTCGTCCCGCCCGGCCAGCCAGATGCGGCCCGTCGTGTGACCCTCGACGGTGTTGTCAATTTCGCCGTGGGCGACCGCATCTTCGATCCTCCATGCCATGGCCATGAGTTTCCGCGAACCCGGGGCCGTGCGTCAAGTCACGCTTGGCGTTTCACTCGGTGAAATCACTCGGTGTCGAACACCACGCGGAAGCCGAGGTCGGGACGGCGGAGCGAGCGATCCGTGACCCACTCGCGGCTGAGGGCATTACTTCCGGGTTTTAAATACGAGCCGCCGGTGATGACCCAGAATTTCTCGCCGAGCGGGTTGGCAGGATTTGCGGCGGGCTTGGCGGTCCATTCGCTGACGGAGCCGGCCATGCCGAGGAGGCCGGGTGGGGTGCGGTCTGCGGTGGTGGCGGTGACGGGGGCAAATGGGCTGGGCGGGAGGGTGGCCGGGGTTTCCAGCTCGGTGCTCAGCGCGGCGAACCACTCGTCTTGGCTCGGCAGGTGGCCTTTTTTCCACTCGGCGTAGGCTGCGGCGTCCCACCAATCCACTCCGACGACGGGTGAGTCGAGGGTGACGGGTTGGTTCTGCCAGGTGCCGCTCAGCTTGGCCGCGGCAAGGAGCGCCGCCCAGTCAGTCGGGGCATGGGTGGTTTTTTCCTTGGGCTGGCTGGCGAGGTCGTAGGTGTCGTCGCGCTGGTTTTTCGCAAGCATCCCGAGAGTATCGAGGAATTGCGCGTATTGGCCGATGGTGATTTCATGGGCGGAAATGCGGAAGGCGGGCAGGGTTTCTTGGGAGCCGTCCGGGGTGGGGTGGTTTCCCGCCGGGATGGTGACGGCGGCGGGTAAGCTGGCCCGTGGCGGTGGGGGTGGCAGCGGTGGCCGCAGCTTGATGGCGGAGGCGAGGATGCCGACGAGGACAAGGACGGTGAAGCCTGCGATCAGTGCGACCGGTTGCTTACGGCTGGTCCGGGCACCGGCTTGAGCTGGCGTCAGGAGCGAGAGTGGGTCCGAGAGCTGGTGCTCGATTTGCAGGCAAAAATCTCGCGTCTGGCCCCACGTGAGCGGTGCATCGAGCCCCTCGCCACGCATCCATGCGAAAAGCGTGGTGAGTCGGGTGGCGCCTGGCTGTCCGTTGGCGACCAGCGCCACGAAAGCACCTCCGAGGTGGACGATGTCCCGCGCTGACTGCTCCGGCAGACGAGGCCCCGCGACGGCGAGATTGGTCAGCCGGATGACGCCATGCTCGTCGAGATAGACATCATTTAAATCCAGTGGCGCGGTGGCTTGGTGGAGCGCCTCGTGCTGGAGATGGGCCTCGGAAATCCGGCGTAGGATCAGGGCGAGGCGAGCGGGTTTTAAAAATTCATCCGCCTTGAGTCGTGCGGCCAGAGTGATGCCGGGGAGGAGTTCGTGAGCGTAGAAGCAGACATCCGGCTCGGCGACTGCCTCGTAAACTGAGCCGATCAATGGGTGGTCCACGGCGGCTTTTGCCCGGACATTTGCAAGAAAAGCGCCCCGGTAGTGCTCGTCGCGGAGTTCTTCCACGAGGACGAGCCGCGCTACGGAGACTTGCTCGGCGAGCCAGAGGCGGGAAATTGGTGATTCATCGAGAAGTTTGCGGAGGCGGTATTCACCGAGGTGGCGTTCTTCGGAAGCGGGATTCATAGGGCTTTCAGGAAACTCAAGAACGGGGGCTGGGTGGGAAATATTACTTCTTAGGCAGCATCGGCTGGAGCACTCCTAGCTCTGGATCGAAATCCGCTGGCAGGGTGTCTTGCAGCACCGGTTGCAGCAGATTCGCGGAATTTCCCTGCGAATTCGGGATGCGGGCGGCGAGGTCGCGCGGCCATGCTTGGACGTCCACCACTTGGTCGCCGTAGTGGAGGATGACGACTTGGCCGTAGTAAGTGCGCGCGCCGAAGAGGTGGTCGGTCTGGGTGTCCTGCGCCGGGATCGTGTAGGTGGAACGCAGGACTTCGTCACCACTGGCCCAGTCGTAGGGGGGATTCAGCCACTGCTCGGCGTGGGTGTCTTGGGCCTCGCGCATCAGGATTTCCCCTTTCGGAGTGCGGTTAAAAAACAGGATTTCCACCGAGACCTTGTTGCCATCGATCTGCTCGCCCGGGGCCTTCTGGACCGGGATGGTGAGGGTGACGCGCTGGCCGGCGGCATTGTCCGGGTCCTCGAACTTCTGGACGCGGGCGAGTGAAAGTTTCCCCAGCGGGGATGGCTCATCGAAACCCTCACGCAGCTTGGTGGCGGCCAGTTCGTAGAGCGAACCCGCACCGGACACTCCCATTTGGAAGACCTTCTCGTAGTAGGCAGCGGCGGTGTCGTTTACGCCCATTTGTTCGTGGGCGAGGCCGAGTTCGTAATTGACGCATGGGTCGTCTGGCGACTGGTTGAGCGCCTCCTCAAGCTTGAGAATGGTCCGCACCATGTCACCGGCGACACGGGCTTGGCGGGCCTCCTTGATCAGCCGTTCCGAGCGTGGATCGGCGATTTCTGGCGTCGCCACTGGAGTCGGAGCGACCAACGGCAGCGAGGCGACCGGCGGCGGAAGGGGTGGCCGGGAAACGACCGCTGCCTGTTCTGCGGGTGGGGCAGTCATGCGGATGGGGATGTATTTCGGCACCTCCTTGATCACGATTTTCACCACTCGCGAGTCCTCCAGCCGGGTCGCCAGCGCCAGTCCGGCGACGAGGAGTTGGGAAAATGCCATCAGCGCCAGCACCCAGCAAGCAATCGCGAACACCGGCGGACCGGCTACCGGTAGCGTGCTTGGCGTCTCATTTTCCATGGCCGGAAGCTGTGGTCTCGCCATCCGCTTGTCAATCCGGCGGGCGGCAGCAGGAAATTACGAGGTTTGCCTTTTCCCCAGCACCCTCCCAAGACTCGGCCATGCACCCCGCCCTTGAGACCCTCATGCTCGCCCTGCCGCCGGCCCCCGCGAGCCGGGCACTCTTCCTCGGTGCCGTGCCGCATCCCGCGCTGCGAGATTTGCCAGAAGTGCTCGGTTGGCAGCCCTCTCGACCGCTCGCCACCGCTTGGGAAAATGCCGGATTTCCCCGTAGCGACGCCCTCCCAGACGGTCAATGGCCGCTCGTCCTCGTCCTTCCCGGCAAGTCGCGGGACGAGGCGCTTGCATGGTTCGCCGCTGCCCGCGACCGGCTCGCCCCCGGCGGGAAACTCGTCGTCGCCATGCCAAACACCGCAGGCGCCGCCCGCTTCGAAAAGGAACTCGCCAAGGCCACCCGCGAGGTCATTTCCCTCCAGAAACACAAATGCCGCGCCTTCCACGCCAGCGACGACGGCACTTGGGATGAGGCGATTTTCAATGAATGGCGCACCCTCGGCCAGCGCCGGGAAATCTCCGGGTTCACCGTCGAGGCAGGCATCTTCAGCAGCGACCACATCGACCCCGGCTCGCAGCTCCTTGCCGATCACCTCCCCGCCCACCTCCACGGAAAAGTCGCCGATCTCGGTGCCGGCTGGGGCTTCCTTTCCGACGCCGTCCTCCGCCGCTGCCCACAGATCCAGCAGCTCGACCTCTTCGAGTCAGACGCCCGCGCCCTCGCCTGTGCCCGGGAAAACCTCGCCCACCACCAGCCTCGGGAAATCCACTTCCATTGGCACGACGTCACCACCGGCATCCCCGGGATTTACGACGCCATCCTCATGAATCCACCCTTCCACACCGGCCAAGCCACCGACGTCGATCTCGGCCGCAGCTTCTTAAAAGTCGCCACCGCCGCCCTCAGACGTGGCGGGAAATTACTCCTCGTCGCCAACCGCCAACTCCCCTACGAAGCCGTCCTCGAAACCAGCGGCCTCGCTTGGCGCAAAACCGCCGAGGACCGCACCTACAAGCTCCTCTTCGCCGAGAAACGCTGACCCATCTCTCTAAAAATGAAACTCGTCAAACTCCTCGCCAACCTCGGCTACGGCTCCCGCAAAGAAGTCCTCCGCCTCATCAAGTCCGGCGCCGCCACCGACGACGCGGGCACCGTCCTCGGCGACAACGACCTCCCGCCCCACCCCCGCATCCTCTTCCGTGGCGAGCCGCTCGACCCCCCCGCCCCACTCGTCGTCATGCTGAATAAACCCGACGGCTACACCTGCAGCAGCGAGGACCCCGGCAGCACCATTTACGACCTCCTCCCCGAGCGTTTTGCCCACCGGAATCCCGGCCTCAACCCCATCGGCCGGCTCGACAAGGACACCACCGGCCTCCTCCTCATGACGGACGACGGCAAGCTCCTTCATAAAATCATCCACCCCAAGGCCGCCTGCTGGAAGGTCTATCACGTCCACCTCGACCGCCCCCTCCTCGGTCACGAAGCCGAGCTTTTCGCCTCCGGCACCCTCCTGCTCCACAGCGAGACCAAGCCCCTACTCCCCGCCAAGCTCCAAGTCCTTGGCGAAAAGGAAGCCCTCGTCACCCTCCACGAGGGCCGCTACCACCAGATCCGCCGCATGTTCGCCGCCGCCGGGAATCACGTCCTCGGCCTCAGCCGCATCTCCATCGGTGGCCTAAAAATGCCCGCCGACCTCGCAGAAGGCGACTGGCGCATCCTCACCCCCGACGACCTCGCCACCGTCTTCGCCGCCTAAAACCTGCCGCCAAGCCGCAAGGCTGGCGGCTACAGTGAATGAGCCTTGCCGGACGCCACGAAAAGCGACGATGAGAGAGGTTCTACTCCGTCTCGGAGATATAGCATAGTCATTGGTGGAGTTCCGTGCTGGCCGTAACTTGAATCCGAGGATTGCAAAACACCATCAATTCAGTGACGGATCCGACACGATCAAAAATAAACTCACTTCATTTCAGTGCCAAAAACGGCCATGGCGACCAAGGAGTTCTTTTGGGATAAGGGTTTATGACCCCAATTTTACTAACCGTGCATATTAGAGACATTGAAGATTTATATTGCACCCGAAATAGCAAATGATTATTCGACTAAACAACGGCTACTAGATTGATCTAATCTTAAGCCTTTTTGGATATTTCTACTTCCCCTTGCCATGAGACTATTTACTAACATTGATGGGTTGACACCGCCTCAGAAGTATTCCCTAGCGGCGGTGGCTGCCGGGATGATGCTCATTTCCCCCCTTGGCTCCGGCTGCGGATACGAACGGCAACGGTGTTCCGGACGACTGGGAGCTTGCGCACCCGGGAGTTTTCTCAGTGTGGCCACCGGCTCTGGACCAGACGCTGTTGCCCTACAACACGGCTCCCCGTTCGTTCCTGTTGAACAACGCCACTTTTTCAGCCGTTACCTACACCGCCACGCTTTCGAACAACACCGTGCCTCTCTACAACGCGGTCGATTCGATCACCGGCGGAGTCACCTATGGGTGGGATGAAATTTCTGCCATCGGCACGCTGCTATCGACCATCTCGAATGCAGATGACGTTTCGGAACCGGTGGCGATCACAGGTTTCGCTTTCCCGTTCTATGGCACCAACTACAGCCAGGTTCACGTAAGTTCGAACGGCTTGCTCAGTTTCGGCTATGGGAACAGTTCGGGCGGCAATGATCAGATCCCGGGACCAAGTGCTCCGCAAAATACGATCGCTGCATTCTGGGACGATCTCGACACCCGAACCACGGGCGCGATTTACTACAAACAGGAAGCGACCCGTCTAATCATCGAGTTCCAGAGCGTCGGTCGTTACGGCGGTGGCGCGGGTAACTATACTTTTCAAGCGGTGCTTCATTCCACTGGTAAGATTGAGCTGCGCTATAAGACGATGGCCGGTACCCTTAACTCCGCATCGATCGGGGTTGAGGGGGCGGACCAGACATACGGCTTCGGCGTCGTGAATAACGCCGCCTATGTGGCGGACAGTCTAGCGCTGCGGTTCGATACGACTTCGAAGTTCTTCGACATTGCGACGCTGGCAGGATCCGTGCCGGCTAACACGGTCGGCAGCCTCAACGGCCTCTTCAATTCGCTCAGCCTACCACCGGGAATCTACACCGCGAATGTGTCTATCAGCCACACCGGCGCGGGGCCGTCGCCACTGGCGCTGACGGCGAATCTCACGGTGCCCGACCAGCCGGGCGCTATCAGCATCACCTCCCCGACGACGGGTTCCACGGCGATGCAGGGGACTTCGGTTTGGCTGCAAGCCATCGCCACCGATCCTGACGCGCTAGAGAAAGTCGAGTTCTACGATGGCACTACGAAGCTGGGTGAAACCCCCGCCTATCCCGGAAACGACTACTTCGATTTTTATTGGTATGTAGCCGAGAACGGATCGCGCTCCATCAGCGCGAAGGCCATCGACCTTTTTGGCGGCGTGACGCTCTCCTCGCCGGTCTCTTTCAACGCAACCGCCAACAACGACTTCGACGGGATGCCGGACGGTTGGGAGTATCACAACGGCACCAATATCAATGTCGCGGACAGCGGGCTGGATACCGACAACGACGGCCTCACCAATCTGGAGGAATACTGGTATGGGACAAATCCGCTGACTTTTGATACAGACGGCGATCTTTTACCGGACCTTTACGAGATCGAGAACTGGCTCGACCCGAGGGTCGCTTCCGGCGGGGACGATGTGGATTCGGATGGCCTGACCAATCTCGAGGAATACCTCAACCAGACCAACCCGAACGATCCGGACAGCGACGGAGACGGCGCGACGGATGGTGTCGAAGTGGGCCAGGGAAGCGATCCTAACAATGCGGCCGACGGTGGCAATCCACCAGCAGACCCGGTCGAGAGTGTGGAGTTCAAGGTCGGCGGCGACTACGCCTCATGGCGGATGGAGATCAAGTCCCTCGGACCGCGCGACACCCGCACGCTGCTGGTGGTGAGCCCGGCTCCCGGCACGTGGGAAACGAAGAGCCACAAGCTGTGGAAGAATAACAAATACGAAATTACGATGCATCACACCGGTTCACGGCCGCAGGACGATCCACCGTGGTATTGTGGGAAGGTCAGATCGATGGCCAGCCGGGTGCCGAGACCTTCAACACGCTGCCGGACTACCAGATCGGTACGCGCAATGCGAACGGGAAATACTTCATGGTGAAAAACCACTGGGTCGTGGACAACGTCGACGGCCTGCTCACCAGCCACCTCCACACCGAGGGAGTGAATCATGTGCCTGGAAAGAATGCTACGCTCACTCCGGTGACCGTGACCACCGCAGCGATCCGGAGCGGGCAATTCGCTGTGAATATTCCGAATGTGCCGGCAGGAGCCATGGGCACGCTAGATCTCCTCTTCCGCCGTCAGGGTAGCGAGACGGACGATGTGGTGGTGAAGACCCTAGCCAATCAGGCTGCCGGGGACGTGACCGTTACCCTCGACTCGTTCATGGATCAGGATCCTTCACCTCTGGATAGTCAGGATACGCGCAAGTTCGACCGTGTGGCGGCACGGTGGCGGACGGGGACAATCGATGTGAAATCGGGGGATAAGAAGCTGGATGTCAGCGCCGTCGAGGTGCTTACCCGCAGAAGGCTCAGCAATTACTTCAGCCCGACCTGGGGAGGGACATGGACCGGGACCCTTTTGAGCAAGGGGGTCTATGCAGCCGGCAACTATCCTGGAGGATTGTATAATGCCGACAGACGCTCGAACTTTTTGAACGTGCTGGATCCCACGAATGAAGGCCTAGCTATGGATGGAACCACGGTGATTCGAGATCAGATCCGAACGGCGGTGGCAGGCTTCACCCGGGTTAGTTATTTGAATGGCAGTCAATACGGTTATATCGAAAATCCGGATCGTGATCAGGACAATGCCGCGAGTCCACATGTTCAGCTCCTGAGAGCAACGAGCGTGGCCGTCCGGGTAAATGCGGATCGCCTGAGCCATACCGCCCAAGAAGAAGTCTATGTGCCGAGCTTTGCGGTCCGGACCGTGGATGATACCGGTGGTCTTGAAGGTCACACCGATCAAATCGACGTGTGGCGTGGGCAGGGCGACGAGACCTTACAGACCACCGTCAACAACTTCGGAATCAGAAATCGAACCTGCCTAAAGATCATTAAAGCGCCATGAACTTCCGCTCTTTTCTTCTGATATTTGTCTTCGCTGCACTGGACCATGCCTCCGGGGCAGAATCGTGGAAAAATCCCCAAGGGACCAAAGAAATTAAACTGATCAAGGAAGGTTCCCCCGCAGGAGACCTTCAAAGTCTGACAGTTAATGGCGATCCTTTGAAAATCCTGGCGAACAGCAACATCCGCCGAGAAAATCACGGATATGGATGGATGGAATCGGCGGAGACCACTTGGCTCGACAATCGCCTAGTAGTCTTCCAAGATGACTCCGGCCTTGCGATCGTCGATGCGGACCGGAATGTAATTCTGCTCAACCAGCTCGTTACAGGATATTCCGAATCTCCCGATGGCGAAATATGGGCGGCCATACGCCGCCGGGCGGTCGCCAAGAACCAGGAGGCACTGACGGGAAATGAAGATGACACGCTTTGGTTCCTTGACCCAAGGGTGCTGGCGGAGCAGGCGGGTGATGCGACCGAGGAGGCTCCCTTCGTCCATGTCCCGGCCGTACAGGTCGGAGGGATCGCCCTAGGTCCGCCAGTGTGGAGCAAGGATGGAAAATCGATTACGGTGACACTCTATTCGAATGGGAATATCTTGGCGGACACCTACGATGTGGCTTCTCGCAAGAGAACGGCCTCGGCTGCTAGGAAGAATCCTAGCCTCTCCCGCGAGCAGATGCTGTCCCTACGGTTTCTTCCGGAGGTCATCCGCGAGATCGATCAGGCGCTTGCTGCGGACCTGGCCCCGAGATCTTCGAAGAACACTCCCAAGAGCTCCGGTGGCGTTGGGACCTCTTCAGGCCGGGAAGATTCCTTCGATCCAGCGTCGGCACGGCAGACCGGGGATGATCCGAACTCGTCCAGACTGGTGCTGTGGGTCGCGGCAGTAATCGCATTAATTGCGGCGTTCACTGTAGTGCTGAAGCGCCGGGGAAAACACTGACTCAGACTTCACCAAACCGAAGAAAAAGATATACCTAACCTCAATGAAACCACATCACTACAACCTAAACTGGCTACTCCTCATCGCCGCGCTCACGCTTCCTGTTGACCCAGCGGTTGCGGAACGCGCGGACGAGGTGACGGCAGCCGTGGCCGCCCCACAAGCCATCGAACAATCCGCCAGCAAGGCGAAGGTCGATGCAAGGGTAAACCTAGAACCGCTCACCGCCGTCGCTCCCGGCAAGCCGAACATCTCGAGGTGGGTGGAAGAAACCCGCCTGAAGGCGAACGCCCGGGCTGTTTCCGTGAGTGCCCAGCGCCGACAGGAGCTCGCAGATGGCCTTGCCCATGAGGAAGCCAGCATTCTAACTCCCACGACGGATACGCTCACCTTGAAGGTAGCGAACGGGCAAGTGGTGAAAATGCGCAACCTCGGCACCACCGACGCCGCCGTGATCGGAGCTAACAAAATCTGGCCGACAGGTGCCAATACCCCCTCGCTGAACGGCGGCGGCCTCACCGCTCATCCACCCGGCACTACCATCGGGCAGTTCGAGCAATTCATTCCTTACCTACCGCATATTGAGTTCGGGAGCCCCTTCCGTGTCGCTAATCCACTGGGAGTCAACTCCCCTGACAGCCACGCGACCTCAGTGGCTGGAGTGATGATCGCTGCAGGAGCGTCCGCTGGGGCCAAGGGCATCGCCTACCAAGGCAGCATCAATGCGTATACTTGGGTCGATCCCTACGGCACCGTTTTAAGCCAAGCAGCATCGGATAGCCGTGTTTCCAACCACTCCTACGGTGGTGTCTTCGGTTGGGATACCTCTATCCTAACTATTCCCGTCTCCGGCGGACCTTCGATCACGCGCACAGTGAATTACTTCATCGGTGATATTTTTGCCAACCGATCGGAGTCCCCTGACTTCGGCCTCTACAATTCGGAGGCCCGCATCGCGGATGAGACCGCCTGCCTCCAGCCTTACCAGCAGCTTGTCGCCGCTGCCGGGAATGACCGTGGCCAAAACGAATTCGCCGGAAACAAGTCCGTCTTTGTCGGTGGGAATCCCTACTTCATCGCTCAAGCCGGCCTGATCACCCTTGGGATTCAGGAGGATGTTCTTTTCAATGGCACGGGTTATTGGCACTTCAGCCAAGGCTCTCTATCCGTCGTAAATGCCAATACACCGAGCGAGCAGATTGTATTCACCCCGCTCAGTGGTCAAACCGCCAGTCCACTGAGTGGAAAGCCCGGTGCCGATGGCGGGACACTCGGGTTTGACACGATTCCCAAAGGTCTCCAGACCTCGAAGAACGCCCTTACCGTTGGCTCCGTCACCTCCGCCAGTGCCCTCTGGTCTCAGCCACAGTCTCCAATATTGGTCGGACAGGGTACGGTCTTCGGCCCCGCCGATGACGGCCGCATCAAGCCGGACGTGATGGCGAACGGCGTCAACGTGAACACGCCGAAGCTCACCATTGTGGCCGGCGTTCCGCAAACGAACCAATACGAGACCGCCGCAACCGGCACGAGCTTCTCCGCCGCCGGTGTCTCTGGTGGAACGGCGCTGCTTAGCGAACTTCAGGAACGTAGCGTGAACTACAGCCCTGAGGAGCCGCTACGCGCAGCGACGCTGAAAGGGCTCGTCATCCACACCGCCACGGACATCTCCACCGCCGGGCCAGACTATCGCTCCGGTTGGGGCATCGCCCAGATCGACAAGGCTGCCGCGCTGCTCCAAGCGAACTACAACAGCGCCGCCCGGACCTATGTGAAGGAAGTCGTGCTGCCGAACAACAAGGAGGCCGCCTTCACCGTCCGCGCCGCCGGTGCCCAAGCGATCAAAGTCACCGCCTCCTGGGCAGATCCCGTCGCCCAGCCGGATCCTTCCACCGGTCTCCTCCCCGACCAACAGGCCTGGACGGAGAGCAGCCCGGGTAGCGGAACCTATGTCGAGCCGACGAATTCGGTTCTCAACAACAACCTCGATGTCCGTATCTATCCAATCACGGACAATACAACGAATCCTCCAACCCTCGGAGCCGTCATCCTGCCATGGAAGCTGAATCCTGCCTCGCCTGCGACCGCAGCGACCCGCGGCCAGAATGACGTGGATAATGTCGAGCAGGTGGTGACGCCTACCTCCCCTCCAACGGGCACACTCTATCGTGTAATCATTTCGCAAAAAACAGGCACCACCCTGATCGATGTGGATGGGAACGGCACACCCGATGCCCAACCGCTCTCGGTCATTGTCACCGGCATTTCCACCCAGACTGAGAATTTTGCGATCACCGGTAACAGCTTCTCCTTCAGTGGAGGCAATGTGACGGCCACGCTGACGTGGAATTCGCTCGTCGGCGGTTATTATATCATCGAGAGCTCGACCAATCTCAGCACATGGACGGTCGCCTCGGGGATCTTCAACACCATCACCGAGAGCACCACGGCTGCCTCCATGCCGTTGCCTGCCAGCCCTTCCAAGTTCTACCGGGTGAGGAAAGTCTCGCCGAATCCCTTCAACCTCCCTTGATGAAATTTCCCCTAAGCCTTAGGCCGTTGCTCGCCGGGCTTGGACCTCTGAAGCATGCCGCAATTCTCAGCGGCATGCTTTTCTGCGCCCAAGCCGCCCAAGCCGCCGTCATCTTCGTCCAGCCGCTCCGGCGCATCGCGCTCAACAGCGGGAATCCTGCCACTCAGGACTATAATATCGATCTGAATGGCGATGGCGTCTTCGACCTCCAGCACGATTCTTCAGGCAGCAGCTCCTACCTCCGCATCTGGGGAGGAACCCGCCTGCTCGGCCTGAGACTTCCCCAGCGGGGTGAGTCGTGGTATGACTCGGAGCCTTATCCGCTGACTAGCGGTGCCTCCGTCGGTGCCGATTCGCCCGCCCTCTTCCCCCAATATGGTGAACTTTCAGGCTGGCAATCCCATCCCATCGGTGTGCCCGGCGCAGCCTCGCTGCATGTCCGCTACAATGTCGGCTTTTCTGGCTCGTTTCTTGGCATCCGTGGCTATCTCGGAATCGAATTCCTCATCCAAGGAAAAGTTCACTACGGCTGGATGGATCTGGATAACTGTAACTGGAATCAGACCGAAATTCGCGGTTGGGCCTACGAAACCGAGCCCGGCAAGCCGATCCTCGCAGGCAGCATCCCCGAGCCGTCCACCCTGCTACTCGCCTGCGCCGCTCTGGGTTCTGCGCTATTTTTCCGCAAACGTGCCGTTGGCCATGGGATGGTATAGCCACTCATTTTACTTAGTCAACCGAGCGAAATGCACACCTAGGAGGTGTGATAAGTGAGTGGCACTCCGCCGGACATCCCGGAAGGCATTTCTTAGGGAGCAAATGCGGCGTCGAGTCGATCCAGCAGGGCGAGGCCTTCTTGCGCGGACCCATGGGAAGCCATGGCGCGGAATCGCATTTCGGAATCGAACTCGGCGATGCTGATGGTGGCCAGTTCTTCGATGAGTTTGTTCACGCTCATGGCCCGGTGTTGTGCCAGATGACGGAGGCGGTCGTGTTTATCCTCGGGAAGGCGAATGGTCAGGGTGCTCATGGTGTGGGATATTGAGTGAGAAATTCGGCGGGAGAGAGGATTTTCAAGCCGGGGAAGGTGAGTTCGCCCCAGCGGAGATCGCGGAGATTATTGATAATGATGACAGCGACATTTCCCGGAGTGCCAATGGATGGAGAGGATTGCTTTTCATAGTCCCCGCATGGGCTTGGGCGTTTCGGAGATCATCAGTCGTTGGGAGGAGGCTCCGCTCGTCGAGTTCTTTCGCTCGACGTTCTCACCCTTGTAACGCTCGTAAAGCTCCGCGGACGAGTGCCTCCGTCGCCGCTGCCGGATCTGCGTCTAGCACTTTTCTCACGGCCTTGCGTGCATCCACTTGCTTGTAGCCCAGCGCGATTAGGGCCAGCTCCGCATCCGCCGCACCGGCACTCACTTGGCCTGCCGCTGCATCTTGCCAAGTCTCCGTCACGCCGACTTTGTCCTTCAGCTCGAGGATGATGCGCTCTGCGGTTTTTTTCCCCACGCCTTTCAGCTTCGAAAGCCCCGCCACGTCGCCAGCGACCACGCATTTTTTAAAATCGTTCACATTCATCCCGCTCAACACCGAGACCGCCATCGTCGGTCCCACGCCGCTCACTCGGTCGATGAGGAGTAGGAAAACATCCCGCTCCTCCTCACTCGCGAAGCCGAACAATTTCTGCGCAAGCTGGCTGAAGTGTACATGAGTCCGTAAATCCACCACCAAGCCCTCCGCCGCGTGCAGCCGATCAAACGTCGAGAGCGGAATGAAAACCTCGTAGCCCACTCCTTGGACATCCACCACCAAGCGATTCGGATACGCCTCGATCACCTTGCCCCGCAGCCTTGCTATCATGCAACGAGCTTGGACATGCCGCTTCTCGCGTCGAGTGTTTTTGTAACTCGTTAATGAGTAGGTGGATTCAATAAACGGACCGGTCCCTCGCGGGGATGGCGGCATCCTCAGGGAAATGCTTCAGAATCTTCGCGGTGGCAGCCTCTGCGGTCATGCCGTGGAGCTCGCGGAGAGTTTCCGGCTTGCCGTGCTCGATGAATCGGTCCGGCCAGCCGATGCGCTCGACCGGAGTGTGGATCCCGGCGTCGTGGAGGTTCTCAATCACCGCTGCGCCGAAGCCGTTGAACAGGACGTGGTCCTCGAAGGTGCAGACGACCTTGCACTTGGCGGCGTAACTTTGGAGCACCTCAGCGTCGAGCGGCTTGATGAAACGGGGGTTGATCAGCGCGACGGAGAGTCCGCGGGCTTCAAGCTGAGTTTTCGTGCGTTCTGCCATTTCAAACAGCGTGCCGAGGCCGATGAGCGCGACGTCTGTGCCATCGGCGACGACTTCCGCCTTACCGATTTCCAGCCGTTGGGGCAAGGCCTTGACCGGAGTGCCCTTGATCACACCGCGTGGGTAGCGGATGGCGGAGGGACCGTCATCGTAGAGGGCCATGGTGTGGAGCATGTCCACGAACTCGTCCTCATCCTTCGGTTGCATGTGGATGATACCGGGGATGTGACGGAGGTAGCCGATGTCGAAAAGCCCGTGGTGCGTAGGTCCATCATCGCCGGACAAGCCGCCGCGATCCATACAGAGTCGGACGGGAAGTCCCTGCAACGCCATATCATGGATGATCATGTCGTAGGCGCGCTGCATGAAGGTCGAGTAAATCGCGAGAAATGGCCGGAAGCCTTCGCTGGCAAGGCCGCAGGCAAAAAGTGCGGCGTGTTCCTCGGCGATGCCGACGTCGAAGTAGCGGTCTGGTAGCTCCTTCTTGAAAATTTCCAGCTTGGTGCCGCCTGGCATGGCGGCGGTGATGGCGACGATCTTCGGGTCTTTTTTTGCGAAGTCGGTCACGGCGCGGCCAAATAAATCCGAGCAGGTCGGGGTGGCGGTGGAGTCGGTCGAGCCGTCCTCGATCTTGTAGGTGCCGAGGCCATGGAATTTCCCGGGATTATCCAGCGCGGGTTGATAGCCACGGCCTTTTTCCGTGATGATGTGGAGGACGACCGGCTCGTGCAGCGTCTTGAGGTGCTCGAAGGTGCGGATCAGCAAGGGCAGGTCATGGCCATCGATGGGGCCGAAGTAACGCATCCCGAATTTCTCGAAAAGGACGTTCTGAAATAGCAGGTTTTTCGCGCCTTCCTCCACGCGGTGGGCGAGGGTGCGGGCGGCCTTACCGGCGATTTTTTCGACGAAATCCGCTGCTTGGCGGCGCACGGCGGCGTAGGTCGAGTGGGTCTGGAGGGCATTGAAATAGCGAGCGATGGCCCCGACGTTTTTATCGATCGACCACTCATTGTCATTCAGGACGACGATGAATTTCTTGGTGGTTTCCGCGATGTTGTTCAGCGCTTCGAGAGTCGGTCCGCAGGTAAATGCCGCGTCTCCGGCCACGGCGACGACGTGATTGTTGCCCCCGGCGAGATCCCGTGCGGCGGCCATGCCGAGAGCAGCGGAAAGCGCGGTGCCGGCGTGGCCTGCGCCGTAGCTGTCGTGCTCAGATTCGGTCCGCAGCAGGAAGCCGTTGAGGCCCTTATAAGTGCGGATGGTGTCGATCTGACCCGCCCGCCCGGTGAGCATTTTGTGGACGTAACCTTGGTGAGAGACGTCGAAAACGAACTTATCGACCGGGGTGGAAAATACTCGGTGAAGTGCCACGCTGAGCTCCACGACGCCTAAATTCGGCCCGAGATGCCCGCCTGTTTTCGATAGGCAATCGATCAATTTATACCGGATTTCTGCCGCGAGCTTGGGCAGGTCATCGTCGGTGAGCTTTTTAACATCGCCGGGTGAATGAATGGTGGAAAGCAGAGGTCCGATGGCGGGGCACTTAGAAGAGGCGGATGTCATTATCGTCGTCGTCGGGGTCCTCGGAAGGATCATTCAGGGTGTCTTCCGCGCGACCCTCGTCGGATTTGATGCTGGATTCCAGTGCAATCTCGTTCTGGTTGCGCAGGGTGATCAGCTCGATCCGACCGCGGGCGGACTGGAGAATCGCCTCGCAACGCGTCAGCAGCGCCGAGCCTTTTTCGTAGTGGGCGACGAGATCTTCGAGTGGTAAATGCTCGTGCTCCATGGCCTCGACGATGGCTTCGAGCCCGCCGAGGGCGTCCTCGAAGGTGGGTGGTCCGGCGGCTTCTTCTTCTGTGGATTTCCGACGGGCCATGATTATTTGCTTTGCTGAGAGCTGGTGGTTTGGATCGGGCGGTCGCTGTAATAGACCATTTCCAAGCCTACCAGCGGCTTGCGGTAAGGGTAGCGCTTGGCGATCCCTTCGAGGTGCTGGTCTTGGGTGAATAGAGAAACGGGTTGCTGGAACTGCGCAGTCGGGCGGGTGGGGAAGGTCGCGAGCAGCACGTGGCCGTCCAGCACCAGTGAGGTGAAATCCTTGTAGTTCTTGGAAATTGAGGAGAGTGATCCGGACCCGTGGGATGTGGGAGAAATGATGATACCTGCCACCGGCGTTTGTAAGTCTGCGGCAGCCGTTTCGAGTTTCTCAAACGCCGCGCGGGTCGGTGGTAGCCAGATGCTGATCCGGTCTGCATACCAAGCAGTGGCCCATGGCTGGTCGGAGAAAATAATCTGCTTGTTGGTGGTGAATGACTTAAGCCCTTCCTTGCTGTTCAGCGGGTCTGCGCGGTAAGGTGGCCAGCTCGGAATCCCGCCGTAGTTCCGGTAGTGCATCCCGAGGCGCACCTTCTGGGGCAAGGACAAGACCAGCGGCAGCGCACAAATGCCGACGATGACGACGTGATGGAAGTTCCTCAGAATTGGCGTGGCAGCGACGAAATCCAGCCGGCTCCAGAGGATGGAAATGAACGCAAGTCCATAGGCGGTCATG
This sequence comes from Luteolibacter sp., assembly GCA_043766715.1. Classification (GTDB taxonomy): domain Bacteria; phylum Verrucomicrobiota; class Verrucomicrobiia; order Verrucomicrobiales; family Akkermansiaceae; genus Luteolibacter. The sequence continues at coordinate 83,021 of JAYUHS010000137.1, forward strand.
ATCGGTGCGAACAAAAGGTGCAGTTGATTCGGATCCAGCGGGTCCTTGGTGATCCCGAAAAACGCCATGCCGAGGGCGGCCGTGACCCACATCAACAGAACCGCCCACCGGAAATTCGCGATCGATGGCCGCTTGAACGGATGAAGCAGCGCGAGGAAAAACAACGGAGCGACGATGATCCCGCCGAGAAATGGGATGATATCCGTCGCTTGGATCAGCGTCGTGCCGAGGACTTTCGCGATTAATCCATCCAGCACCAGCGGTTCTGCCTGTAAATCCGAGGTCCGCATCACGGCGGCTTCCGAGCCATTTCCTAGGCCATTATAAAGGGTGAGAAATGCCGTGCCGAAGGGCGAACCCGTCAATCCTTGGTTCCGTAACATCGGCCCGATGGCGGCAATCAGGATCAACGCCAAGATCGAGATCCCGACAATTCCGCGTGGCCGGTAAGCCACCGCCGCATAAATGATGTAGCCGAGCGCGATCCAGACCGTCATCCAGTGGGTCAGCGCCAGCAGCGTGAAAAACACCCCCGCGATCACAGCGGGCGTCATGGCGATCCGCCCTTCCGCCGCTGCCTCGGTGGCGCGGTAAACGAAATACATCCCTGAGGAAAACAGCAGCAGCATCAACATTTGCGGCAGCCCACTCAGGGCGTAACCCCAAAATGCAGAGCAGAAGAGCATTAAAATCGCACAAACTCCGGCGATTTTAGGGTCGAAAATCCGTGAAATCAGCAGGTAGTTCACGCCGATGGCCATGAGGAAAAACAACACGGAAACCGTCGCAATCACCCGATCTAAGGGGAAAATCAGCTCACTGGTGGACATTTGCCAACGATCTGAGTCATCTGCGCCGACGAGCTTGAGCACGGCAGCATTCAGCAGTGGATTGAGCGGCGAGTGGTAGGTATCTGGGAAGCCGACGAAGGGCACCGCCCCACCTTGGGCGGTCGTCGCTTGGTAATAAGCGACTGGCCGGATCATCTTGGTGGTGAAGCCATTTCCCCGGGCGATTTCGCGGGAGATCTGGGCTTGGTCGATCCCTTGCGGCGAGTTCAACCCGCTGAATAGGACGAAGATATTCCCCAAGGTGAGGATGAGCAGGACGAGTAGGAAGAGGCTCCGGCGGATGATGATGCCGGTGTCGAGCTGGGAGGAGTTGATACTCATGAAAAGGCTGGGGATGAATGCGGATGGGAGATTTTAAAGGCCTAGATCCTTCAGTTTTCGCTGGAGGGTTCTGCGGCTGACACCAAGTAAATCCGCCGCCCGAGTGCGGTTTCCACCAGCGAGTGAGAGGGCGGAGCGGATTGTGTTGGTTTCGAGCGCATGCAAGTTGAATTCCGCCGCGCCATCAAGGGCCATTTTGGTCATGACCGGGGAATCCATCTGGGGAAGGTCTTGGAAATGCAGGAATTGCGGTAAGTGGCGCACCTCAATGACGGAATCGTTGCTCATCACCACGCCGTGCTCGATGACCGTCCGCAGCTCGCGGACGTTTCCAGGCCAGTTGTATTTCAGCAGCAGCGCCATCGCCTCGTCCGTCAGTGGCTTCACGGGTCGCTCGTTTTCCTTGGCGAATTCCTGTAAAAAACTGTTCGCCAGTAGCACGATATCCTCGCGCCGGGATCGTAGCGGCGGCATCTCGACCTTGACCACATTCAGGCGGAAATAGAGGTCCTCGCGGAATGTACCCTTCGCCACCAGCTCCTTTAGATTTTTATTCGTCGCGGCGACGACCCGCACATCCACTTTGATCGGTGAATTCGAGCCGACGCGTTCCAGCGTCCGCTCGGATAAAATACGCAGCAGCTTCACCTGCGTCGCCGCGTCGATTTCGCCGATTTCATCGAGAAAAAGCGTGCCGCCGTCTGCCTGCTCGAAGCGGCCGATCCGCCGCTGGGCCGCACCGGTGAATGCGCCCTTCTCGTGCCCGAAGAGCTCGCTTTCCAACAACTGCGGGGAAAGCGCCGCGCAATGCACGATCACCATCTTCGCCACCGGCCGCCCGGAAAGCTGGTGCAGCGCGTGCGCCACCACCTCCTTGCCGGTTCCAGATTCCCCCTCAATGAGCACCGTCGCCCGGGTCGGTGCGACTTGTTGGATGAGTTCGGAAACGCGCTTGATCGCTGGAGATTTACCGACCAGCCGGTCGAGCTTGTGATGCTTTTTCACCTGCTGGACCAGTTGGTGGTTCTCCGTTTCCAGCGTCCGGTTCCGCAGGGCGCGCTTGAGAAGCATTTCCACCTCGTCGAGATTCAGTGGCTTGGTCACGAAATGCCATGCCCCGCGCCTCATCGCCTCCACCGCCGTATCGACCGAGCCGTAAGCGGTCATCATCACCGCCACCGGCGGCTCCGGCATCGCCAGCGCGGCATCGAGCAGGTCCATTCCCGAGTCTCCGCCGAGTCGCAAGTCGGTAAGTAGCAGCTGGATGCGCTCGGATTTTAAAATCGCCAGCGCCTCACTCGTCCCCGCCGCCGTGTAAACCTCGAACTCTTCGTCCAGCGCACTGCGGAGTCCCTCGCGGGTCGCGCGCTCGTCTTCCACGATCAGCAAGGTCGGTAACATAAATTTGGGAATTATAAATCGATGACCGGATCTGAATCGGGCGGGCCGAGCAATCTCACCGGTCGGTCACGATGAGGCAAGTGGATCAACACCCGCGTCCCTTGGCCTTCCTCGCTCTCGATGGCGATTTCCCCGCCGTGCTCGCGGATGATCCGCCGGACGATGAGCAGTCCCAGCCCCGAGCCGGAGGACTTTGTCGTGCGATACGGCTCGAAAATCGCCCCCATGTGCTCGGGGGAAATGCCGGTGCCATTGTCCTCGATGGAAATGATATACTCGAAATCACTGACCCGCGTCCGGATGGTGATGCGGCCTTTCTCACAAGCGATCGCTTGGTAGGCATTTCGGATCAGATTATAGAACACCTGCTGGAATTGCCCCGGATCGATCGTGGCCGGCGGCATGGATTCCGCGAGGTCGAGCTGCACGGAGATTTCCCGCGCGGCCAGCTCGGGCTCCAGCAGCCGCAAGGTTTCATGGAGAATGACGTGAAGATCTCTCCGTTCGCGGTGCGGGGCTGTCGGGCGGACGGCATGGAGAAATTGCTTTAAAATCTGGTCGAGCCGCTGGATTTCCGCACGCGCGGTCGAGAGATTTTCTTCGAGTGGCTGGCGGTCCACCGGTCGGAGCTTTTTCAGCTTGCGGTCGAGCAGTTGTAAATGGATGTCCAGCGAGTTGAGCGGATTGCCGATTTCATGCGCCACTCCGGCAGCGAGCAGCGTGAGCGAGTTCAGCCGGGCGGATTCCAGCGTTTCCTCCGCCTCAGCCCGGGTCGTCGTTAAGTCACGGACCAGCATCACGTAGCCGAGCGGCTCGCTGAGGTGGTCCGCGTCATCGATCGGAGCCAGATAGAAGTTCAGGAAACGCTTTTCTGGGTAGAACACCTCCAGATCACGGCTGATCGTCCGGCCAGGTTTGCCAAGTGACTCCCAGTCCAGCCCGCGGATCTGAGTGGAAATTTCCCTGCCCGGTGCCTGCTCCGGATCGAGTCCGAAAAACTGGCAAGCGGCGTGATTGAGGAAACCGATCACCCCGTCCGGGTCGAGAATGATGACGCCCTCGTGCAGTGCCTCGAAGACTTTTTCTAGAAACCCCTTCTCACGGATCAACCGTGTCACGATCTGCTGCACATCACCCGGCACCACTCGGTCCAGCCGGGCGACGAGTTTTTCCAAAAATCCAGACTTCACCTGGATCTTGCCAGATTTAGGTTTCCGGTGTTCTGGGAGAGCCATAAGCGACGTTTTAGTGGCCAGATCCAACTTCCGCAATCTCGGGGAAGCGCGAAACTCGGGAAGGGGAGTCATTCACGACTCAAACATCGTCAGCCCGGCCTTTTTTTACGCGGATCCGCAGTGGGTTCGCGCTTTTTCGTGGGTTTCGGATTTCCCAAGAGCATTTGGACTTCTACGGTGTTGAGCGCAGCCCAGCCACCAGGTTCGAGATCGCCGAGCCAGAGTGCGCCGATGCGGACCCGCAGCAGTTTGGTGACTTGATAGCCGAGAGTCTCGAACATCACGCGGATTTGGCGCTTGGCACCGTGATCGAGAACCACCTTGAGGCGGCGGGAGGAAAGTCGCTCGATGGCCTTGGCCTTGAGCCTACCTTCCTCAGTATAAACGCCTTCGAGAAATTGGTCGAGGTGGCTGTTCTCGAACGCTTGGTTCGAGGTGACGAGGTATTCCTTCTCGACGGATTTCGACGGATGCATCAATTGCTGCGAGAGGTCGCCGTCATTCGTGAGGATCAGCAGCCCTTCCGAGTCCATGTCCAACCGCCCGACGTGGTGGAGCGAGTGAAGTGAGGCGGGCAGCATCGAGTAAATTGTGTCTCGCCCGAGTTCGTCTTCCCGAGTGCAGACGAAGCCGCGGGGCTTGTGAAAGGCGATGATCAGTGTCTCGCGCTGGACGACTCGTTTGCCATCCACCTTGACGTGGTCGCCGGGGGAAATGCGGGTCCCCATGTTGATGCATGGCGCACCGTTCACCTCGACTCGCGCCGCCTTGATCAGTTCGTCGCAGGCGCGGCGGGAGCCCACGGCGCAGGACGCGAGGTATTTATTAAGGCGGGTGCCGTCGTTGGTAGCCATGGGTGTATCAATACAAAAGGCGCGAAGCCCACTGGGATCCGCGCGATTTTTAAAAAGTGAGAACCAAGGGGAATTAACCCTCGTGCTTGGTCTTCGGCAATCCGACAGGGGACCTGCCAGCTTTCCATTCGCCACGCTCTCTGAGCAGTTTGACGCGCTCGAAGCGCTTGAGGACGGAACGTTTGCCGCCGACGGTGGCGCTGGACTTGAGGCTGTTGTGCTTGGACATCTCGGGATGAGGTTAAAGATCGCGGGGGGCGGAAACTAGTGAGCGCTTTTCCCCGTGGCAATCCGAAAAAGGCGAATTTTTTTAAAATGAATTCTCAGGGCCGGTAAGCGTCCCGATTCCGTAGCACGGACTGGAAAACAGGCGGAGGATTGCAGATCCTTGAGATCAAACCATCCCAGATTTCCTGACCTTTGAGAATTTCCACCTCGATGCGAAGGAAATACACTGGCACGTCGATTGAAGTGGGCTTGGGGAAGCGCACGGCGTCCTTCTCGGTCGTTACGATCATCTGCATATCCCGCTCGACGCAGCGCTGCATGAAGCGCTCCACTTCTCGGCGTGAAAACCGGTAGTGATCGGAGAAACGGCGGCGGATTTCCACCTTCGCGCCGAGTTTTTCCAGTGAACTCTCGAACGCTTCTGGCACGGCGATGGCGCTGATGGTTGCGACCCATTTGTCATGGAGAAATTCGAGCGGCTGCCGCTCGCGGGTGAAGACATTTTCCAAGTAAATTGGACCGTGGGTGCACTCGATGATTTCTGCGGTTTTGTTGTATTTTCGGAGCCGGGAAATCAACGCTTCGTTTGAGCGGCCGTCGCACTTGGTGATCAGGATGTAGCTAGCCCGCCGCAGGTTTTTCGGTGGCTCGCGGAGGGTGCCGCGTGGCAGAAGCGCCTCGGTGCCGAAGGGTGAGCCGGAGTCGATGAGCACCACGTCCATCGAGTGGGCGAGGTCCAGATACTGCATCCCGTCGTCCAGCAGCAGGGTGTCCGCGCCTAGCTGGCCGACAGCGAAAAGTCCGCCTTTCACGCGATTCTTGTCCACCACCACCGCCACGCCATCGAGGTTCTTCGCGAGCATGAATGGTTCATCGCCGGCGAATTTCGAGTCCAGCAGGAGGGCGCTGCCGGTGGAGACGACCTTGGGCATTTTTTCGCCGGGAATTGATCGGCCGTGGCGGTCCTGCCATTTTTGCGGGCGGTCGAGTTTCTTGCTTTTATAGCCACGCGAAAGGATGGCCACTTGGCGGCCACGATCTCGCAGGGATCTCGCCATGAGTTCCACCACCGGCGTCTTACCCGTGCCGCCGACTGTGATGTTACCGATGGCGATCACTTGCGTCCCCAGATGGTGTTGCGCCCGCCAGCCACGGCGGTAACGCCAGATTCTGAGCTGCACGATGAGCCGGAAAATCCCGGAAAGTGCCCGCATCGCGAACCGCATCAACGCCGCTTTGAAGCCCTTCGCCCGGCCGAAGATCACATCCGCTCCCCAGCGTTCGAGTTCTTCGATGAGTTCCTTCATGGCCTGCCGCGACCCTGTCCCAGTGCTTGGCTTGCGGGCAAGTTCCAACCCACGAGGGCGTCACTTCTCTGGCTGCCGATTCGTCTCTAAGTCGGCGCTGCTGATCCGGTCGCGCTTTTTTAAAAAAAACAACGCGCCGAGTCCCGCCCACAGGACATTGCAGGAAAACCCGGCGAGTGAGGCGGCCACGGCCGTTTCCGGTGGCACCCCGGCGAGGTCTTTCATCAGCACCTGAAATAATCGCTCGCGGACGCCGACTCCGGCGATGGAAATGGGCATGCCGCTGATGGCGTCGATCACCGGCATCGCCGACATCACCGCGCCGTAGTCTGCTTTTCCGCCGACAGCTCGCATTCCACAGTAGTAGGAGGAAAAATACGCGCCCAGCATCAAGAACGAAACTCCCAACCCGGCGAGTGCGAATCTCCAATTTTTCCGGTAAATGTCATAGAGTTCGGGGATTTTTTGAATGGTGGGCCAGCTAGAAAAACGGCCATTCCGGTGGATCATGCGGTGTATCGGCGGCGAGGCGCAGACGAACATCATGAACACCATCGCCAGTCCGCCGCCCAGATAGAACCACGCGAACTGGATCAAACCACGGCCGAGGATGCTCTGGTCGGCAAGCATCTCGAACTTCGCCACCGAGATGATGAAAAATAACAGCGCCAGTGAGACGAGACCGGCGAGATGGTCCGTCATCACCGCCATCCCGATGACTAGCTTCTTGCCCGGATGATCTCGCATTAGCAGGATGATCCTCGCAGCATCGCCACCCAGCCCGCTGACGGAAGCGAGGCTGAATAGGCTGTCGATCATCGTCAGCTCGATGGTCCGCCCCAAGCTCACCTTCAGTGACTGCGCCCGCAGGAAAAACCACCACCGTGTGGCGTGCAGAGTGATAGAAAGCCCGGCGAGCAAGGCACCGCCAGCGAGCCAGCAGTAGTCGATCGCGCCGGGCCGCCCGAGCAGCGTGCGGTCGAATTTCACTTGGGAAAATGCCCACCACAGGCAGAGACCGGTGAGCACCAGCTTGAAGGAAAAAACGAGAAAGGCTTTCATGCACACCACGAAAACCGATCGATCAGGCGGATTTCTCAATCTCCTGGGCGATGGTTTCGACGCTCTCGAGGATGCCCTTCGCCGCGTCTGAGTTGCCGATTTTCAGGCTGAAATGTTTCTCCAGGCCGACGACGAGTTGCAAGGCATCCACCGAGTCCAGCCCCAGTCCGCCGCCGCCGAAGATCGGCACGGTATCGCTGATTTCCGCAGGCTCTTGGTCGAGCATCAGCTCCTCCACCATCATTTCCTTGATCTTCAATCGTAGTTCCGCGTCTCGCATGATCGTCTCGTTTAAAAAATTCCGCCGTCGATCTTCAAACCGGCTCCGGTGATGTAGGCCGCGTCCTTGCTGGCAAGAAAAAACACGGCAGCGGCGACTTCGTGTGGCTTACCGAAGCGGCGCATCGGGATGCCGCGCTGGGCGTTTTTCCGCGCTTCGTCGTCCATTCCGCCGATGGCCTCGGTCTCGATGAAGCCGGGTAAAATCGAGTTCACCGTGATGCCAGAGCGCGCTGTTTCCTTTGCCAGTGTCTGGCTCAGCGCGACCACGCCAGCCTTGGCTGCGGCGTAATTCGTCTGGCCTAACGGCGGCAGCACAGCGCTGAGCGAGGCGATGTTAATGATGCGGCCAGAACGCTGCTTCATCATCGGCGTGACCACCGCCCGGCAACCATGGAAAACGGCGTCGAGGTTCGCCGCGATCACCGAGTGCCACGTCTCGTCCGGCATCGCGGCGAGGAGGCAATCCCGGTGCATCCCTGCATTGTTCACCAGCACATCGAGCTGGCCGTCGGCTTCGAGGATCGTCGCGATCGCCGTCTGCCATGCCTCGCTGCTTGTCACTTCGAGGTCGATCAACCGACAGCGTTGGGGGAATTCTCCTACCAAATTTTCCGCCAGCGCACGGTTCGAGCGGACACCGAGCCAGACATGAGCCTCGGCATCGTGATCGAGGAAATAGCGGGCGATCCCGAGTCCGAGTCCGCCATTTCCACCGGTGATTAAAATTGATCGCACGCGCGAGCCTCACCGCCGCGCCAACTTGGGTCAATTTCAATACCCGGTGACCGACAAACAAGCGCGGGCCCACGAAATAGCGAGCGGCGGATGACCCGTGCAGGATGCAACTTCCAGCGAGCATCACACCCGATGACGGACTCATTTTTTGCTATAACTCACTGGAAAACGTATTGGTACCTTTCTTGCGAACGGATTCCTGCCGGTTCGCCGGGAACTCAAACTCAATCATGAAAACCACATCCATCATCACCCTCACCGCTGTTTCCTCCTTCGCCCTGCTCCTCGCGTCTTGTAAATCCAAACAAGAGCAAGCTCGTGAGTCCTACCTCGAACAAAAAGCCGAAAACTTAGAAGCGGGCGCTGGCCAGCTCCGTAAAGACGGTGAAAAAGTCGCCGAGATGAAGGAAGAGCACGCCGAAGCCATCCGCAAAAGCAGCGAACAAGCGGCGGATGCCACGGAAAACGATGCTGACGCGACCCGTAAAGCGGTGGAGAAGCGCGCAGACCAGATCGAAGACCAAGCCGACAAGGTCCGGGAAGCAAAGTAGCCTTCCCGGCGAGACTGTGATTCTATCGAAAGAATAATAAACTGCTAGGTTTGTCAGCAGCTAGCATCGCCACCGACGGGAAAGGATTCATTCCGGTCAACTCACGCCTCGAAACCACGACGCCGGGGATTTTCGCCACAAGTAACGTGAGCGGCACCCCGGATGTCGTTGTTTTTGAAGATTGTCGGATCGCGGCGGTGAAGGTGAGGGAGTCCCGGAATCGGGTGATCTAATGGATGGGGAGTAAAATTTGTTTGACGGAAATGTCACCGGGTTTTCCTCAACCCACCAAAGGCCAGATTATAGATGTTTCTCACCCCAGAGAAATTACTAATAATTATGAAAATCTTGCCCCTCTTATTGATCACAGCCATCCCACTTCCTGCCGCAACCATCACCCAATGGAATTTTAATTCCGTACCGAATGATGCCACACTCACAACCGGCACTACCTCACCCTCGACCGGCGTTGGCACGGCATCGCCGCTCACCACTACCGCGACGATCTCCACTGGCAGCAACAATGGCGGGTCCAGCGATTCTAATACTACAGACAATACCGCTTGGAATACTACCACCTACCCAACTGCGACGGTGGGTGACCTCTCCGCTGGTGTGCAATTTCTCGTCGATACCCGTGGCTATGACAACATCATGCTTACCTACGACTTGCGGCATTCGAACAGCTCGTCTCGCTACGAAGCAGTTCAATACACCATCAACGGCACCTCTTGGACGACGGCAGCGTTCTTTACCGCCGCTGCGGGAGATACTTGGTACAATGGACGCTCGGTGAGCCTCTCCGGCATCTCCCAAGTGGCTAACAACCAAAATTTCGGTGTTCGCATCGTTTCAGCATTCGAATCGACAGCGACTGGTGCCGGACCTGCGAATTACGTGGCTTCGACGACGGGGACCAACTATGCGGCCTCTGGCACATGGCGCTTCGACATGGTTACGGTGTCTGGTTCGGCGATCCCGGAACCGACAGCTGCGTTGCTTGGTTCCATCGGCCTGCTCGGCCTGCTGCGTCGCCGCCGCTAATTTTGGCACCCAGTTTTTGTTTCTTGAATGGCGGGCCGCCTCGGTGGTCCGCCATTTTTGTATCGTCTGGAAGCGGTTCACTTTGAGTGAACGGCATTTTCGGGTTGTTGCTTGACCCGCTACTGCCATCTCTCCACGTTTCCGCCCCGCCGCTTGCCCTGATGGCAGCGGTGCGACCTAACTGAACTAACCTACCGATCCGCCATGGCCGCGAAGATCTACACCACCAAGGACGCTCCGATCGCTCCGCTCAAAAAGAAGACCCTCGCCGTGATCGGCTTCGGTTCACAGGGCCACGCCCACGCGCTCAACCTCAAGGACAGTGGCCTCAAGGTCATCATCGGACTCTATCCGAAATCAAAGTCCCGCGAAGTGGCCAAGAACCTCGGCTTCGAGGTCTATGACACGGCGGAAGCAGTGAAAATGGCAGACGTGATCTTCGTCGCCACCCCAGACACTGTCATTCCTGCAGTTTATAACAAGGACATCGCGCCGCACCTCAGCAAGGGCAAGACGCTCCTTTTCTCCCACGGATTTGCCGTCCACTTCAAGACCATCGTCGCACCTGAGGACATCGACGTGATCCTCGTCGCGCCGAAAGGTCCAGGCCACACTGTCCGTTCACAATTCGTTGCGGGCAAAGGAGTTCCCGGTCTCATCGCCGTCCATCAAGACATTTCCGGCAAGGCCAAGCAAACGGCGCTCGCTTGGGCCGGTGGCATTGGTTGTGCCCGTGCCGGCGTGTTTGAAACGAATTTCCGCGAAGAAACCGTGACAGATCTTTTCGGTGAGCAAGTCGTCCTGTGCGGCGGTGCCACTGCCTTGGTGAAGGCCGGGTTCGAAGTGTTGGTCGAGGCTGGTTTCCAACCAGAAATGGCCTACTTCGAGTGCCTTCACGAACTCAAGTTGATCGTGGACCTGATGAATGAGCAGGGCATCGCTGGCATGCGTTTCTCGATTTCCGAGACTGCCGAGTGGGGCGATGTTTCCGTGGGTCCGAAGATCATCGATGCCTCGGTGAAGAAGCGCATGGTCAAGCAGCTCAAAGAAATCGAAAATGGCAAGTTCGCCAAGGAGTGGATCGCCGAATACGAAGGCGGCTACAAGCGTTTCAACGCCCTTCGCAAGGAAAGTGCCGACCACCAAATCGAGAAGGTTGGTGAAAAGCTGCGCTCCACGATGAGCTGGATCAAGCAGTCCAAGATCAAAAAGGGAGCGAGCCAAGCGAGCCTGATTTCCTCCTCGAACTAACTCCCGAAAACCACTCTCACGCCCGTTTCCCGTAAAGGAGACGGGCGTTTTTGATGAAGTCTGATTTGAGAAGTTTCCTCTCGGTCCAGCCGCTACTGGAAGTCTTCTAGCAAAAGCCTAGAGGTGATGCGTGCAGATTCGAATATCACAGGAAGCCCACTACCGGGATGAGTGCCGCCACCCGTAAGGTATAGACCGGGGACGTCTTGAAACCGATTCTGCGGTCTCAAATGTAGCATCTGAGGGAACGTGTGTGCGAGATTGAAAGTCGCACCTAGGTGGATGTCATATTGTGAGTCCCAATCATCTGGAGTGATGATTTTTTCGAATTCGACCCGACGCTCAAGGTCTTCAAATCCAAGGGCAGCCGCCTTTTCCAATAGTCGGCGTCGCATCTTGGGGGCCTCAGTTTTCCAGTCGGTTTCGGCGAGTTGGTTCGAAACTGGGGCGAGCAGATAGAGGGTGGATTTACCGGCAGGTGCTAGGGTGGGGTCAGTCACGCACGGATTCTGGATGTAAAACGACGGATCTTCCCCGGGAAATCGATGCTGATCAATCTCCCGGAGATTTGCTTTATAATCCGAGGCGATCCGAATGGTGTGGTGAGGTAAGCCCGGTGAGGTGCCATCGAGCCCGAGGTAGAGCATGAACGTGGAGCATGAGAAACGCTTTTTGGCGATCTTGCGGTTGCTCCAACTCGGTCGGAGATGATCTGGCACCAAGTGCTGAATCCCCCGTGCGAAATCGGCATTCATCACCACCGCGTCCGCGTGGTAGTCCGCACGGTTCGTAGTCACCCCAGTGACTCGTGATTGTTCAAATTTTAAGCTGGTGACTGGTTCGTTTAGTCGAATCTCAACCCCTAACGATTTCGCTAAATCGGCAAGCGCGGAAGTGACAGCGGCACATCCCCCCGTGGGATGAAACACGCCATGCTCATATTCTAAAAACGACAGAATCGAAAACAGGCTAGGACAGCGGAAAGGAGACATCCCTAGGTATTTCGACTGAAAGGAAAACGCGGTTCGCACGCGTGGATCTTTAAAAAAGCCTTTCAGATAGGCATCCAGATTGAGGTGAGGTTGCAGGTGGGGTAGCAGCCCTAACATCGTCGGATTTAAGACATCACGCCAGCCGGTAAATTCCGACTCCATCACGCCACGGAATGAATCAAATTTCTGACGGTTTTCCGCCATAAAACGTCGGAAGCCTGATGCATCTGGCGGAGAAATACGGTTGATTTCTCGCTCCATCAGCTCGATGTCAGGCGTGGCGTCGATGTGGACCACCGCTGCGGGATTGGGAGAGTCAAAGACGATTCGGTATTGCGGGTCGAGGCGCGTCATCGGCACAGCAGCGTGCAAGTCAGCACCTGCCGCACGGAAAATTTCCTCCAAGACTCGGGGATAGAGAAAGAACGTGGGGCCTAAATCAAATTTAAAGTCACCACCGTGGAGCGTCGAGGTCCGGCCGCCGGTGAAAGGTAGTTTTTCTAACAATGTGACTCGATGCCCTGCCGCTGCGGTGAGCACCGCCGTCGCAAGGCCGCCGGGTCCCGCACCAATAATGACGACTTCTCGACTCATGGGGACGTTGGCTGCGTGAGTGGTAGCATCGCAAAAAGAATCGCGTGAGGCAGTGTGAGGACGGAAAGCAAAACGAAATAAGCTGCGACCCAGCGCTCATATCCATGAGTCGAGGGAGGAAGCAGGGCCGCACAGAGTGGTAATAATGCGAGCACCGCAAGTGCGCCTGGAGCAGCCGCTAGATGAAAACCCAATAAAGGTCGTTTCCGAGACCACTGCGGGAGCCAAGGTCCGATGATTTCGATACTGCGGAAAGCGTGAATCCCGGCATAATAAGCAGTAATCGCGAGAAGTGGATGGACTAAAGAAAACAAACAGACCAACCCGACCGACTCAAGGAAGGCCGGAATCCATGGCCGTTGTTTCCCTAATAGCAATGCAGCGTATTCCATCCCGATCCCGAGGAATCCGATCCAAAAACTCGACGCAACAAGCAACTCGAAAAGTGGTGTGGATTCCCCCAGCGTTTTTAAGAAAGTCGTCGAGGATGCAGGTTGCCAGCCAACGGAAGCGCCGACGATAAAAAGCCCGCGTCCGAGGCCCCACCATTTTCCAAAGCGGATACCTAGCCATCTCGCGTCAGTGCTGCCCCAGTGCCAAGCGGTAATGGCTAAAAAGGCGATGATGGCTGCGACTGAATCCAGCCACCAGACTGCTGCCATCACCGCCACCAATGTTAAATAAAGCCCAATGATGATCCCACATTCGCTGCGTTTTTTCCCCAGCCAATGTGGTAGCCAAGGATCACAACCACCATGCGGTAAGCCCATGAATGCGATACTCGCCAGAAAGGCCCAGCGACCTGCTCCATCGTCTCCCCGGCCCATGAACGCCCCTACGATCATGGCCAGAACCGGAAATGACCATGACTTGAGTAAGGAGGCTGAGAACATGGCCCTAGATCGGCCACCCGATCTGGGCGACGGTCACTCTGGTTCGTAAGGCTAATTGTAGGGGGCTTTGATCAGTGGCCTTCGGTCATCGCTTCATCCTCAAGCTCTGCGTAAGCCGCTTCTTCCTCCTCGGCCTGAGTGCCTCGGGCAGCTAGGTAAATTGCGATTGCGGGCCCGACTTTATTGATTACGTCGGCAATGTTGTAACAAAGCTCACGAATATCTGGAGCGATTTGCATGAGAGGAGTTAGGAAGCCAAGTGGATACACAGCCCATCCAATCAAGAACAGCATACTAATAAACTTAAGTGTCTGTCGAAGTGATGGACCGATGTGTGAAGGAAGTGACTGTAACGCGGTGAGCATCATAAAGGCGATACTCAGCCAAAAGATGCAGCTCAAAAAGAACATCCCGAAATGTAACGGAGGGTTCAAAGGATTCAGCTCAGCGACATACGCACAGATGATCATCAAGAGATCTAAAACGATCAGCTTCTTCATGAATTTGGCACCTTTTTTTCCGATGCCCAAGAGGAGAGGGAACTCAAGTAAAAGTAGGGGGGTTGTGAGCAACCAATCAACATATCGTAAATGCGTGGGAAATTTACCGCTGCCTACAGTAATTTCGTGTTGGTAGGCTTGTAACATGAAATAGTAACTGACTCCAGCAATCGTCAGGAGGACGATTGAGACGCTACCCACGCTTTTGAAGCGATCAAGTAAGCGATGTTGTTGCAATATCATGAAGAGAGCCGTCCCCATCATTGCGAGCATGGCCATGAAGAATGTGGCTTGAGTAATTTCCTGTAATATCATGTTGGGCGGTATCCTTGGTGTAGTTTAAATAGTGCTGAGAGAGTTGCGGTGATTTAGCCCCAAATGCCATCGGACTTGCCCGGAGGTTTGCGCCGTTGTGGTGGAGGAGTAGCCCGCTGCGGTGCCGTTACGGGCCTTGCGGAGGGCTGTGGAGAAGTGAAAACTCCACCTTGAGGAGGCTGGAAAACGATGGGAGGAGGAGTAAAAACCAGTGGAATCTTCACCAGTTCAGTGATGAGCAGCCGAGTTCCCATCCGTAGCCCATCCATGTCTAAATCGGGCAGTGCGATCACGCACAAAAACTGGTTTTCGTGTCGTCTGATGTAAATTTGACGCTCGGAATAACGGAATAATAAGTCGTCAAATTGTCCGATGTATTGGTCAGACGTTTTAAAAGCTTGGATGATCGGAGCTTGCCATTTTGCCAAGAATTCATCGGTGTAAAAACTGGCTAAATCGCGTTCACGCTGAATCAGCGCCGAGTCAAAGTGGAAAGATCCCTCGACTCCTGTGATGCTACGTAGTGAGATTAAGTTCTGAGACATGCGGGTTAGTTATGATAACGTGCTGCAATTTCTCGTAAAATTGCTTTTGGCTTGCAGTGAAATGTCACTGTTTGGTCCCCAGTATCTAAGGTTAGAAATTTTTGCTGAGGTCCATGTTGATAAGCTTCATGCAGATTAGTCAGGCCTAAATTTTCACCCAGAGAGCGGCCGATGGCCATGATGTAGTGAGCTGCTTCACTTTGCCCCGGTTGAAGTATCCCGTAAGTTTCGGTGATCTTGCCACTTGGGTCGAGGTAAGTGGAGCTGATAACATCTGGATGATCTTGGATCCACTGCGCCACACCGCTGGGATGATCCGCTTGTTGGTGTTTCATTTGCATCGCTGCTAGGTGATTGGGAAGTTGGATTTCGGCAGGCTTCGGTCGGTCCCGATGCTCTATCATCAGTGCCACGAGTTTCTCGGCTTCCACGGGAAACTCGAAAACCCCGATGATCTGCGGGCATTGCTTCCGCGCAGCGTCCACTTCAGTGGAGGTGAGAGGTGTCGCCATGTGATTTAACATCAGGATGATGGCGGTATCGGACTTTTCTACGATTTCGTTGCAATAGCTTCCTAAGTCTGAATTCACCATCGAGATGTCGATGATGATGTAACTGGGTTTAAGTTTACTGGATAAGTAGTGGACTTCATCCGCCGAGTGCACGACCTGCCAGTCATTGAACCGGTGCGTGGTGAGCACTTGTCCGATGTGAGCGGTGAGAATGACGCTGTTGGCGACAAGAAATGTAGGGGATTCCAAGTGGAAGGGAG
This sequence comes from Luteolibacter sp., assembly GCA_043766715.1. Classification (GTDB taxonomy): domain Bacteria; phylum Verrucomicrobiota; class Verrucomicrobiia; order Verrucomicrobiales; family Akkermansiaceae; genus Luteolibacter. Next base: position 98,754 of record JAYUHS010000137.1, read on the forward strand.
TAAAAGTTTGGGGGTTAGAAAAACCTGCTAGCCTTGGTGTGGCGTTAGTAAGAGAATTTCTTCCGAGGCGCGGGACGAATTAGGATGCGATTTCCGGACACGCAAGAATTTTTATGCGTTTCTCTAAAAATTATTTAATCGAGATAACCCTATTCGAATTTAGTGACTTAGATCGTGTCGATGGATCGATTCAGATCGGTTGGCGGTTGGATTACGGCCAATAATTTATGAGATAGAGAGGATTAGAATTGAACTGCGGATTCGGGAAAATTCTGGAGGAATTTTGTTTTCATGCTTTTTTACTTTCGGGAAATTCGGTGGTGCATCGCGCCGACTGCTGTGGGGAGTTAACTCGCGATGGGGCAAATTTTCCCTAGTGAAGCTCACGAATCAGGGGAGTTTGTGGCGCTCTCCAAGCTTGCAGCGGGGACGGCGGATGTTTTGACTCCGGCCATGACTCGACCCGATGGCCGCCAGAACGATCAGCTTCGCCCGATTTCCTTCGTCCCGAACGTGGCCCCTTATGCCACTGGGTCGGTTCTCGTGTCATTTGGCGATACGCGGGTCATTTGCTCTGCGTCCATTGAGGACGATGTGCCACGGTGGATGCGGGCGCAGCGGGTGGAAGGTGGCTGGCTGACTGCGGAGTATTCCATGCTGCCGTATTCGACACTGGAGCGGAAGCCGCGCGATATTTCTCGCGGTAAGCTGGACGGTCGTTCTTCGGAAATCCAGCGGCTCATCGGCCGGGCTCTGCGAGCGTGTGTTGATTTGAAAAAAATCGGTCAACGGACGATCTGGATTGATTGCGATGTATTGCAGGCCGATGGCGGCACCCGCACGGCATCGATCACGGGAGGCTGTGTGGCAATGGCGATCGCCCTGAACAAGCTGATGGCGGAAGGGAAGCTCAAGCAGTTCGCACTTAAAAAGTTAGTGGCTGCGGTGTCGGCGGGAGTTTACCAGGGCGTGCCGGTGCTGGACCTGAATTACCCGGAGGATAAGGACGCATCTGTGGACTTCAACGTCGTCATGACCGAGGCTTGCGAGTTTGTAGAAATCCAAGGAAGCGGCGAGGAAGCGGTATTTTCCTCCGAGGAGATGACGGCGATGCTCGACCTTTCTCGCAAGGGTATTTCTGAAATTATCTCGCTACAAAAAGCAGCGATCCTCACGGCGGACCGTGCGGCTCCGGCGGATCTTGCCTCGTTGGCTGCGGCTTTCGGGAGGTGATGATTGCGAGGAGTGCATTTCCATTTCCCACTTGCTGCGGTATTTTCCCTTGGCGAAATCGGCTAGCAGGCCTAGAAGCGCGGCGCTATGACCCGCCGTTCCATCGAAGCTGCCGCAAAGATTTACATCGTCGCCTTGATCATCGTGTTCATCTGGACGGTGACGAAGGTGATGGCGCAGATCGGCTGGTGAGAGTAGGGCGGGCGCTTGGTCCAGTTTCCTGAAATTTATTTCCAGTTTACGGCGACCTCGGCGATGCGGCCGCTTTTATCGTCGTATTTGAGCAGGCCGTGTTCGAGGGCGTATTCGTGAACGCATTTGGTGACCTTCACGTCGAAGGCGCAGTATTCGGCGATTTTCCGAAGTGGGGCGAACTCGCCGGATTTCTTGTGTTCTTGCCACCAACGGAGTGCGTCGAGACCGTCTGCGGTCTTACCGGTGCCGAGCGATGCGGAAGCCACCGAGTCCAGCTTGAGGCGGTGGCCCATGATTTTTTCGAGTTCGAGCATCATGTCGAGATTGATGGTTTGCTCGACCATGGTGTGGAAGACGTAGGGCTGGAGCACGGGGTAATCGAACTGCATGTGATTCCAGCCGACGACGAGGTCCGCCTTCACCAGCTCCTCGCCGAGCTTCTCCATCTCATTTTCCGCATAGATTTCGTAAGTGCCGCGGGCGGTGCTGTAGGTCACTCCGACGGAGACGCCCATCTTGGCTTTGTGTGAAAATCCTCCCACGTCGCCGAAGCTGCGCTGCGTTTCTAAGTCGAAATAGACGATATTTTTCCCGGCCACGTTTGCTTGTAATAGTGGAAAAGGGCGGCCCGCAAGTGCGATGGCGAACATGGCCTGATTCGCCGCGGAAACCGGGTGACGGTTGCTACGGCATCAAGGCCAAGCTCGGGGTGGTTACGAGCTTACAAGAGTGGCTCGATGGGCTTCACAGGAGCGGCGGTGATGGGTGGCTGTGGCACGAGCTGCGGGATGGTTTTTCCACCGAGCTCCTCCATGAGCTTCATGCCGAGGAGGCCAGAGAGTGCGCCGTTTGAGCCGTCGCCACCGCCGGTGATGAGGATGTCGGGCATGACTTTGACTTTATCCTTGCCGATGATCTCGGCGATCTTGGTGCGGGTGAAATTATCACCGCCCATGGCATTGACTTGGAGTTGATAGGACTCGGCATTCGCCTTGCCGATGGCGAGGATTTTCTCAGCTTCTGCATTACCGGTGAGGGCGATGCGGCGGGCCTCAGCGTCTGCGGTGACCTTGACCCGCTCGGCCTCGGCGGCGGCGTTGAGTTTGACGCTGGCGGCATCACCTCCCGCCTTTTTCACCGCGGCATCGGCGACCCGCTCGGCGATTTGCACGCCTTGATCTGCTTGGACGATTTGCTTTTGAATGTCTGCGATGGCGGTTTGTTTTTCCAAGTTCTGGCGGGTTTCTTGAGCCATGCGTTGGGTGTCATAGGTGACTTTTTGTTCCTCGGCGATTTTACGGTCGGTGAGGGTTTTCATGAGAGAGTCGGGTGGGGCGATGTCACCGATGAGTGTGTCCACGCCGTTGACGTTGTATTGGTCAAGCACGGCGTTGATGTGGCTGCGGGCAGAGGCTTGGCGCTCTTTCCGGGTGGAGAGAAAGGCGATGACGTCGCTGTCTTGCGCGCTGTTTCGGAAATAATTGCCAATGGTGGGTTCCAAGACCTGTGAGACGAGGTTATTCATGTTTCCGAAACGGGCGATGACCTTGCTGGCCTCGACCATGGGGATGTGGATGATTTGTGAAACGTCGAGGTTGAACGGGAAGCCGTCCTTGCTGCGGACGGTGATGGTGGAGAGGTGTTTGTCGAGTTGGTGAGCCTCGGAGCGAGCGTTGGCCCAGTTGAGGACGAGGTTGGTGGTGGGGACGTGCTCGATGCGGAGGATGTAGGTGTTGAGTGGGTATTTGCCAGGTCCGAGCGGCTCGGCCCAGACGCCTTTATGGCCCTTGGCGACGATGTTCCCGTGCTTGAAATCTAGCCCGCTAACGTCCACGCCCTCATCACCGTAGTAGCTGATGACCACACCGACGGAACCGATGGAAATTTCCGTCATTGGAATTTCTTCGACGTGGACGAACCAGGTGTTGAGGAAATAAGATCCTGCGAGGATGACCTGTGGTTGCAGTCCACGGCTGCCACCGGCGGCGAGGAAAGCATCGGCGTTTTGGAAATTGCTGTGGCCGTCGGTGACGCGACCAGCGATTTGTCCCTCTGGAAGTGGCGCACCGTCGAGTGTGGTGACGATGCCGACCATGTTTTCCTTAATCTGCGTCATTTTCGCGAGTGTCACTTCGAAAAGGAAGGTGTTGATCCGGTAGGTGCCGGGGGTGAGGAAGAACGCTTGGCGGCCCTTTTGACCTCCAGAGCGGAGGAATTGTTCGGCGTCTTGGAACATCTGGCACTCGACGCGGCGGGCAAGGACCGCACCGGGTAGAAGCTCACCACCGTCCTTGGACATGATCAAACCGATGAGTCCATCTGGAATGACGGCGAGCGGCTGTAGAGTGATTTCATACTGCCAGATCCACTTCCAGAAGTAGAGGCCGGGAGCGAGAGTTTGGGATTGGAAACCTGCTTCGCCATTGAGAGCGATGATCCGGCCACTGGGCAGCTCCTTGTGGTCGCCGAAAAGAACGAACTTTTTCGTCACCAAACCGATGCGGTCTTCCGGCACGATGACCACTCCCATCAGTTGAAGTACGGTTCTAAAAAATACGATAAAAAGCACAAGTGCCAAGAGAACCCAAAGCCATGACGAATAAGAGGCAACTATCTCAGTGATTCCTGCTAGATAGTTGGGCGGGTCAAACGGTGTAGTTTGCATGGCCTTCCTTGTATCGGATTTTTAGCTGACGACCATTTCAATCGCCACGGAGCTGTTGAATTACTCGGGATGGAGTAATTCGTTCGTTTTTTGCAGAATCTTGGGCTTAAAATACAGCGATGTCTGAATCCGTCCGTGCTGACAAATGGTTGTGGGCCACCCGGTTTTTCAAAACCCGTAGCCTTGCGGCGGATGCCTGCATGACGGGTAGAGTGACTTGCAATGGTCATCCTCTGAAGCGAGCCTCGACCGTGCAGGCCGGCAATTTATTAGAAATTCCATTTAGCGAGGGTCCCGGAGTTAGGGAAATTTCCGTGAAAGCAGTCATTGAAAAGCGTGTGGGCGCGCCAGAAGCGCGAGCTTGCTACGAGGATTTGACCGATCCACGAGTTTACGAAGCTCTCAAGCTTTGGCAGATCGCAAAACAAGAAGCGGCTAAAGGAAGACCCACGAAACGCGATCGCCGCGAAATCGACAAAATCCACGGCTTTTGGGATGAGGGATAAATTTTGATGCCAAATGAGAATCGAGGATCCTCGGATTCGCTCGTTTCCCTCTTGTGACCAAGCCGTGCGTGCAGCCATGGACCTACTTTAAGCGTTGCGGGCTGAAGTCGGGTCCACGCAGGTCGAAAAATACAGGATTAAAGCGACGGGAAGTTCATGAGAGAGAGTGACTGAAGTGTTGCGAGAAAAGGCTTACGGATTGGATGTTTGGAGTAGGTGCGCGGGGAAAGACGGAGAGATTTCGAGAATGTGAGGGATTTGCTTTTGATCT
>JAYUHS010000138.1:0-1492 GCA_043766715.1 Luteolibacter sp.
TGAGGCGGACCCCGAAATTCGGGCCAGGGGTTAAGCTTTGATTGTGGTGGTCGGGGGTGGGTCTTGAACTCAACCTAAACCACACAAAATGAAAGCAAAACGAAGAAGACACGAACCCGAATTCAAGGCCCGCGTGGCGCTTGAGGCGCTCAAGGGCGTTCAGACCATCCAGCAAATCGCCAAGGATTTCGATATCCATCCGATGCAGGTCACCGAGTGGAAGAAAGCCATGACAGCGGGTGCCAGCGGTGTCTTCGGACCCGGCCGGGCGAAGGCTGAAACTGAGGATTTCGAGCGCCAGCGCGACGAACTGCACGCCAAAATCGGGCAGTTGACCGTCGAAGTGGACTTCCTGCGAAAAAAGTCGAAACAACTCGGTCTGTGAGGGATCGTGTCGAGTTGGTCGAAAAAAATCATCCCAAACTAAGCATGAGAAAACAATGTGAACTCCTCGGCGTCGCCCGCTCGACGGTGAGCTATCAGGCCGTGCCCGAGGATCCGGAAGACATCCGCATCAAACGTCTGTTGGACGAGATCTACATGATCGATCCGTGCCTCGGCAGTCGCAAATTGGTGACGGTCCTCAAGCGCGATTACGACGTGGATATCAACCGCAAGCGCGTGCAAAGACTCCGCCGGGAGATCGGTCACGAAGCGATCTGGTGCAAGCCGCGCACCAGCATTCCGGACCACGGGCACCGCAAATATCCTTACCTGCTGCGGGATCTGAAGGTCACCAGACCCGACCAAGTCTGGTGCACCGACATCACCTACGTGCCGATGCCCGGTGGCCACGCCTACCTGTGCGCCGTGATGGACTGGTATTCGCGCAAGGTGCTGGGCTGGGCGGTTTCCAACACCATGGAAACCGGCCTCTGCCTCGAAGCCTTGGAAAACGCGCTGACCGCCACTGGCCGCATCCCTGAAATTTTCAACACCGACCAAGGCTGCCAGTTCACCTCCACCGAATGGACCGGTCGCTTGTTGGATCTCGGAATAAAAATCAGCATGGACGGCCGCGGGCGCTGGATGGACAACGTATTTATCGAGCGTTTGTGGAGGAGTATCAAATACGAGGAAATCTATCTATTCGAGCATTCCACCGTCACGGCTCTGCGGGCAGGAGTGGAGAAATGGTTCGTCCGCTACAACGACTGGCGGCCCCATGAGACGCTCGGCAACCTCACCCCTGCGGTGTTCTATCAAAACGCACTCGCCGGTCCTGATGAGGCATCTGGGGTGGCAACACCGGAGGCCGCATAAAACAGGGTATCCCCGCGGCGCGGCGATTTTGGGAAGCCTCCGTTCCAGGCTCCGCACTTCACTCCGCTACGCTCCGTTGCGTGCTGCGCCTTCCACTCCAGCTTCCCAAAATCGAGGCCCTCGCCACTCCATCCTTGATCCCCAATCCATGATCTCCTATCTCTTCCCCGCCCCCCGCCACATAAGCTTAGTTTAGTCCCTCCGTGGTCGAACTTTCGGGTCCGCCTCA
>JAYUHS010000139.1:0-1489 GCA_043766715.1 Luteolibacter sp.
GCGACCGTGTGGGAATTGGAGAAGTTGCGCTGTGATGGGTGTGGGACCCTCTTTACGGCGCCATTGCCGCCGGAGGCGGGGACGGAGAAGTTCGCCGACACCGTCGGGCCCTTGGTGGGATTATTGCGCTTCGGCTGCGGGGTGCCGCACTACCGGTTGGCGCGTTTACAGGAGTCCTTGGGCGTGCCGCTGCCGGAGTCGACGCAGTGGGAGGCCATGGCGCCGGTGGTTCGAGCCGCCGAGCCCGTTTTCCAAGAATTGATCCGGCAAACCGCCCAAGCCGACGTACTCTATGTCGACGACACCACCATGCGAGTACGGGAGCTGCGCAAAAAGGGCGGTGAAGCGATTGATCCCAAACGAAAAGGAACTTTTACCACAACGGTGGTGGGCGAATTAGGCCCACTTGCAGTCGTGGTTTTCTTTACCGGCTGGCGGCATGCTGGCGAAAACCTCACCGAGGTGTTGCGCCATCGGGCGGCCGAATTGGCGCCGCCGATCCAGATGTGCGATGCGTTGTCGCGGAACGTTCCAGTCGGGTTCCAGACCGTCTTGGGAAACTGCCTCATTCACGGAAGACGAGAATTTCTCGACATCGTGGGAGCTTTTCCGGCGGAAGGCCGTCAGGTCGTGGAGCAATTGCGGGAAGTTTACCGGTTTGACGCTGAGGCCAAGGACCGCGGTCTCAGCCCCACCGAGCGGTTGGCTCACCATCAAACCAAGAGCGGCCCGGTGATGGTCGAACTCCAACGCTGGATGACCGAGGTCTTGGTCAAAAAACGGACCGAACCCAACTCGGGCCTGGGCCAAGCCATCCAGTATATGCAAAACCACTGGGAGCCACTGACCCTGTTTTTGCGGGTGCCCGGAGCTCCCTTAGATAATAACGTTGCCGAACGCACCTTAAAGATGGCCATCCTGCACCGGAAGAACTCCCAGGGTTATAAGACCGTCGCGGGCGCCCGGGTCGGGGACCTGTTCATGAGCCTGATCCAAACCTGCCGGCGCAACTCGGCCAATCCCTTCGAATACCTGCTGGCCTTGGTGCGCAATCCCGCCGCCGTCGCCGCCAACCCGGGCGCCTGGCTACCCTGGAACTACCAGTTCCAGGCCGCCGCCTAAGTTCTCCGGCCCAACGCCGTCGACTATCCCCCCAATTTCGTCAACTTTTGCGCCTCTCCGCAGGCTTGCCGAAGGCACACAATGAATATAGGCCGTTGGTATCCCGGCATCGTGCGACTCCCCGACGAACGGTTGATGATTCTAGGAGGGGAGTTAAATGACCCCGGATACGGACGCACACCAACCTGCGAGATCTACGACCCACAGACAAAGACCTGGACGCTTACCGGCTCGATGGCGCTGCCCACAGAGATACCTCCCACCGTTCTGCTTTTTAATGGTGAGGTATTCAAGTCTTGGCGTTATCCGGAGATCTACAACCCCACGAACGGTCAGTGGCGCTCTGCCTCACAAATGGTCCAGTCCC
>JAYUHS010000140.1:0-1482 GCA_043766715.1 Luteolibacter sp.
GTTCTTTTTTCCGACGGCACTGGGCCTGATGTCGTTCTCGGTGTCGTTGTTGTCGATTTCTACCCGGCCGTCTTCAAGGAAGGTCTGCATGGCGGGCCACTGACCGAGGGCGTATTGCAGCGCTTGGCCCAATCCGCTCTTGGGCCGGATGCGGGTGTTGATGAGGCGTTTGAATGCCTTTTCTAAAAGCTTGATAAGCGGGCGGCTGCGGTTCTGCCGGATGCGCAAACGCACCGTGGCGTCCGCTTGGTATTCGCGCAGCGGCTTTTCTATCATATATAGCAGGGCGATGATTCGCAGGATCCAGTCGATGACTTCCGGTCGCTCGGCGCGGGCGTTTTCAAACTTGCGCCGGATGTGGGCGAGGCAGGCTGCGCGAAGGACTTTTTTGCCCCGCAAGCGCTGGTAGCGACAGTAGTTTTCGTAGGCTTGATAGCCGTCGCTCTGAAGGATTCCTTCGTAGTCGGGGCCGAGCCACTCGCTTGCGTGCCGATGCTCGCGGCTGGTCTGCCAGTCGAAAATGACATCGCCGGTGAGTCCGCGGTAAACCCAGAAGTAACCGTTGGAACTGCCGCCGGGGATAGATTTGTCGAGATAGCGGATGAAGGTTTCGTCCGCTCTGACGTAGCTGTTTTCGAGCATGCGCTGTTTCATCAGTCCGACGAGAAGGCCGCATTGGTCGGCGACTTTGGCGGCGGCGTCGCCCATGGTGTTGGGACTGAGGTCCACGCCGTAACGCTGTTTATTGAGCACATGCTGGCGGTCGAATGGCAGATGATAGAGATATTTATTTGCGAGCAGCTCGGCGAGCAGTCCCGGGCCCCAGAAGCCGCCTTCGATTAGGGTGGGTTTGGCGGGCTCGATGACGGGTGGGCTGAGCGGGTTTTCGATGAGAACAAATTTCAGGCGCAGGGTGCGGAGCAGATAGAAGTAGGCAGGTTCTTTTTCGAGTTGGGTTTTTTCCTCAAAGCCGCAGTTTCTCCAGGCTTCGGGGTTGGCCTGGACAATTTCGGGAATGATCTCTTCGGTTCTGACGGGGAGGTTTTCGGGAAGGCGGTCTTTGCGGATGCGGCGGGTGCGCTTTTCACGCTTGGTGTCCGCGCTGGCGGTGTTTTGAGCGGCCTCCTCCGCTGCGGCCGCGTCGCCGTCGGGCGTTCCCGATTCCTGATGGGCGAAGAGGTCCGGGTGGTCGAATTTCTCGCTGCTTCGACCGAAGAGCTGGCGCTTGAGCCAGTCAATCTGCTGGGTAAGGATCGCGATCCGATCCTTCAGCTCTTGGTTTTGCCGTTGCAGTTCCTCGTTTGTCAAAGCGCGGATAGATGACCATGGATCTATATATTAGCCAAGCGAAAAATGGGGTTTTATGCTATTAATCTGGTAGTTCGTACCAGGCGCGCTGCATGCCATGTTTGAGGTCGATTCCGCTGAGTAGCATTTCGAGAGCTTCGGGTTTTAATGTGAGTTTGAACTCCCCGTCGGTGA
>JAYUHS010000141.1:0-57239 GCA_043766715.1 Luteolibacter sp.
GAACTCATCGCCGGAGCTTGCCAATACGCGACGATGATGGAGCGGATGCACCGCGGCGAGGATCTGCCAGAGTCGCCTAACGAGTTCGACGACACGCCCGTGCTCGACATCATCGAGGAAAAACTCGGCCGCGAGCTGGACGACAAAGAGGCAGATTTCGTCACGAAAATCGAGAAACGCTACCGCCGCTATGTCATCGAAGGTGAGCTGCACGACCACGACATGGTCCGCATCACCCCGCGTTGGGAAATCACCACCTACGAGCCGCTCGAACTCTGGCCGATGCCACCGGGCGACATCCTCGAGTTCTGGAACTACATCGCCTACGCCTTTTACAAAAAGAAACTCCCCTACCCCGACTTCATGAGCGTGATCACCGATCTCGGTCACGTGCAGAAGAAAATGGCGGACTGGGAGCAAGAGCGCGAAGTCGCCTCATGGTATGAGCGCATCGAGCAAGTCAACGAGCGCCCACCGCAAGACGCCCCACTCAACGTCGGATTCCGCCTGGTCGCCACCATCAACGAAGCCCGCATCGAAGTCCGCGAGGAAAAAGCCGGAGTCTGGGTCCAGCTCCGCGAAAAGAACGACATCGAGCACTACGTCAATCTCCATCACGAAGCCGCCCTGCTGATGGATGCTTCCAGCCAGACGCTGTGGGAACACTACCTCGCATTTTTCCGGAAATACGGCGACACCACGCTCGACTTCGACCAAGAGGAATCCTGCCGTTTCATGAACCGCGTGTTCCGCCAGCCCGCACTCAAGGGCTACATCGTCAACCTCGACGAACGCGAATTCAAAGTCGTCGAGGAGCGCCTGTCATGGGTCTGCGAGGACGATCCATACGACCCGAAAAGCTTCGCCCTCCAGCTCGTCACCGCCACTGGCGAAAATGTCTCCCACTCCGTGCGCCTGCTTCCCGGCCGCAAGGAGCTCTATCAATCTGACGAAACCGTCTTCCCAGGCCCACCACGCTGGCTTGAGGAAACCGACGTCATGCCGCGCTATTTGATCCCGATGCGGGTCATCGACTCGCTCGAAGGGGTCGAGTTCCTCCGCAAAATCGGCGCATCACTCCCTGAGTCGCTCAAGAAACGCGTGGTCGATCTCGAACTGAAGCCGAAGTTCACGATGAGCCTCGTCGCCGGCCTCACCGCCGCCGAGACCGAGCATTTAGTCATCGACGTCCAAGCGATCGAGACCAAGGGCCGCCGCACTGAGCGACTCACCAAAGAAGGTTGGGAACTCGCTGAGCAGCAACCGGTCAAGGGCAAGCAACTCCTGCGTTTCGCCCGCGAGGACCTCTATCCCGTCCCCGCCATTCTCGACGAAATGGGCCTAAGCTACGACGAAAAGCTGCTCTCGTTTAAATCCAGGATCACCAAGCAGTTCCCCGAAAAATTCGCGGAATGGATCAAAGCGATGCCCGAGAGTATCGAGTTAGACATCGACCTCCGCCTCAAATCAATCCTCGCGGACCCCGTCACCGCCGCTGTGCGCTTCGAAGTCATCGGCCAAGACATTGACTGGTTTGACCTCCGCATCGTCATCGACGTCCAAGGCGTCAATCTCTCCAAAGCTCAGATCCGCCAACTCGTCGCTGCCCGCGGTGGCTACGTCCGGATGGACGACGGCTCGTGGATGCGGTTGGAAATCAAGCTCGACGCCGACCAGCGCGAGGCCGTCACCCGGCTCGGCCTCGATCCCTTCGATCTCTCCGGTGAGACCCACCGGATGCACGCCCTCCAGCTTGCCGATCCCAAGGCCGCCGAGGTCTTCGATCCGAAAGCATGGGAGCGCATCAAAAACCGCGCTGGCGACATCCAACTCGAAGTCAACCCCGACCTCCCAGATGGTCTCAACGCCACCCTCCGCCCCTATCAGGTGGATGGCTTCAAATTCCTCGCCTACCTCTCCGTCAACAACTTCGGTGGAATTTTGGCCGATGACATGGGTCTCGGAAAAACGATCCAGTCCCTCACCTATCTGCTCTGGCTTTTCGACGAACATCGCAAAACTGGCGGCATGAAAAAGCCTGCCCTCGTTGTTTGTCCCAAGTCCGTGCTCGACGTCTGGTTCAGCGAGGCCGGGAAATTCACCCCACAACTCAAGGTCAAGATCCTCAAAAACCGCGACGATATCGACGTCCCGCACATCCAGAACAACATCGACATCCTCGTCCTCAACTACGCCCAACTCCGCGTCTGTGGCGAGGAACTCAATGGCATTAAGTGGCTTACAACCATTCTTGACGAAGGCCAGCAAATCAAGAACCCAGACTCCAAGGCCGCCAAATGTGCCCGCGAGCTGGATTCCCAGAACCGTCTCGTACTTACCGGCACTCCCATCGAGAACCGCCTACTCGACATGTGGTCACTCATGGCCTTCGCCATGCCCGGCGTCCTCGGCAGCCGCGCATATTTCAAAAAGCGCTTCGACAAACGGAAAGACCCACTTTCCCAAAGCCGCCTCGCCTCCCGCCTCCGGCCCTTCCTCCTCCGCCGCACCAAGTTGCAAGTCGCCCAAGACTTGCCACCGCGGACCGAGGAGGAAGTTTACTCGAAGATGGAAGGCATCCAGCTCGAGCTCTACAAAAACGAACTCAAACGCATCCAAAAAGCCCTACTCGGCCTAGATTCCGACGAGGCGGTGAAGAAAAACTCCTTTGCAATTCTCCAAGGACTGATGCGCCTGCGGCAAATTTGCTGCCACCCGGGCCTCATCGATCCCAAGTATCTCAAGGAAGAATCGGCGAAAATGGAGTCGCTGTTCTACCTGCTCGACCAGCTCCACGAAGAAGGCCACAAGGTCCTCGTCTTCTCGCAGTTCGTCTCGATGCTCGACCTCATCAAGGCCCGCCTCGAACTCGAGAACCGCCCCTACAACTACCTCACCGGCCAGACCAAGGACCGCAAAGGCGAGATCGAGAAATTCCAAACCACCAAAGACCCCTCAGTCTTCATGCTCTCACTCAAGGCAGGTGGTGCCGGTCTCAACCTCACCTCAGCCTCCTACGTCATCCTCTACGACCCATGGTGGAACCCCGCCGTGGAGAACCAAGCCATCGACCGTACCCACCGCATCGGCCAGAAAAACAAGGTCATCGCTTACCGGTTGCTCACTCGTGACACCGTCGAGGAAAAAATCCGTATCCTCCAGCACCAGAAGACCCAGCTCGTCACCAACGTCCTCGGCGACGAAGGCTTCGCCTCAAACCTCGGCCTCGACGATCTCCAATTCATCCTCACCCACAACATCGACGAAGACGACGAGATCAAATAGGATTCGGCGCAATCGACATGAATGGCGGCGCAAGTGAGGTTCACGAGTAAACTCCGGTAAACTTTATGGCCGTCGTCCAATTGATTATCTTCGGAATCCCACTCCTATCATTGGCATGGTGGATTTGGGCAGACAGAAGGCTACGGACGTTGGGTGTCCGCAAAATTTGGAGGTTCAGTTTCGGGCTGGCGGTCATGACCCTACTGAGCGGCTTTATTTGGGTTTTACTCGGCAGGCGCGGCGTGGTGAACACCCCTATCCCCGCACCGCTTTACGCATTAGTGCTGCTGTGGGGGCTGGGTTTCCTGCCGTTTTTGGGTCTGCCCTCAATGGTCGGTTGGTCGTTGTGTTCCACCATCTGCCAAATTTTTCGGGGAAAGCGAGTCTCCCAGTCGGAAGTGGCGGGCAGGAAATGGACGCGCCGTGAGTTGCTGGCAGCCGTGGCAGTGACCTCGCCCATCCTCGCGACCTTTGGCACCACCGCCTTTTGCCTGCCTCGGATTACACGATTCCGGATCCGCAAACTCACAGTCTTTCTCGCAAATCTGCCACCCGCACTCGACGGAATGCGGATCGCTCACGTGACCGACACCCACGTCGGGAAATTTACCCGTGGTCGAGTCCTCGATGAAATCGTCGCAGCCACGAACCGGCTAGACGCAGATCTCGTGCTTTTCACCGGCGACTTGATCGACAACACACTCCGAGATTTGCCCGCTGCCGTAAAAATGCTCCAAGCCATCAAGTCACGAGCTGGACTGTTTGTAATCGAGGGAAATCACGATCTTTTCGAGGATCCCGGGGGCTTCGAACGAGGCGTGCGCGAAGCTGGACTGACTCTATTACGGAATCAAACAGCGACGGTGCAAGTCCGTGGCGTGCCAGTGCAACTGCTTGGAATCGTCTGGAAACACGGCGAGACAGCCATGGCACGAGACGTGGATGTGGTGGCAAAACTCCGTGATCCTCATGCTTTCCCAATCCTACTGGCCCATCATCCCCATGCATTTGACCGAGCGGCCGTGCATGGATTTCCCCTCACCCTAGCCGGTCACACCCACGGTGGCCAAGTGATGCTCACACCGAATTTCGGTGCTGGATCAGCCATGTTTCGCTATTGGTCCGGCCTCTACGAAAACTCCGGCTGCGCAATGGTCGTCAGTAATGGCACCGGAAATTGGTTCCCCTTGCGAGTCAACGCCCCGGCAGAAATTATCCATCTAACTCTACGCAAAGCGTGAGAAAGTGTCGGAGAGGCTTTGTGACTCAAGCACGTCAAGGTTTGTGGGAATCGTGGCAATTTTCCGTGGTCAACTGGGTGGATTAGTCCTTGTATGTAGCGTTCAAACGCCATCGACACAGCCCCCGCCGAACAAGGCTTGGTCGATTGCGACGATATAGAATTTTCAAAAAAACAGCGGACTTTTTTCAAAGTCCGCCGTCTTGGTTGGTAATGATAGCCCGGAAGGCAGGGCTTACTTGTTGAGCACCTGCAGCTTCTTGATGCCGAATACGGCGTCATCGCCAAGCTCTTCCTCGATGCGGAGGAGTTGGTTATATTTTGCGATCCTGTCGGAACGGCTCATCGAGCCGGTCTTAATCTGGCCACAGTTGGTGGCGACGGCGAGGTCGGCGATGGTGCTGTCCTCCGTTTCCCCGGAGCGGTGGCTGAGGATGGCGGTGTAGCCGTTTTCCTTGGCAAGTTCGACCGCATCGAAGGTCTCGGTGAGCGAACCGATTTGGTTCACTTTGACGAGAATCGAGTTGGCGACGCCCATTTTGATACCCTTGGCGAGGAAATCGACATTGGTGACGAAGAGGTCGTCGCCCACGAGTTGGGTAGTCTTGCCAAGTTGGTCAGTGATGATTTTCCACCCATCCCAGTCGTTTTCAGCACAGCCGTCTTCGATGGAAATGATCGGGTAGCGTTTTTGAAGATCTGCGTAGAAAGCGACGAGTTCTTCGGCAGATTTCACCGACTTATCGGACTTTTTGAAGACGTAGGCGTTTTGCTTGGCGTCGAAAAATTCCGAAGCAGCGACGTCGAGTGCGAACGCGATATCTTCGCCGACCTTGTAACCAGCAGCTTCGATGGCTTGGCAAAGGATCTGCATCGCGTGCTCGGCACTTTTCAGCGTGGGGGCGAATCCACCTTCATCGCCGACAGCGGTGGAAAGTCCGAGGTCGTGAAGGACCTTTTTCAGCGAGTGGAATACTTCGGCACCATAGCGGAGCGACTCGCGGAAGGTCGGCGCACCAATGGGCACGATCATGAATTCTTGGAAATCAATCGGTGCATCCGAGTGCGCGCCGCCGTTGATGACATTCATCATCGGCACAGGCAGGACCTTGGCATTTGGCCCGCCGAGGTATTTATAAAGCGGAATACCGAGTTGCGACGCTGCGGCCTTCGCAGTAGCGAGGGAAACTCCGAGGATAGCGTTGGCTCCGAGGTTTTTCTTAGTGGAGGTGCCGTCGAGCGCGAGCATCGTCGCGTCGATGGATGCTTGCTCCGTGGCGCAGAAACCTAGAAGCGCGGGAGCGAGGACGGCGTTGACGTTTTCCACCGCCTTGAGCACGCCTTTTCCGAGGAAACGGGCCTTGTCGCCATCGCGGAGTTCGACCGCTTCATGCTCGCCGGTGGAGGCACCGGAAGGAACTGCGGCGCGGCCGATGGCACCGCCTTCGAGATGCACATCCACCTCGACGGTGGGGTTACCTCGCGAATCGATCACTTCACGACCGCGGATTTCAACAATGGTGGTATAATCCATAATGATTAGTTTTAGTTAGTTAAGCTGGGTTTAAAAATTCAGGGATTGAACTGCCGGATCGAGCGGACCGTGAGGGTCTGCATCACTTCGGTCACTTCATCACGGATCGAGACAGGATCGCCCGGTGCCCGACCGACGAGTGCCTTGCCGACCTCGGATAGATAGGAGACGGTCTTGGTTTCCGGGATCGAGTCCCATGCTCCGAGTACTGTCATTTCGGTCTCCGTCCCAGCCGCATCCACAAGAGTGACGATGGTGCCGATGTTAACCTTGCTGGCGTCGGAACCTTTGAAATCCGTGCCACGGGCGTTGTTGATTTCCTTATCGAGCGCGTTGCGGCGGTGGCCTAGATATTTCTCTAAATCCTTGGCGGATTTGTATTCGAAATTCTCGCGAAGGTCGCCGTAGGACCGCGCGATTTTCACATCTTGGAGGTTTTGCGGGATTTTGTTGCGGATGATGTCGTCGAGCTCGGCCTTTTTCCGTTCAAGGCTTTCCCACGAAACGAGCAGGATTTCGTCAGGGCGCTTTTGATTGGTGCCGCTGACCAGTTCCGCCGTCTCGGGACGGGACTTGATGATGCGGGCCATTAAAGATTTTTTCTCAAGTTCACCGAAGACCGGGCAATCGAGGAGACGGCGTGCAAAGTTGCGGGTTTCGTTGATGTCCATGATGGCGACGAGATCCGTGAGCAGGGTTTTGTCGTCACCGAGGAGCGATTGCAGGCGCGAGGTCTTGCGAGGCCCGTCGGAAAGGTGGTCATTTTCGAGGAGATTCAGCACCGAGGCACCGACGTCAGCGCTGAAGATTTCTGCCGAAGGGCCTTTGCGCTCGCGGCACACCCAGATCAACGCATCCGGCCCGAGGGCGCGGCGGGCGATCGCCGACCGAAGATGGGTGACCAGGGCTGGCATCGCATTCCGTTCCAGTAAGATCCGAGCGATTTCGGTTACGCCACGTGCTCCGACGCTGTCGAAAACTTTGACAATTTTGCTGACCCAGTCCTCACCGAAAGCGTTCGGAAACGCTTCGTAAACTGCACGCTGACGGCTGGATGGAAGCGCCCCAGCCTCTTCGGCGAGGCGGGCGGGATCGGCGGAAAGAAGCAAATCTGAGAGACGGACTGCCGTGGCATCCAGTTCTAGCGATTTCGACGAGCCGATGACTTCGTCGCGGGCAGCGACGAGTTGGAGCGCTTGACCGAGTTGGACGCGAGCGGCTTTTTTCGCCCCTTCGTCGATGTCATTGAGCAGCCGCTTCAAGGAGTCGGTGTCACCTTCAAAAGCCCCGATGTCGGCGGCGATGGCTTCCAAGGCGCGGATCATACCCTTGATGTCGCGGGCGGCTTCGAAATCTGCCACCAATGCCTCGGCCGGGCTGCGGTCCCCGACGCGTAGGACGATCGGCTCGGTGCGCTTCTGCGGCACTGCGGCAAGGCGACTTTCTCGGAGGGATTTCTTCGTCGCGTCCCACCATTTTTTGAAAGTCGGCTCGGGAATGACGGCACCGGAGAGTTCCTTTTCTAGCGCATCACCGGTCATACTGCCGCCATGGCTCTCAAGAAGGTGAACGATGAGGGCGAGTGGATCGCTCTTTGAGAGTGTGCGAAGTTCCTCAAGCTGCTCGATTTTTTTCGCCCGGAAGTCGTCTGGGCCGATCCACTCAGTTTTTTGGAATGCAAACTGCAACTCCATGGTCTGGCCGGTTGATTTCTCGAAATCAATGGTGACTTTCTTGGCCGGGAGGTCCCAGTCGATCACCTTTCCCGCGCCGAAGGATTTATGAAGGCAGAAATTTCCGGGAGCCAATTGAGAAAGGCGCTCGCCGACCGGTTTAGGAATGCGACCGGCTTCAACCAGTTTCGCCACGTCAGGATGCATGGGGCGGAAGATGGGAAGCCGTCTTTGAAAACGCAAGGCATTCCCATGATAAATCTGTCAGATCGTGCACTTTACGGCTGACGAGGAGCTGGAGGGGCGACGCGAGATTGCGGCTGCCGTTGTGGTATGATGCCGCCATCCAGTGCTTGATCGAGCGTGCGGCAGAGAACTTGCACCTTCTTCCTCCACATTTCCGGCAGTGGTTCCGGTGTATCGTTCTGAGGTAAATCCCCTTCGAAAACCACCTCTCCTTTGGTTCCCCAGATCCTGACTTGATAAATCCCGCCCTCGCGACTCACGGACGCCTTGCCCTCGGCGGGGCAAATGAAACTGGCACTCTTCTCAGCGACATTCACCATGCGGACCGGGCAACCGCCTTCCACTGGCAGTGATGCAGCTTCGACCATCTTGCTGAATAAAGGTGGCTTTTTTAATAGAGGGCCGTCATGTGCCAAACCGGCTGGCATCATCAGGATTTCCTCCCGTGGCTCGGAAATCTGGACCACCATCCCGCTTTGCTGGTCGCGCACCTTATTTTCCTGCACCGTCTTGAGGCGCACCGAGTGCATCGGAGATCCTTCCGAATCCTTCAGCCATCCCTCATCCGTTACGGATTCGATCCGGTCAGACTCACTGACTAATACGAATCCAGCCGAAGTAGTGGAATCTGAAACTTGAGCCGCTTCATGGGCCGATGACCGATGGATCATCGGGAAAATCGCGCACATCGCACCGATTGCCGCTGCGATCCCACCCCCGATTAAGCACCGGGCAATCCATTTCCCCGACGATATCGTGGTCACGTTCTCAGGCGGCGGTCCGGCAAGATCACTGACCATTTCCTCAAGGTCCATCTGGCCGCGATCACTCAATGCCGTTGGCATCAGGCGGGCTAAAATCGTCTCAATCGGATCAGGCGCTTGCATGGCGTTCCTCCTTGATCCGGCGCAGCTCGCGCGCCAATTGCTCTAACGCATAACGGTAACGCGAAGCTGCCGTGTTGGGCGAAATCGCGAGGGTGTCGGATATTTGTAAAAATGTCAGCCCTCCCCAAAATTTCATCACCACCACTTCGCGCAGCTTTTGGCTGAGATTTTGGACTGCATCACGCAGAATCAGGGCTTCCTCGTCTTCTTCCAGCACCGGGTCGAGCCAAACGTCTTTGAAATCTGCGAGGTAAATCACTGATTCCTCACGCTTGCGGCGGCGCGACTCACTGCGGTGATGGTTCAGCCCACAGAAGCGGATCGTCGAGAAGACCAACGGTAGATCGGGTGGTTTGTGGCCCTTATCCGCTTGGTGGTGCCACATCCGCAGGATCGCGTCTTGCACCAGATCTTCGGCATCTTGGCGGCAGTTACTCCAGCCACGGGCGAAAAGAAGGAGGCGTGGACCGTTTTCGGCCAGCCACTGCTTCCATTCGCTTGCGGGTGAATTCATCATTCAATGAGGGAAATGCCCCACACGGCGGCATTTGTCTGGAAAATCGATTTCAATCGAGAAAGCGGATTTTTCCCGGCACCGGCGTGCGTCCCATGGCCATTTCCGCGTGTTGTTCGTCAGTGCAGGACGAATTGATCGGCGCGTCTGGAGCGGCGTCATTGCTCTCCAGATAGCCATTTTCCAGCATCCATTTTTCCACTTCCTCGCCGGAAATGTCGGGCAGCATCGTGCCGTCGATCTCGACGCAGGGCGAGAGCGGCTGGCCGCTGCGTTGCTCCATTTCCCAGCGGAATGCGGGATTCTTGATGATGTCTTTCTCTTCGTAGGGCAGCTCATACTTCCGCATGATGGCGCGGATGCCTTCGCTCCAGCCGCAGAAAGTTTTAAGGTAGGCGGTGATTTTCGGGGATGTAGTGGACATGGCTTTTATTTGGCTGGCGGCAAACTAAGGCGCTTGGGAAAAATCGCAAGCACCGTGCTACGGGCCACTCATCCTTGCGGGATCGAGCAGTCCCGCCAGCTCCTCCGCATTCATTCCCAGTTCGTCTAGGCGCGCCATGCAGATTTCCCTCACCGTCCTACCGCTGGAAACTGACTCCTTCGCGATCACTGCTGCGCGATCATAGCCGAGGCGTGGAGCCAAGGCCGTGACCATGGCAAGCGACCGCTCGATGAACGCACCGCAGCGGACTTCATCTGCCTCGATCCCTTCGACACAATGCGTTCGGAATGCCTCCGCCACATTTGCCAAGAGGCAGATGGATTCGAGCAAACAAGCCGCCAACAATGGCATCGAAACATTCAGCTCCAAAAACCCGCCGACGCCGCACCACGCCATGGTCGTTTGATTTCCCGCGACCCGAGCAGCGACCATGGTGACCGACTCCGCCATCACGGGATTGACCTTACCCGGCATGATCGACGAACCCGGCTGTGTGGCAGGCAGCCGGATTTCCCCCACCCCACACTGCGGCCCGGAAGCGAGTAAACGGATGTCGCTCGCGATCTTATGCAGCGACACCGCGATGGTGGAAAGCTGCCCATGCACTTCCATGCAAGCGTCCTTGGCCGACTGCGCTTCGAAGTGATTTTCCGCCTCGTAGAAAGGAATACCCGTCGCCTCCGCCAGCCGGGCGATGGACTTCTGCGCGAAATCGGGATGAGTATTCAGCCCAGTCCCGACCGCCGTTCCTCCCAGCGGCAGTTCGAGCAAGACCGTCAAGGCTTGATCCGCCCGTTTGATGGATTGCCGCACCTGCCTCGCCCAGCCACCGAACTCTTGGCCCAGCCTCACTGGCGTCGCGTCCATCAAGTGAGTCCGACCAATTTTGAAAATATCGTGAAACTCCCGCGACTTCTCCTCCAGTGCCGTCGCCAGTCCAGTCAATGCGGGGATCAATCGGCACTTCATTTCCAACGCCGCCGCGACATGGATCGCCGTTGGAAACGTATCATTCGAGGACTGGCCGAGATTGACGTGGTCATTCGAATGCACGCTGTGCCCACACAGTGTGACGATGACTTCGTTGACATTCGTATTCGTCGAGGTTCCTGAACCAGTTTGATAGATATCCACCGGAAATTCTGCATCATGGACACCCGCCGTGATTTCATCCGCAGCGGCAGCGATCCGTCGCGCGGACTCAGGATCCAGCCTCCCCAGCTCGGCGTTAGTCTCAGCAGCAGCTTTTTTAATCCGACCGTAGGCATGGATCAGCGGCAATGGCAGGCGGGTTCCGGAGATCGGGAAATTCAAAACCGCCCGTTGCGTGGACGCACCATAGAGCGCGGCGGCGGGCACTTCCATTTCCCCCATCGAGTCACGTTCGGTGCGTTTGGCAGTCATTTTAAGGTTTCGGGAGCTTGAGTTTCGCGGCTTGCTGGAAAAACAGATCGAGGTCACCGCCACACTCGGCGAGTAGTTTTTCAAATACTGGCATCTTCTCGGCGTAGAGATTCAGCGAGACGATGTGGCCATTATTAATGTCTTCATGCAGCCACGATTCTAGGCCGTGGCCGCCCCAGCGACGACGGAGTTCTCGGAACTGATCGCGCAATTTCACTAAAATCGCCGCCTTTTTTTCACGCATCACCGGCGCGGATTGGCCCGAGGCGTAGAGCGCCGCAAGACGCCAGCGCGCGCGTTCGATCTCCTGATAGAACTCCCGCCGCCGCACCAGCCGACCTTGATAGTTTTTCAAATCCGCACGACGGCCTTGGTGTTTTAGCCACCGCTTCACCCCCTCCTCTGCCACCGTGTTCGCAAGCGATTCATTAAAAACCGTGTCGCCCCACCGGAACACCTTGCGATGAGTCAGCTCATGGAAAATCGTTTCTGCGAGATCGATGTCTGAGTAGTGGATGAACGTGTTAAGCACCGGGTCGTGGAACCAACCGAGTGTCGAGTAGGCGTCCACTCCGCCGACGAAGACGTCGTATCCCTCCGCCTTGAGTTGGTGGGAAAGGGCCACCGTTTCCTGTTCCCGGAAATACCCGCGATACCCCATCTCGCCCACTGCGAGGTATCGCCAAGTCTTCGGCTTCAGGGAAAATTCCGGGGCCGCGTAGAGCACCCACACGACATGTCCACGTCCGAGATCGGCGTATTTTCCGTAGCTTTCATCACCAGGAAGCGAGAGGAAATCCGTGGCAAATTTCCGGATACCCTCCACCGCTACCAGTTGCCGGCGGACCGCAGGCGATGTCACAGCATCCGCGATCACCTGACTGCTCGGCCGGCTTTTGCGCAGGATTTCAAGCTGCCCGCCAAGTGCTTGGCCATAGAAATGGAAAGTCTGACAGGAACTCAAAAGCACCAGCGCCGCAGATGCTAGAAACGGTGATAGAAAACGAAAGCTAAGCACGGTGGCCATCTTCGGCGGAATTGATGGCTTCTCAAGGAAAGATCAAGGCCTCGCCTACTCATTCCAACTTTCCGGCAATAACACACTGTTCTGCCTTCCGAGTAGATAAAGAATTTTCACTGACTCAGCGTCCTTCCATTTCCTAGCCGCAAAGGAAATTTCCTGCGAAGAACAAGTTCGTCTGACCATCTGCAAGCCATCACTGGTGCGGCTCAAGTGAATCTTGTATTGGCACCGGTCATTGATTTGAACCGAGGTTTTTTCCACTGCTGTGACGCGTGCAGTGGATACTTGGCCATGCCGCAAAATCTGCACTTTCCGCGACTGAAGCAACATCGGCCCGAAGAGAGCTACGGCACCGAAAAGCGGGAAAATCACCACCGTCAACGCCATCGGCGTGTCTTCTGACAACGCCTGCCATGAGAGAAAAAGCCCAACAGCGAAAAAGCCAGCTCCGACCATCTGCATGACCCAAGTGCCACTACCCCCCGCAGCTTTCCGTAAAATCTCCTTGGGAATCGGCCGAGGCACGGGCATTCGGAGAAACGTATCGGTCACCACTGCCGTGGCTGAATTCCTCGGAAGTGCTCCGATGGGTCTCAGATTTTCACGTAGAAACCGTTCCGTCGGTAAGGTCGCAGCCGTCGCAGACCAGCAATCTGTGACAAAGAACCGCTTCGGCTTGTGCGGGTCATAGAGAATCGTCAGCGGTTCGCCAGATTTCAGCTTCGCCTCCGCAGTGTCGATTTCGGCGGCATCGCGAGTTCCCTTTTCAAATAACATGCCACTCTCACAACTCCTCAATCGAAGCTTATAATACAGCTGACCAGTATTCTGAAATTTGGATGGTTCGACCGCATTCACTACTGCCTTTTTTACCATCCCGTGGCTCAAGAGTCGCCGTTTCCAAGTTCGCTTGTGGATTGTCCCGCAGATACTAACAATTCCCACTAGCGGGAAAATCAGGATCAACGATAACCAAGGAGGGGTTTCGTCCAGTCTTGCCCCGACCGGCACGGCGATCTGGAAATCCGCTATTAGATACCGAACATCCACGGCTTGCCCCCGATCCCACCGCTTGCCAGATGTATAAGCGATTCCCCGTTGTTTTGATTTCCCCGTCGGATGATACCCAAACTGGTATTTCCAAATTCGAGTTCCATTGACCTTAGTTTTCGTCGCCAAACTTGAGAGGATTTCCCCCGAAACCACCTCGACCACCTCCTTCTCCAAGCGCCACTCTGATGCCAAATGGCGGGGTACGATCACTCCACTCAGCGCCAGTCCAAGAACTATAACCCCTGCCCCGACCAAACACGATAGCCATGTATCCCGCCACGGGATGACTTTTTTAGCGATTTCCGGCGGAACATGCCGCGGCGGAGCCGAAGAGAGAAAAGTATCCTTGGTGGCGGACGAAATGGGCTCGGAAAACATCGGCAGGAAATTGAACTGATCCATGCGAGAAATACTACCTCAGACACAGGGCGGCCTGCCATTTTCGAGAACTTGCAAGGACGGCCGTCTTCCGTTAAGGATTAGCCCGTGGCTCTGGTGATCGCAGACAAACGTATTTCGCAAGAAGATTACCTCCAAGGCGAACTCGTCTCAGAGATCCGTCACGAATACGTGGCTGGACAAGTTTACGCCATGTCTGGCGGAACGCTTAACCACCAGCGCATCGCCGGGAATTTTTTTTACCTCATTAAAACGCTGCTTGCCGGGAAACCTTGTTTCCCTACTGGCAGCGATTTCAAGCTCCGGGGGCAGCGATTTCAAGCTCCGGGTGCCGCTGGGAGGTGACGAGCAGGCATTCTACTATCCCGACGGCATGATCATCTGCGTGCCCGTGCCAGGCGACGCGCTATTCACCGACTCCTCGAGCGTGATTCTGGAAGTGCTCAGCCCGACCACCCGCCGCAGTGACGAGGTCCAAAAACTCCGGGATTATCTCACCATTCCGACCTTGGAAACTTACATTCTCGCAGAGACGGAATCTACCTTCCTCACACTGCATCGGAGGGACGGCGCGAGCTTCCGCCGGGAAATACTTTCGGGGCCGGATACCATCCTCGACCTCCCCGAAGTCGGCGTGTCCATCTCCCTCACCGACCTTTACCGAGACGTCGGGTGAAGGTCGGTTTATCATTGCTAGAAGTCGTGTGAGGCGATGAAATCCTCATTTCTATCTTTGCATTCATTGCATTCTCACACCGCTCGAAGAACTCTTGCTTCGTCGCTCCTTTTTGCCGCAAAGGAACACCGGGATCGCAATGAAAGATGGGATCGAGGACATCACTGCTAGGGGTTGGAATCCTATCTTAGTTTCGCGGCAAGAGTTGTGCAGCCAGCAATCCGCCGCCACGGTGTCTTGGTTTAGATTCGTGGCCGCGAGATGCAAGCTGATGAGGACTGGCGCGAGGAAATGGGTAAAACGGCAGATTTCTAAGCCGCCCGGGATGCATGGTCGGGTCGCGTGGCGACATTTTTACCCATCCGACGGCCCCGGATGGGTTGCGCGACTGTTCCGCAAGAAGGAAGTGCCCTGCACGATGGCTAACAACGGCAAGGCTTTGGGAAAAAGATCTCTCAGGATGAGTGCTTGCGACTACGTCTGAGGAAGAACCCGACACCTAAGAAAGTAAGGAGCGAAGTCGAAGGCTCCGGGACACTGATGATGTTGAAACTCTGGCCCGAATCACTAGAGATGGTGCCTTGACGGATGAGACGGCCTGAGTCATCGCGGACATCGATACCGACGACTTCCAGAGTATTTCCAAACGCGGCAGCTCCACTGTAGTCTCCACCATCCGCTAGAGAAGTAGTGCCAAATGAGTAAAGAGTATTGAGCGAAAGGGAAAAATCCTGAGCGAACGCACCATGGATATAGGCTTGCGAATAGATCATGAGGTCATAGCTACCGACCGCGTCGTAAAACCAGGTTTCAGGAGTATTTGAAGCATGAGTTAGGCTTATAGAAACTGCTGCTCGCGCATTTCCACTGATGGTGCCGGTGAGGTGTAGCGCGTAGGTGGATGTGTAGTTCACTGCGGTCCCACCGTGTAGCAGAGTCTGAGTAAATTCAGCGGTGCCTTGAGAAGCATAGGTTTGAGGAACTCCCGTCGATTCAGCGTAATTGTAGGCTGAATCATAAAATGAATTCGTGAGCGCCCCAGAGGCAGCGGAGCGAAGAGAGTTATAGGATGCCGTTGCGGAAGCTTGACCACTGTAACCCAGTTCTCCTCCTCCTGCCAAAGAATGAACCGAGCTTCCGCTAGCGACCACCGTCTGCAATGGCGTGGTTGTGCTACCAGAGGTGCCTAAAGTGTTGAGGAACATTTCATTACCCTCGCCGGTAAAAGCATAGGCGACGACCGATGCGGCCATGCCTTGATGGGTGGACAAGGCGAGAGTGATACAAATAATCGATAGCTTGGAAGTAGTGGATTTCATGGGGGATTGACTTAAATGTGAATCAAGAGTCTCCAGCTAAGTAATTCACAAAAAATTGTCCAATGGATATTTTCACAAAATGGCTCCCGGGTTAATCCCGAATAACAGATATTCATCGCGAAGTCTGGGTTCGCCTACCCGAATTCCCGGTTAAGGTCGAAAGGTCTGGCCACGCAACCCCTACTCGGGAAAGGAAGCCATCGCACAGGTTATTTCCCCTTCCCTCGTCTGGTGGGTTTGCCTAAGCCTTGCCGGACATGAGTGACATCGTTCTTTTATTTTCCGGACAAGGTGCCCAGAAGGTGGGTATGGGCAGGGACTGGATGGAGTCGTCCGCCACCGCTCGCAAGATGGCCTTGCAGGCGGATCAAGTGCTGGGATTTTCCATCTCCGAGATCATGGCCGACGGTCCTGAAGAGGAACTCACCAAGACCTCGCACTGCCAACCGACGCTCTACCTTCATGGCCTGATAGCTCTTGCGCTGATCCGCGAGCGGCTGGCGAATTTCCATCCAGTCGCCGCTGCCGGGCTTTCGCTGGGTGAATTTACCGCGCACGCGGCGGCGGGGAGTTTTTCGTTTGAGGATGGGCTGCGGCTGGTGGCGCGGCGGGGTGAATTCATGCAAGACGCTTGCCAAGCGACTGATGGAGCGATGGCCGCGCTGCTCGGCGGCGAAGAATCGCAAGTCCGGGCACTGGCCGCGACGGCAGACGTGGATGTGGCGAATCTCAATGCGCCGGGACAAATCGTCATTTCCGGCACGGTCGCGGGGATCGATGCCGCGATCGCCCAAGCCAAAGAGTTTGGCATCCGGCGGGCGATCAAGCTCAACGTCGCTGGAGCCTATCATTCCCGGCTGATGCAGAGCGCCCAAGACAAGCTGGCCACCGAGCTAGCGGGAATTTCCATCCACGCCCCTGCCCTGCCGGTGGTGTGCAACTTCGGCGCGTCCGTCGTTTCCGATCCCGCCGAGATCCGTGGCATGTTGGAAAAGCAGGTCACCGGCTCGGTGCGCTGGACGGAATCGATCCAAGCACTCATCAGCATGGGCCACCGGACTTTCCTCGAACTCGGCCCCGGCAAGGTGCTGGCGGGCTTGATTTCGAAAATCGACAAGGACGCCATCGTCCACTCCGTCGAGGATTTACCCTCGCTGGAAGCCGCTGTGGAGGCACTTTCCTGAGCCTTTAAAGCGATCGGCAAAAAATGGGGGAAAGGGTAAAAAAGAGATTGCGCAGTCCGGATGGGCTAAATAGCTTCCCGCACCCGAGAGGGAAATGGAGCGGTAGCTCAGTTGGTTAGAGCGCCAGCCTGTCACGTTGGAGGTCGCGGGTTCGAGTCCCGTCCGCTCCGCCATTTCTTATCTCGGTTAAAGCAACCCCGCCTGCGAAGGCGGGGTTTTTTGTTGGGGATCATCCCGACCCGTTCGAAACATCAGACACTTTTCCAGCCGCAGCGGATTGCTCTAGCAACGATCCAGCGGAGTGCGCATCACGTCCCCTCTCGTGAAATCGATCAACCGTTTCTGCAAGCTAGTGATCCTTGCCCGGGGCCGTTGACTAACGATTTTAAATGGCCAAACAGCGTATTGGCCACGATTCGATGGCCCATGAGCGACAAATGAGTGCCGTCCGCAAGCAAGGTCTGGTGGCGAGGATACCGGGCAAGGGCGGAATAAGCGTCAACATACGGCTCGGGGCTGCTTCGCTAGCGATTGGCTCAATTTCACGCTACATTCAGCGGCAAACCGATTCGACCGGCGACCGCCAAACACAAAGGGCGACAAGACGACGGGAATGATTCCGTGGTTGAGAAGGATCTGCGTGATTTGCCCCATCGTTTCGAGATAGACGGGCGGCGGGGTGATCGGTTTGAGCTGTAGCTTATCTCCGACCAGTCCTTGTATCTGCCAGATGAGGCGGTTCTTCAGACTTGGCGATTCGCTAGAAACCTTCCTCGGTGTGGAATGACTATCACTCGTCTGGCTGCTTCGCTTTCTCCGAAGCGGCACGATGAGGTCGCTGGAGGCAAACTGAATCACCACGATGTTGGGATGCGCGCTCAGGCAGCGGGTCGTGAGGTGCTTGGGCACACGGGTGACCGGGAAGCCGCCCATGGTGTAGCAGGAAGTCGTGATCTGACAGGAAGAAGCCTCGCGCAGTTGCTCAAGTGCTAGGTAAAAAAAGGAGTCTTCCGAGCGATGCGGATAACCACCTAACATACAGGCTCCTAGACCGCGAATGTGGTATTCAGACCTCGTTGTAAGCTCTAATTTCTGTGGAACAGGGGAAATATCTGTCTCTCGGCCAGACGACCGGGGCCGAGCCATGTGCGCGAAGCTGGACGCGCTGTGGGTTATTTTGATGGGCGGTGGTGTTTCTTGGGGGAGAATCATAATTAGTTAGGGAAAATTTAATAGATTAGATAAATGCCTTTCGGTGAAAGACATTTTCAAAAATTTTAATCATTTAAAAAAGTCGTCACTGCTACGCCCCGTCGGCGACGGTGGGGGAATGGCCGGAGGCAAATTGCCGTTCACGGTTCCCAAGGGCAGATTCGAGTTTCCAGACAAACTGAGGATCATGAGGACGTTGCGTCTTATTTACCCATCGACGCAGCGCTGCCTGAAATGGAGTTTCTCGCCACGGATCGCGCGAAAATCTTCTGGAATTAGCTCATGAGGGGAAGGCGACAGCCCAGCCGGTGGCACAGAAATTCAGAAACCTCGCATCGCTGGGCAGAATCGCCCGGGATGTGGACAGACGAACCCGGGATGCGAACAGACGAGCCCGGGATGTGAACAGACGAACCCGGGATGTGAACAGACGAACCCGGGATGCGTGCAGACGCACCCGAGATGCGAACAGACAAACCCGGGATGCGAACAGACAAACCCGGGATGCGGACAGACGAACCCGGGATGCGCACAGACGAACCCGGGATGCGCACAGACGAACCCGGGAAATAATCTCACGGGTTTTGCTTTTTGATCGGCGAGTGGGAACTCAGATTCTTCGGCATGTGGCGTTTGTTGTTTTTGTGTTCCATCTTGCCGATCGCTGCGGCGCTCATTGCTCGCTGGTGGTTCGGGCTGCGGGTGCTGGCCGACCAAGGTGGGCGCGCGTGTCGTTGTGATTTGGAAAACTGGTTGCCCGCGCCGGATGATGCATCGGTGGCCCATCGCGCCGAGGCATCTGCTGGTGAATTTGGCAGGCAACTGCGGCTCAAGGCACTGGCAGAATGGCGTGAGCACGACCCGAAGGCGGCGGCGGCTCGGGAAAGTTCACGGCGGTTTGGCATGGCAGTCCCACCATTGAGCGGAATCGTCGCCATTCTCGCGGTAATGGTGGCGAAAATTCCGATTATCGGTGCGATTTGTCTGCTGCTTGCGGCGACGGCACTGGCGGCGGTGCTGGGTCTGCTTTCCCTCGCTCCAGAACTCGTGGCGATCACTTCTGCTGCAAGAAAACTTCGCGAGACCCGTAGTTTCCCCCGCCGGGAAGACGAGGATGCGGTGGTCCGCTGCGCCATCGCCCACGCTTGGAAGGAAACCTTGCCACCAGTATTCGCCCTACTCCAACGCTCTTCATGAAACATCTGGCCACCCTCTCCTCCGCAGCGCTCGTGCTCGTAGCCTCGGCGAATCCTGCGGACCTCACTTTCACCCCCTTCGCCGGTAGCGATCTCACGCCTTCACCCACCTGTCTCACGGCATCGGCCGAGGGTCAGGTCTTCGTCGGCGTTGATCTTCTCGGCTCGCTCGGAAAAGGCGCGGGAATGGGCCGGATCGTCCGCCTCACGGATACCGATCTCGACGGGAAAGCAGACCAACACACGGTATTTGCCACGGTGGATAACCCGCGCGGCCTCATTTCCTGTGGCGACAAGCTCTTCGTGCTCCACACCGTGATCCCCGCGAGCACCGGCATCCTCACTGGGGTGGACCTATCCGTCTTGGAAGATCGGGACGGTGACGGAGTGGCGGACGGTCCGCCGCGCACGCTGATCAAGGACGTCTCCGTCGCCCAACATAACCGTGACCGCGGTGCGGACCATACCACGAATGGCATCCGTATGGGCATCGACGGCTGGATCTACATCGCCGTCGGAGATTTCGGGTTTGTGGACGCCACTGGCACCGATGGGAAAAAGCTTACCCAACTCGGCGGCGGCATCCTCCGAGTGCGCCCGGATGGCACGCAAATGGAGGTGTATAACCACGGGAACCGGAACATGTACGATGTGGCAATCGACCCGTATTTAAATCTCTTCACTCGCGATAATACGAATGACGGCGACGGCTGGAACATCCGCTTCCACCACCAACTCCAGTCCGCAGAAAACGGCTACCCGCTGCTGTTCAAGCATTTCACCCGTGAAATCATCCCCGCCTTGGCTGATCTTGGCGGCGGTTCCGGGACCGGCGCCCTATTCATCGACGAGCCGACATGGCCGGAAAAATACAACCGCGTGCCGATGATGTGCGACTGGGGTAGAAATGAAATTTTCATCCACCGATTGACCACCGATGGCCCGTCGTTCACCCAGAAGGCGGAGGATTTCGTCACATTTCCGCAGCCGGTGGACCTCGATGTGGACGGCTCGGGCCGACTCTACGTGGCCGCGTGGGATGGGGCTGGATACAAAGGAAGTCCGGATAAGGGCTTCGTCCAGCGCGTCGTCCCACGGGATTGGAAGTATCGGCCGTTTCCCGTGCTCGCCCGCCTCGGCTCCGAAGCACTGGTGAAGGGACTCGCCACCGACAGCGCCACCACCCGCCTCGCCACCCAGCAGGAAATCCTCAAGCGCGATGATAAATCGCTGGCGCCTAGTATCCTCGCCGTTGCGAGCGACTCACAGGCATCACTGGCTGCCCGCGTCGCCGCCATTTTCACCTATAAACAACTGCTCGGCGGCGCGGCAAACCTAGCCCTCATCCGACTCGCCAAGGAGCCATCCGTCCGCGAGTTTGCCCTCCGTGCGCTCACTGACCGGCTCGACCAGTTGGAAAACGTTCCTTGCGATCCATTTTACCAAGGCCTGCGGGATCCAGATCCTAGAGTCCGCGCCGTCTCCGCCGTGGCACTCGGGCGTCTCGGGAAAATCGAGGCTGCTGCCGAGCTCCTCAACGCCGCAATTCCCCCACCTCTTGAGGAAAAATCCACGCCACCCCAAGAATCCGAGAACTCGGAAGGACCGCACGCCATTCCGAATTCACCCATGATCATCCCGCACTTGGCCGTGCAGTCGCTGGTCCGGCTCCATGCGGTGGAGGCCTGCTTAGCCGCAGTGGCTGGACCGAGCAGCGAAGGCGCACTCTGGGCCCTCCGGCTGATGCACGACCCCAAGTCCGTGGACGGCCTGATCGCCCACCACCGAGAAACCACCGATTCCCACTTAAAAAACGCCATCCTCGCCACCCTTGCCCGCCTCTACACCCGAGAAGCTCCCTACGACGGCTCCCGCTGGTGGAACACCCGCCCCGACACCCACGGCCCCTACTACGCCCCGGAAAAATGGCAGAAATCCTCCGAGATCGAGGCATTTTACCGCACCTTATGGGTCGCCGCCGACAATGAGGGGCAGTCCCTCCTCACCCGTCTTGCGAACGAAAACCGCATGAATCTGCCCGGCATCGGCGAGGTCGAAAAAACCTCCGAGAAAAAACCGACCACCCTCGGTGACCTGTCCATCGAGAACGTCATGCTCGCCCTCGATCAGCTCCCGGGAGATCCGGCCAAAGGTGGCCAACTCATCAAGACCCAAGCCTGCATCGGCTGTCATGGCATCGCGGCAGGAGACCGGGATCTCGGCCCCGATCTCAAAAAAATCGGTGCCCATCTCAATCGCGAGGCCATCGCCGAGGCCATCCTCAAGCCCGATGCTTCAATCGCAGAATCCTGGGTGGACGCCACCACCACAGACGCCACGGTCGTCCAAGGCACCCTCGTCGAGAAGTCAGACACTCAAGTCACCCTCCGCGACATCGCAGGCAACCTCACCGTGCTGAAAAGTTCGGACGTGAAACAAATCAAAACCTCCGCCTCCACCCTCATGGGCCCTCACCTGCTGGACCCGCTCTCCATGGAGCAGTTCGCAGACGTCGTCGCCTACCTCCATTCCTTAAAATAAACCGCCATCGTCAGTCGGAGGGGCGATTTCACCGGAACTCGCGGCCTTCCGTCATCCCCCGGTAGCGCCATGGGGTGTAGCCGTGTGATTCGAGCTTCTCGCGATAGAGGCCGCAGGCGCTGACTCGCCAGACCGGGAAGGGTCCGGCTTCGTAGGCGGCGAGTTCCTTGCCCGGCACTTTCCATTTCACGAAGAGGACGACGTGCTTGTCGTTGAGGAGAATATCTCCTGCTCTGAGATCATCCCACGAGTCTAGCCGGTCACAAATCCGATGCAGATCGCGGGTGGAAATGGGTCGGCGGAGATTCCAACACCGCGAGACGAAGCCTGAGCAGTCGATGCCGCAGGAGTCGCCGCTGGTGCCAGCATCGCCGAGTTTGAGCTTGGCCTTGTCTGCGATGTCACCCGCCTTTTTCCCAGCGGCGATTTTAGCGAGGAAGGACTCGGGCGTATCGAAGCCACCCCACTGGTAGGGCATGCTCTGCGCTATGACGCCGGGCTTCCACCAACCGTGCTTGTCGCCGTATTTCACGACGGTCACATCTGGCGTATGCACGGGAATCCCGGCGGAATCCACACCATGGCGGACGTGCCGCTGCTCCGGCATCCACTGCACTTGAGTGTAGCGGTAGGCCGTAGAAATCGCCTGACTGCGGGTGACTTTCGGGACGCAGGAGACGAGGAGGGCCGCGCAGAAAATGAGTATCGAGGGTTTCATCTGCCAAGGAAATAAGCGGTCCGCGGTGGGGGATAAAGTCTTTCCTCCTGACTGACTCGCGGCGCAGCGGTGGGTTTCTCGCTTGCCGTGGTGGGCGGGGTGAGGAGACTCTGCGGCAGATGTTTTCCCGCTATTTTTCCAAATGACCCGGTTCCGCCCTTGCATCGATCTTCATCACGGTCAGGTCAAACAAATCGTCGGCGGCAGCCTGCGCGATGACGGCCCGGGGCCGCAGGAAAACTTCGTATCCGAGCAGTCGGCGGGTTGGTTTGCGGAGCAGTTCCAGGCGGACGATCTGACCGGTGGCCATGTCATCAAGCTGGGTCCGGGAAATGACCTCGCGGCTCGCGAAGCCCTCGCAGCCTGGCCCGGTGGTTTACAAATCGGTGGCGGGATCAACGAGTCGAACGCGACCGAGTGGCTAGATGCGGGCGCGAGCCATGTGATCGTGACCTCGGCGCTGTTTGATGCGGACGGGAAATTTCTGGAGGAAACGTTGCGCTCGCTGGTGGGGAAAATCGGCCGCGAAAGGTTGGTGATCGATCTTTCCTGCCGCCGCACTCCGGACGGTTGGACGGTGGCGATGAACCGTTGGCAGACGCCGACTGAATTGAACGTGGATCACGCAACTTTGGACCGGCTCACACCGTTTTGTGACGAGTTCCTCATCCACGCGGCAGACGTCGAAGGTCTGTGCCGGGGGATCGATGCCGATCTGGTTGCTTTGCTAGGAAGCTGGGGAAAATGCCCGGTGACCTACGCCGGTGGCGCGGCCACGATGGCGGACCTGTTACTCATCGAGCAGGCGGGGCAAGGAGCAGTGGACGTGACGGTGGGTAGCGCGCTGGACATCTTCGGCGGAGCTGGGTTGATTTACAACGACTTAGTCCGGTGGAATCGACGTCCCGCATGAGTTTTTTGAAAAGCGGTTGCAGAATTCCTTCGTGTTGTTTTAGCTCCCACCGTGCCGCCTTTGGATATGCAACCCCACCCCGACGAAGTGATGATGAACCGCGATTTCTTGAGGTCGGTTTTTCAGTCGATGCTGCGTGCGAGGATTCTCGAAAACAAGCTCTCCAGCCTCTATAAGGCCGGGAAAATCGTCGGTGGCGTCTATTTAGGGCGCGGCCAAGAAGCGGTGAGTGCCACGCTTGGCACGGCACTGATCCAAGGCACGGATTTCTTCGCCCCGCTGATTCGCGACCAAGCGGGACGGACGGCCTTCGGTGAGCCGTTGATCGACTGCACCCGGACCTATCTCGGCTCGGTCGAGGGTCCGATGCGTGGGCGCGATGGGAATATCCACCGCGGGCGCCCGCAAATGGGGATGCCAGCGATGATTTCCCACCTCGGAGCGCAAGTGCCATTGATCGCGGGGATGCTATTCGCCAAGCGCTTGCAAGGGACTCTGGCGGGCCGCGTCGGCGCGACCTGCATCGGCGACGGCGCGACTTCGACCGGCGCCTTTCATGAAGGGCTAAACCTCGCGGCTGTCGAACGGCTGCCGATGGTGGTGGTCGTCGGAAACAATCAATTTGCCTACTCGACGCCGAATGACCGGCAGTTCGCCTGCCATGATTTAGTAGAAAAAGCGCGCGGCTACGGGGTGGGTGGATTCTCGGTGGATGGCACGGATTTACTGGCCTGCGCCTCGGTGATCGGCGAAGCGGTCAGGCGTGCGCGTGCCGGTGGCGGCCCGCAGATGGTCGTCGCCCGGCTCTTGCGCCTTTCCGGTCACGGCGAGCACGACGACGGCTCCTATGTCCCGAAGGATCTGCGGGGCGACCACTACGGCCGCGACTGCATCGAAGTGGCGATGAGTCAGCTCGTGGAAAACCAGCTTGCCACTGCCGATGAAATTCTCGCTTGGCAGGACCAGATTGCAGACGAGGTGCAACGCGCCGTAGCCCAAGCCCAGCAAGAAGATACGCCAGACCCCTACAAGGAAAACTGGACCGCGCTCTCCACCCAATTTCCCCTTTCCCCGACCTTTGCCCAGTGAGTGTGACCTACATCGATGCGATCCGCGAAGCCCAAGAAAAACTCCTGCGTGAGGACGACCGGGTGTTCCTTTACGGCCAAGACATCGCCACCTTCGGCGGAGCATTCAAGGCGACTAAGGGACTAGCCGAGCAATTTCCTAACCGCGTATTCGACGCCCCGATCTCGGAAGATGCGATGATCGGGATGGCGGTGGGCGCAGCTATCGAAGGGATGCGCCCCATCGTGGAAATGCAGTTCGCGGATTTCTCGTCGATCGCTTTCAACCAAATCATCAACCAAGCGGCCACCCATTTCTACCGGACTGGCATGCCTGTCCCGCTCACGGTGCGGCTGCCATCCGGCGGCACCCCTGGCTCCGGACCGTTCCACAGCCAGAGCATGGAGGGCATCTACGCCCAATATCCCGGCCTCATCGTCCTCACTCCGGCCACCGTCTCGGACGCCTATCACATGCTGCTCGACGGCGTGGCGCTCGATGACCCAGTTATCTACTGCGAGCATAAATTTCTCTATCGCTGGCTCAAGGCCAAGTCGATCAACGGCGACCACCTCCCGATCGGCCAAGCGCGGATCACCCGCCCCGGCAAGCACGCCACCGTCGTCGCTTACAGCGCGATGGTCCATGAAGCAGTCCGCGCTGCGGACCGGCTTGCACAAGATGGTTGGGAAATCGAAGTGGTCGATCTGCGCTCGGTGAAGCCGCTGGACATGGATACCGTCCTCGCCTCCGTCGCCCGGACCGGTCGCTTGCTCGCCCTCGGCGAAGCATTTCCTTGGGGTGGAGTCACCGCTGAGGTCGTCTCGCGGGTGACGGAAGAAGGCTTCCATCTGCTCGACGCCCCACCCCAGCGCCTCAACGCTCGCGACACTCCAGTCCCCTATCACCCGAAACTCTGGGCCGCCCACCGCCCGACGCCGGAGTCGATCTGCGAGGCGCTGCGCAAGTTGCTTTCATTTTAATCTCAGGTTTTCAGCTTTTACCCAAAATGCCCACCGTCCCCATCCTCATGCCGCAGCTCGGCGAGTCCATCGCCGAGGCCACCATCATCCGCCTCGGCGTCGCAGTGGGCGATACCGTCCGCACTGACCAAGAAATCATCGAGGTAGAAACCAACAAGGCCGTGATGGGCGTGACCACGCTGTGCGACGGGATCGTTTCCGAAATTCGGGCGGTCGAGGGAGTTTCCTACTCGGTGGGAACCTTGTTAGGACTACTGGATGTGACCGAAGAGGAAATCGCCCGCACCGGTGTCGAGTCGCTAGAATCCATCGAAGCGAAACGCACCGCCAGTAACAGCAGCAGCGGCCAATCTGGAAATTCACCGCAAGCAGAGGCCAACTTGCACTTCGCCCTCGACGACGACGCCTACGAGGAAGCTCCGGCCGTGGTGCCCAGTGTCAAAGGCCTGCCCGTGCCGACGGGTGTCTTAGGAGCTCATTACATTTCACCCCGGATGCGGGCACGGATGAACGACCTTGGCCTCCGCGAGGCAGACATCTCCGCCATCGCCGGCACTGGGGCCGGTGGCCGCGTGACCGTGGAAGATCTCGAACGTTTCCTCAACTACATCGAGACTTGGCCAAGTTCTCCGGCCTCACCGATGCGGCTGGCAGTAGCAGACGCCATGCGCCGGAGCTGGTCGCGTCCGCTCGCCACTGTCGGCCTACCGATTTTGCTCGATCGCGTCCTCGACCACCGTCGCACCCAGTCGCCCAAGCCCGGCCTTACGCTTTATTTACTCCGAGCCTTCGCCCTCGCCCTTACGGAAAATCCGACGACCGCCGGCTATCTCATCGGCGACAAGGTGGTCCATCCGCGCTCGTTTGACATCGGCGTCGCGGTGCAAGTGGAGGACGGAGTGGTGGTTCCGGTCGTGAGAAAGGTGGATCAGAAATCTCTGCGTGACCTCATTTCGGAATACGACGACCTCGTGGATCGTGCCCGCCGCCGCCGCCTCACCGAGGACGATTGCCGCGGTGGGATCGCCACCGTTACCAACTTCGGCACCTTCGGCCTCACCACCGGCACGCCGATTCCTCTGCCGAATGAGACGCTCATCCTCGGCATCGGTGCGGGCGTTAAAAAACCGGTCTGGAGTGCGCAGGTCGAGGCATTTCTCCCGGCAACCGAGACCGATTTACTGATCACCTTCGACCACCGCGTCGTCGATGGCGGTGGTGCGGGAGTCCTTCTCAACCGCGTCTCAGCCTTGTTGCAAAAGCCGGAGACGCTCTAACCGCTCTTTGTCCCCTTCCCCCGACCGTGGAACTCCCCGAAAAAGTCGGCAAGATTGACATCCCGAAAAAGGCCATCTACCGGCTTTCCATCTATCACCGTAGCCTTCAAAAACTCCACGATAACGGCGTGGCCACCGTCAGCTCCACCACCCTCGCCCGCGCCGCCGGAGTCAAGCCCGCCCAACTCCGCAAGGACCTCGCCTACTTCGGCCAGTTCGGCACCCGCGGCCTCGGCTACCCGGTCGAGCCGCTTTCCTCGATCATTCGTGAGACTCTCCGCCGCGAACACCTCCAGCCTGTCATCCTCGTCGGCGCGGGGAATCTCGGCTCCGCGCTGCTGCGCTATCACGGCTTCGAGAAGGAAGGATTCGAAGTCATCGCCGCATTCGACGCGAATCCGGAAGCCACCCGCGCCCGTGGCGTGACCATCCCGGTTTTCCCCGACTCGGACTTGGAGAAATTTATCGCCGAGAAATCCGTCAAACTCGCGATCCTCTGCGTGCCCGTCGAGTATGCCCAAGCCGTGGTCAACCGCCTCGTGATGGCCGGCATCCAAGGAGTGCTCAACTTCTCGCCGATCGTCCTCGAGGTCACGCCCGCCGTCACCGTCAACAACGTCGATCTCGCACTCGAACTGGAACACCTCAGCTACTTCATCCGCTGACATGTCGGAAACTTCGGAAAATTTCCCTAAAATCCCGGCCATGCCAGTCGTTGATATCAGGAATTCAACGCACTCCGCTGAAAAAATACCCTACCCGTCCGCCCGGGAAAAATTCATCGAGCAAGCGCTCACCGATTACGAATCCGCCCTCATCGGCTATGCCAGCACCATCCTCAACGACACCGACCGAGCTCGCGATGTGGTGCAAGACACCTTCATCCGACTCTGCGAGCAAGACCTCGCCAAGGTCGAGGACTGCCTTAAATCTTGGCTTTTCACCGTCTGCCGGAACCGCGCTCTCGACGTCCTGCGCAAAGAAAAACGCAGCCAACCGCTCGACGAAATCCATTGGAAAAAAGTCGTCGGCCCTGGGCTCCAGCCGGACGAGGCCGCAGAATATCAAGAACACTTGGCCCAACTCAACACCTACCTCGCCCGCCTCACAGACAGCCAACGCGAAGTCATCACCCTCAAATTCCAACAAGGACTTAGCTATCAGGACATCCATGAAATCACCGGCTTCACCTCCGGAAACATCGGATTCCTCATCCACACCGGGCTGAAGCGTCTGCGAGACATCCTTCCCGCCGACCTTCGGATCTGAAATCCCACCCCCACTCCCATGAAGCTCCTCCCAGAAGATCCCCGCCTGACAGCCTATGTCCTCGGCGAGCTTGAGCCGGGAGAAGCCGCCGCCGTCGAACAAGCAGTCGCCTCCGCTCCCCCGCTTCAAGCAGAGGTCGAGGAACTCCGCCAAGCCCGGGACTTCCTCACGCAACATCATCGCCCGTCGCAAGAAAAACTTCTGCCCGCTCAGCATGAAACCATCCGCCAGAGCGCCAGCGTGCGAAAACTCCTCCCGGTTTCGTCGCGGTCAGAACGCCTGCAAGCATGGATCATCCCTGCTTCAGCCGCCGCCGTGCTCGCCGTGGCGACCACCATTCTCATCCTTACGCCCGGAGAGCGAAAAACCGTCGTAGCCAAGGCAGTGCCCACTCCACTCCTGGCACCCACCTCCCAAGCTACCACCCCCTCGCCCGAGCTGGCCACACCCGCCATCCGTTCCGAATCCACCCTAACGCCCCCTTTCTTATCACGACGCGGCTCGATCACTGCGGCGGAGTTTCCAACGCTCGATCTACCCACCCAAATCGTCCAACCCAGCTTGGCGAGGATTTCTCAATCGATCCGTACCGAAGGCAAGCTTCCCGCCCGTGAATCCATCCACCTCGAAGAAATCCTCAACAGCTTCACGTTTCGGCTGCACGGAACTGCCGCCATCGCTCGCGGTGAGACACCTCACTGGCACCCCGACAACCGCGACAGCGGCATCAGTCCCCACCTCGCCACCCTAACCACCGAGATGATCGCCTGTCCGTGGAAACCTTCCTCCACCCTGCTCTTCATTTCACTGCGTGGTGGCACGCAAGATAGCCAAGAGACGGACATCAAGCTCACCTACCATGCCAATCCCGGAAACGTATTCCGCTACCGGCTGCTAGGTTTCACCGGAACCACTCCCACCCCAGCCGGAAAACCAGCCACACGGCTCGCCAAAAATTCCGTAGTCACCCTAGCCATCGAGATCGAGCCATCCCAACCCGGAACTGACCTCGGCTCGTTAGTGTGGTCCGCCGGTCGCAGCGCCGCCCCTGAAATCCAACTCATCCGCCGCATCGATGCAGCGCCTTCAGATGACGCCCGTCTCGCCGCCCTCATCTGCACCTACTCGCAGTGGCTCAGCGGCGAACAAACCGAACTCATCGATGCCGACCTCGTCTCCGCACTCGCCCGGGAAATCACCTCACCCGCCCTGTCTCAAGAGCGCTCAGATTTCCTCCAGCTCGTTGAGAAATCACTCCGTTTATAGCGTCTCCTGCTAGTGGGCATTTGCGTTTGCAAGCCTTGGAAGCTCAGGCCAAACTCAAATTACATGGGAAAACGACTACCGAAAATCGTTCGGTTCGCCAGCCGAATACTACACGACTTTTTCCTGCGGAATCATGGCCTGCTGCTCACTGCCGCCGTCTCGCATAACATGATGCTCTCGCTCATTCCCCTCTCCGCCGTCCTCATGGTGGTATTCTCCCACTTCATCGACCAAGCTCTCCTGCTAGAAACCATCACCACCGAGGTCTCGCTACTCGCCCCGGGATTCGCCCCCACACTCACCGAGGTACTAGAGGGCTTTCTCCGCTCGCGCCAAGTCATCGGCTGGGTCGGACTCTTCTCCCTATTTGCTTTCAGCTCGCTGGCCTTCCGAGTCATGGAGGACGCCATGGCCATCATTTTCCAACGACCACTCATTCCGCTAAAACGTAAGTTCTGGGTCTCCGCATTGATGCCCTATTTCTTTGTCATCATCGTCGCCGTCGGGCTAATCATCATCACGGCGGTGAATGCGATCATCGACGCGCAGAGTTCAAAAAATCTGACCATCCTCGGCATCGACCTTCAGCTTCACCAGCAGCTTAACCGCCTCATCTATCTGACTGGACTGATGGGACTAGTCCTCCTATTCACCCTATTTTATAAGATCATGCCCGTGGTGAAAGTCTCCTTCCGTAGAGCCATCGCCGGCGGCCTCACTGCGACCATCCTTTGGGAAATAGTTCGCCATCTGCTAGTGTCATATTATACCAATATTTCCATCGTCAACGTGCTCTATGGCTCGATGGCCACGATCATCATCGTTCTGCTCATCATGGAGTCCGTCGCCTTAATCTTGCTCCTAGGTGCTCAAGTCATCGCGGATCTCCAGCGCAGCGCCGACGCAGGACTACCGTGGCATGAAGACCCACCATCGCCACCTCATCCTTTAAATGATGACCTCCTCTAATTTTCTAAAAATAGGTAAATCGTTAGTGATATCCAAGTTTGCTCGAATCTAGCACTCCCCTCACCCATCGAGTTTCTCAACCGGATTCCTCGCAGCGGTTAACCTACGGATTTCATCATGACAAGTCACCGCCCTCGACATTTCTCCGAGTCGGCAAGAGCCGGTCTAAAATTCACTCAAGCCAGAAACAGCAAATAGCCAATCTCCCCACCTCGATACATCAACATCCGTGACAATTACTAAAAGTTGACCACCCTGTTTGAAATATCAGAACCCCGAATAATACCTGAGATCCATCCCCCCGAAATAAGTATTAAACCATCGCTCATAAAAACGAGATCCTCCTAAAACCCAACGGGCCAAAGTAGTTTCACCAGAATTCCCCTCGCCAAACAGCCCCCTGCTTGCCAACTTTCTACCTCAACCAATTACACCGTTGAGCAAGAAAAGTAATCCTTCGGAATTCTACATGAGAACATTCGGCGCTATTTTTTCTTTGTTATGCACTCTGATTGGTATCGTGCTTTTGTGGATGGGTTACGTTTTAGTATTCGGCGGAATTCAAGTAATCCCTGATTCCGAAAGCCCGCTGCCGGAAGGTTCAGACTACTGGATACGATTGGAGTTTTGGCATGACGTTCGCGCATACGCATTATGGATCTTGCTGGTTTTGGGATGCGTGATGATTCCTATTTTAGGGTTCAATCGCAGCGGGAAGTTATTCTCATCGCATAAATCTACGGATTGGGTTCTGTTTGGCATTGCTGCTTTATATTTAGTGTTTTGGTCTCGGGTGCTAGTGATTCGATGGCCCGAGATAGATTGGGTGCTAATTCCTTCATTCATTATGTTTGCCGGATGCCTCAACGGCCTTATTGTATTCTGGAAGCGAGCACGGTATTGGCTTGATGAAGAAGCCCAATAATTCGTGGATGACACCCCATCATAAGCTCCACAATTTCCTTTCAACGGCATCTCCCAAGCCGGGGTATCATTACATTTGACGTTGCAACAGATATGAAAACCTCCGCAAGGACTGTTCCTGAACCCAAGTTTTCCCGGCAGGTATATATGGGAAGCTTACGATTGTCCGATATTAAAAGCCGCCTTCTTCATCCATTATGGGTCATTTCGGCGATTGTCTTCATACTTCCTGTTTTGTTGTTCCTAGCGATGTCCGAGGGAAATCCAGGTGGTCTCTTATTATTACCAATGGTATTCGGCCCAATGATGGTGAGTCTTTTTTTCGGTGCAGCAGTTGAATCATGCAGAAGTCTAGTAACACTCTTGATTTCCAACATTCTATATTTTGGATTTTTTCTCTGGGTTTACTTTAATGCCCTATATCTGCATCCAGATCCCCAAGCAGGAATTGCATTCTTATTCGTTGGCATCTATTCTCTCCCAGTCATGATTCCGCTTTGGGTTATTGCAATATGTTTGCGAAGACCCAAAAATACAAGAAGCGAATCGGTTCCCCGGGGGTAGGTAGTTCCCGGGTCCCACACCACCCTGTGTACGGCGCCGTATAGGGCAGTCCAATAAGACTCGGGCATCCGGCCGGTGGTGAAGAGCAATTCAAATGGCTCTCAAATCAGGAAATCCTTGTTATTCTAACCGACAATTGTTCAGCGTAGATCGCCCTATCTCATTCTGACTCATCCGCCAGTAGCCTTTGCGGCTGCGCGTCGCACGATGCGCCACGTTGAGATTCACTCCTGACACTAGCGGGTGACAGGTAACGATATTCTTTTAAGATACCTATCATATTACCAACAGCGTCCAACAGGCAGCAAAACGCGATGTCGCCGGGCTGAACCCTTTGCTAGAAAACCTGAGCCGCTTCTTACTGCGGCGCCGTCGCTCAACCGGATCGGCGGGTCCAATCGCATAAACTCTGCCGGAATCTGGCCAACGCCCATGTTTACAGCCAGTTACACCCCCTTAAACCGATGATTCGAGGCCTCAAATTGACCAAAAAACGTCAAATATCGACCCTCTTTGAGTAAACGTTCACCCTTTTAGGTCAATCGATTATCCTCGGAAGGTGAGGGTTTACCCCAAAAGGATCGGTATTCACCGTTGCGGGGTAAACGGATACCAAAAAAGGAGAATCGCCGACCCTCGGAGGGTAAACTATCACCCTCCATCCATCAGCCTTGACCGAAAAAGGGTCGTTCCTAACTAGAATTGTAGGCCCCCCAAGGGCGTAGTGCCGATTCCCCGAGGAAAAACCAGCAGTTCAAGCAATGCGGTCGATGGCCCGGCAGGGTAGTTGAACTTCCAGCGCCGGTCCATTGGCGAAAGAGGCAACTTCGGCAACGAGGAAAACCTCGGTTTTTCCGCGAAGTCTGGCGTGATCACCCCGTTTCTGCGCTCCGATCCAAGCTGCTCAAGTGGGATCCTTGATTCCACATTGCCGGAGGAAGACAGAAGCGCTCAAGCTGCTGTATTCAAAAGCGGCGCGAACGTCGCGCATATCTTGGGCTGAGTAGTGGGTGCGTCCGGTTTGATTGGATTCGAGGGTGACACCGACGGCCTAGTCGATGTTGGTTTCCATAGGGTGGGGCACCCTATACCCGAACAGCCACCGCCGGATGGTGGGAATTTGTTGACCGCTTACGACATATCGCATGGGATAAGTCAACTAGTGAATCCCCTGTAGAATCTCGCATTTCAACCTTAACTTTCACCTGATGCGAATGGTTCTACCCTATCGAGTTTTCGAAAATCTATTGGATCAATACAAATTCAAACGAAACACCTGAAGAAATATCTGACAAACGTAAATGAATGTAGTCACCACTACGGATCAGTTACTAGCAGTTGGTTGTGATACAGGTTTTGGGCTGTTCACCTTGAGTGCCGACTCGCTCTGGATTTTGAAGAATAAATCATACTGATCTTTCGGTAGAACCTCCATGGAGCCCACCATATTACCATGTCCTTCGCCGCAGAGCTGAGCGCACACCACGTAGGTCTCAAGTGTCTGGGTGGGAGTGAACCACATTGGGATCTGCCGCCCGGGAATTGCATCCTGCTGAACTCGCATCGGCACGATCGCGTAATTATGAATCACGTCCTTCGTCCCAATGTTAAGAACGGCAGCCCGGTTGACTGGAAGCTTTAAGATCGGACTTGTGAAATCGTCCAAAGCATTTGGATCGGTGTAATCGATCCCGAGATCGTTTGAGCTCGAAATTAGATTGGGATCATTACGACCGAATTTGTTATCCACACCGGGGTAGTGATAGGTCCAACCAAACTGCCAGCCCACGACTCTCACTTTCACCGGGTCGAGGTTTTGAACAGATTTCCAGCTATCGACTCGTTCAGCCCATAGTGGGAATGCAAACCCGATTAGCAACACCGCCTCAATAACAATCACACCGATTTCTAAATGGCTCGAGAGGTGACTCCTTACTCCTTCGTATGAAGCTTTCGGGTTG
Source organism: Luteolibacter sp. (assembly GCA_043766715.1). Lineage (GTDB taxonomy): Bacteria > Verrucomicrobiota > Verrucomicrobiia > Verrucomicrobiales > Akkermansiaceae > Luteolibacter. The sequence continues at coordinate 33,745 of JAYUHS010000141.1, forward strand.
TTCTTATGCCAAAACCGGAAGATGCAGTAGAAGAAGAAGATCGTCCAGCCCACGAACAATGCGATCATGAACCAATGGACAATATCGATCATGTGATCGACTTGACCACCATGGGCGGAAAAATTTTTAGGAATACCTAGGAATTGAGAAGGACTTAAATTCATGAAAATTAGGTTAAACTTGGTGGCGCTAAACTCGCGTGATCAGTGGGTGGGAGCCACATAATCGTCAGTCAGTGATGGGTCGAAATTGTCCCTTTCTCGGCGAGCAATCCGCAACATGAAGAAACCTACGCCTGCGAGCATAATTACGATCACGAACAGGAGGAAGAAAATCGACCATCCTGCGGCGTCACCGCCCCCATCGATCATCGTGGTACGACAAGTTGAGCAAGCCAGAAATAATGATGTCATTATAATATCGATCAAATGTGAATCCGAGTAATCTTCCGGTAAAAATAGACTCCGTAGGTCGGCATCAGTAATGAACCCAATACACCGATGATTCCCAGCACGGTCGACATGGTTGACATTTCAGGGGCCAACACAAATGCCCAGAGAGCGAAGAATAGACACAAGAAGGTCGTCACGGTTACGAACACAATATGGAATCCTTTGAGTGACATTGCAATGGGTGTTGAATTTATTTAATACCAAACATCTCCTTCGAATCCTTGTTCTCGATCGGATTCTCAATCGCGAGCGCTGTCAAAAATGCCAAGCTACACACCATGCATAGCCCCGAGCCGAACAGCCAGTAGATCGCCTTCTTCTCGTGATTAAGGTGCATGAAAATGATCGCAACGAGACCCGCTTTGACACTGGCAATCCCGAGCCCGATGGCGCAATCGACACTGTCAAATCCGTGTTTACCGAAGTCTAACCAGGAGAACTCAGCCACTGCAACGGTCAGGCAGGTGCCAACGAACAGGACGATACCTACGAGGATATAGGTACGGACTGACTTTTTGATCGCTTCAGGAGTGTCGGCCATAATGGGAAGGAGTTTAAAAAAGAATCAGAAACAAAGCTCACATCAAATACAGGATCGGGAAAACGAAGATCCAAACCAGATCGACAAAGTGCCAGAACAAACCGCCGATTTCTACTCGGTTTGCCAACCACTCTGGGTTGGAGAGATACATCTTCTTTCCGAAGAAAAGATAGTAAGCCAAGACCAGCGCGCCACCAATCACGTGAAGCCCGTGGAGACCGGTCATCGTAAAGTAAATAGCATAATAAGTGTTCCAAGCAGGGCTAAATTTCGCAGCGAAGCCGACTTGCTCGCGTGGCACCTCGAAGGCTGGGAACGTCTCCTCGCCACGAGCTTTATAATTCGGGCCAAGAAACTCTTCCTTAAACTTATCCATCCCTGAAATTCTAGAACCGCCCTCCTCTTCTGCCATCTGAGCTAGATCCTTCCAACCAATCCGATAGAGTTCCTTATGAGTCGGCTCGCGTTTCTGCAAAGCCAGTTCTGTTTTGAGCTTATCGACTTTGAGGGAATGCCACCTCCACGCCCGCTGAACAAACGGGCTGTTGTTCATTAACCACGACCCCTCGATGGCTACTTTAGGACTAATCCCTTTTTTCTCCGCCCTCATCACGAGGTGCTGGAAATCAATAGCATCAACATGATGAAAAACCATCGGACTTTCCAGAAGCTTACCAGTGACAACAGTGTCATCTCGAAGGGTGGAAGTGCCGTCTGCTTCCTTAATATCACGAGGGTAAAAGTCAAACTTCGTAGCAGGCTCAACATTGAATGCGACATTACTGATTTCACTGAGTAACCGCGGAGTCAGGGCAACTAGATCGATATTCACCTTTTCAGCGATCTGCCAATCCCGCTTATCAGGATATAGCGAATGCGCCTTTACCCACTCTTGGCGTAACGCCGCAGTTCTGTAAGTCCCATTGTGACTACGGGCCGCGAGATGTATCTTTTGGATGCGATTTAACAGATCCACCGATAGAGCTTCGCCAGCCTTTACGACGACTTCTGAAGCTTTGCCCTCGTGGGTAATCGCCGTGACATCTGACGCTAGTCGAATTTTCGACTGATGATGATTCGCCTGAGAGAGAAGTTCTTCGACCCATGGCTTGTGGAAGCGCACAATGTTGAACGTGAGTTTTGAGGTCTCCACGAAGATGAGATTTTCCTCAACCGTTTTCCCACGATGGTCTAGCTCCGTCTCCACACCGAGATGCCCCTCGATCACAGTGTAGTCCTTCATCCGCAATGCTTGGTGATGAAACTTCACATTGTATTCCAGACCCTTCAATGCCATGAAGATCACCGCACAAAAAACGGTGATGCCCATAAACAGTTGGAAACGCTTCCAGTTTCTTAGTTTGAGAGACGCCCAAGCGAAAACCACAGTGATCGATGAGAAGATTAAAACGAACGTGTTAATCAAACCGGGTAGGACCGGAAGTGTACGCTCGGGCCATGGATAGTCCGCACCTAAGCGTAAGAATACATAGGCGGAGAAAAAGCCACCAAAAAGCATGACTTCAGAAGCGAGAAACAACCAAATCGCAATCTTCGCATTGAAGAGACCGGTATCCTTTCGAGGTGTAACAACGTATGGAATTTCCATGTGAACAATATAATTATCAAATCAAATGCGACGCGCTTCTGAAAATCTGCAAACTCAATGTTTTACCAGTTGCTTCTCCGCGCCTTCTACGGTTTCTGCGCGCTTAGGCTTAGTCCACTGAGGAAGGAAATCCTCTTCACAATCTGGGCGACTGTATTCATAAGGACCACGATATGTCACGGGCTCGCCGATGAAATTACCATGGGGTGGAGGAGTTGGCGTAGCCCACTCGAGAGTCGTTGCATTCCATGGATTATCGCTGGTCACCTTCTTACCAAACTTCCATGAGGTGAAAAGATTGACGACGAAGAACACTTGGAAGAAAGCCATCGTCCAAGCGCCCATCGACATGATAATGTTCAGATCGATGTGCTGCACTACGGTGTTTCCAAAGATGTTCACACTGTCGGCAGCCTTGGAAAGATAGGCATCGCCACCATTGTACCAACGACGGTGAAATCCAGCCATGCCCTGCACCAACATTGGGAAGAAGATGATGTTCATGCAGATCAGGCTTGGCCAGAAGTGCAGGTGGTTGAGCGTCTTGCTCATGAAGCGCCCGGTGATTTTAGGATACCAATGAAGCACTCCCGCGAAGAAACCGAATAGGATGCCGGGAGCGACCACGTAATGGAAATGGCCAATGACATAGTAAGTATCATGCAAGTGAAGGTCCGCCAAGTTGAACGCGAGTGGTAAGCCTGTGAGACCACCAATGCCGAACATCGGGATGAAAGCGCAAGCCCACATCATCGGAGGAGTGAAGCGAATCGATCCCCCCCAAAGTGAGATTAGCATGGAAGTGATAATGACGACCGACGGCACCGAGATTAAAACCGTGGTCGTTTGGAAGAAGGTGGAAACGGCGGCTCCCATCCCTGTCATATACATGTGGTGTGCCCAGACGACGAACGACAAGAAACCAAGGACGAGGACCGAATACACCATCGACTTGTAACCCCAGAGTGGCTTTCGGGTATTTGTAGGGATGATTTCACTTACACAGGCGAAGGCAGGGAGCAACAGCACATAGACTTCTGGATGGCCAAGGAACCAAAATAGGTGCTGGAACAACAACGGGGAACCGCCGCCGGAGAGATCGGCAAGACCTTCACTTTTTGTGAAGAGTCCGGATGGCATGAAGAACGACGAATGGCCGACCCGATCCATCAACTGCATGATCCCTGCCGCCTCGAGCGGAGGGAACGCGAGTAGCAATAAAAAGGCCGTAACAAGCATCGCCCAGACGAAAAATGGCATCCGCATCCATGTCATCCCGCGAACCCGAAGATTGATGATCGTGGTGATGAAGTTGACCGAACCCAAAAGTGAAGAAGTAATTAATAAGACTAATCCGAGTAGCCACTGAGTTTGTCCGGCTAGCCACTGGTTCACAACTTGGCCATCGGCGAAACCTGCGAGCGGCGAGTAGTTGGTCCAACCTGACTTGGCAGCACCGGATTCCATAAAGAACGAAGCACACATCACCAAACCACCCAAAAGGTAGATCCAGTAACTCGCCATGTTCAGGCGAGGGAAAGCCATATCAATCGCGCCGATTTGTAAGGGAGTGACATAGTTACCAAAGGCCCCGAACCCAAGCGGCACAATTCCCAAGAACACCATGATCGTGCCGTGCATGGCACCAAACATGTTATAAGTTTCACCGGTGACCTTCCCATCTTGTAGCCAACGTGCCTTCCAGCCATCTGTGAAGATCCAACCCATCCACTCGGGCAGGGGCTGGTGCGGGAATGCAATACTCCAGCGCATCACCATCATAAGATAGAACCCGAAGGCGAGGAAGAGCATCGCCGTGATGCCATACTGGACACCGATCATTTTGTGATCGGTTGAAAATACATATTTAGACCAAAATCCTTGGACGTGATGGTGGTCGTCGTGATGGGCGTCTTGCCCTTCGTGTGAAGTTACTTGAGAGCTCATAATTCCGTCTGGCGGCTTGGGAAAATTAAGATGGAGTGGTTAAAAAGTTGGATGATCTCGTGGGGCCTCAAGGAACCCAGTGAGATTTACGACTCGTTGGCAAACTGGTCACAAGGCTTTCGCAGGGGAAAGTGTGATCGGATCAAGGAGAGTTTTGGCGTCGAGTGTTTCGCCTGGCAGATTCTTGAGATGTTCAGCGGTCAATTCGGTATCTGTGGATGACTTTCCTGCGTTCTTGCGCTTCGCAGAAATCTCAATGGCAGCTTTTGCCATTTCGACAGTCACCACATCTCCCTTGGTATTTCCGAAACTGTTGCGCACGTAAGTCATCACTCCCGCTAGATCTTCAGGTGACATGCCAATCCCTTGGGGAGGCATCACTCCGTAGGTTTTACCATCGTTAATTGGGCCTTCTAGACCATTGAGAATGATCATTGCGAAACGCTGCGTGTCGCCATTTGGCCAAGGATTACCTACGAGTGAAGGAAAGGTTGAACCATTGCCTTTTGCGTCATTCCCATGACAGCCAACGCACTTGGCGGAATAAATTTTTTCACCCTTTGCCATGTAGGCGGCGAGCGCTTCCTTGGGGACTGGACCATTGTCCGCAGCTCCTGGAGGAATCGCCCGGACGTAGCCCGGACGAAACGTTGCGGTGTAGGTTCCGAACTCTGCTCCTGAGCCAAAATAGACACCGCCGGCTGCGAAAATCACAACGGCACAGGCGACGAATACCCATAACGAAAAGGGTGCGATTCCGTTGTCTATGATGCGGTTCTCTCTTGCGCAGGCTGCGGCCTCCCGGACCACCCGGCCGTGGGCTTCTGCGACATTGATGGAGTCTTCTAAGTCTGGCTTCTGTTCTGGCAAAGACATGGGAAAATGGAGGAGTAATTTACTAGCTGGAATCAGCCCTTTTTCTTGGCAGGACCGAAGTTGAGGGCCGCTGGCACTGCCTGATCTTTCTTAAGCGAGAGCAAGTAAGAAACAAGAGCCTTTGCTTCCGCACTTGGAACTAATTCTGACTTGCCGTCTTCGGTAGTGGACAGTGCATCGGTGTTAGGATTTCCGACGATCAGTTGGGTATTGAACAGGAAACGGAAGGATGGACAAGTTGACTTCCAACGAGTTGCCTCTTCGCGTGGATTGTTGAGGTGCTTGTAGAGCCACATGACAGGATCTTTGCGTGCGGCGTAGTTCGTCTCCACTCGAAGACCAAGATTCGAGAGGTCGGGTCCCATCCGCGCAATCCCAATTTGGGCGAATTTCTCACCAAAAAAGTCATAGGCATTAGTTTCGCGCCGAGTGTCACCCCTGTCTGGATCCGCTTTAAGACCACCCCAATCCAGACGATAGAGATCATTCCCAGCATAGGTAGGGCGGACCAACTGGGTGTGGCAGAGATAGCAGCCATTCTCTGCGTAAACCTTCGCACCATCGGCGATTCGACCGGTGCGCTTAGGGTAGAAGATACCGGTAGCACCATCGGTCGCTTCATTTAGCTCCACCGGTGCAAGTGAACGCATCTTGAAGAATGGAACGATGACCACTGCCGACCAAGCCACTCCGAAGCTTGCGATTAAACCGAATATGAACGTGCGAAAACTCATGAAATTGATAGTCGTTGATAGCTCACTTCAATGGGCACCACCGAGGTGGGCGGAGTCCGCAAGATCGAGGTCACCCTCTTCGCCATGAGGACTCGGGCCGTGGCGATGCTCCGTCATGAGCAAGGTAGGATGTGAACTACGGCGACCGAGCCGCAACCACATCAATGCGAGATGCAAAAAGAAGAACACGTTAGAAAACAAGATAAAGATCCACGCAAACGTTGTCCCGACGGCGTAGGGGTAGGCCCGCGTCGCAGCGGCGTTCCATGGCTGCTGCCAATCTTCTTGGCCGATCCCTTGCTCGAGTCCTCCAAGAAGCGAAAAAAGCACGATGGCGATGATTCCATAGACCGATAGAAGGAAGTGGACTTTGATCAATCGACGCGAAAGCCATTCTCGGCGAGTCACCCGCGGGACGATGAAGTAGATCGCACCAAACATCACGAAACTGAAGAAACCATAAAGGGCGAGGATTTCGAAGCCGTAGCCGGACATCGAGAACTGAGTCATCGGTAGCGTGGAGCCCGGCAGGTTGAGTAACACTGCTGCGACCGCTAGAATGAGTAAGCCACCGATTCCAGCGCTGGTGAAGCGTAAGGCCGGGCTGCCACTCAGTATTTCCGGCGAGGCTACAATTGTCCGAAGCAGGTTGAAACCGGCGGCCATTGCGGGCACGAAGAGCAAGATCGTCGCTGCGGCACCCAAGTAAGGAAGAAAATAAGGAATGGGGGCACCCGTCAGTTTCTGCATTCCTGCCCATGGAGCAATAATCGCAAGAGACCAGAACCCAAGCTTCGCCAGGGAATAGCTATGGACTGAACGACCCGTGATTTTAGGGGCTAGGTAATAAGCAGCGCCAAGCGCGACCGGGGTGAAAAACAAAAAGATCAATGCCGATTTATACCAAGCGTTGATACCGGCCGCCATCACTGGATGACCGGGTATTAAATGCAGTAGGATATTTGCAGTGAAGAAGATCCATGGGAACCAAACCATCGCTGCGAGGATATACCATTGAGAGACATAGACGTGCCCCTCTGGGCGGGCGCGGAATTGGACGAATGACCAAATGACAATCGCGAAGTAGCTGGCCAGTAACACCGGCCAAGTGAAGGAAGGGAACTCCATCCATGGCATCCCAGTTCCATTTCCCGAGAGGATACCGCCGATTCCGAACATCACTCCGAGGTTCCAAATGTGACCTGCAGTTAGAATCAATCCCGAGGCGACGCACTCCTTTCTTGAAAGGCGGGCCATCATCCAGACAATCACCGCGAACGCTGCCTGAAAGCCCCATCCATAAATGAAAGCGTTGATGTGGGCGGGGAAAACTCGTCCGTAGGTGAGCCAAGAAACTCCATCCGACCACAGAAAGCCGGGATGGTGGACCTTGCCCGAGGCGAGAATGCCCAAGAGTATCGAAACAGCGAGCCAGGCTGCTCCACTGGTCATGAAAAACATCACCGGGTGACGAAGCGAACGATCAATTCCCGCACGGAGCAGGGCATCTTGATCCGAAGAAGAGGCAGTGGCAGAAGGCATGAGCTTGGAAGATGATAGAGGAAGGTAGTGATACTATGGCTGTATCAATTCCGTGGTTACACACTGCGGCTTACCGACCTCACTGCGAAGGGCAGTCACTTGTTCGGGTTTCACGCCAGAAGCCTTGTTGCCGAAACTGTTGCGGATGTAAGTGAGCACTCCCGCGATTTGTTCATCTGATTGGTGAGCGAGTTGTCCCATCCCACCCGGCATGTTGTATTCTTTGCCGGAAACGGTAATCGGACCCTGCAATCCGCGAAGTTGAATGCGGATCAAATTCGAGACGGGGCCAGTGACCCATTCGGACCCCGCAATCGGCGGAGCAATGACACCGCCTTCGCCGTTTTGGCCATGACACGCGGCGCAGAGCATGTAACTGGCCTTTCCAATCTCCATCGCGGCGGGGTCCACCGGCTCATTGCTCGCTTGGGCGTCGATCGCTTTGGTATCCACAGCAGGAGCTGCCGCGAGTTTTTTAGCCGTTTCTGATCCGGGCACGATTTGGGTGGGCAGCATTACAGCCACTGGCTTGGAAGTGACTAAAATCTTACTCCGAGTGACCATTGCGGCTTCGATCGCTTGGACGGAAATGTTAGCGGCTTGATCAGCATCCACTTTCGTCTTCTTGACGTAGCGAGCCTTTGCTGCTGCATCCTCAAGGGTCGCTGGCTCGGATTTGGCGAATAGCCAAACCACCGCGATGACGGCAGCAAATACAAAAAAGGTGCCAATACCCCACCAGAATGTGGTGAACCGGGTGATCAGGTTGTCGCGGTTGGAATCCATGTGAAAAAGTCGTGATCAGTTAGAAACATTCGCGGACTCGAGGATGCGCGGGTCACGGTTGGGATAAAGGGAATGCTGTCCAAGTGCACGCAGCAGGAAAAAGACGAATGCGGCGCCGATGGTGACGAAGGCGAGGATATCCCCCCAAAACGCGCCGGGGATCGAAACTTGGATCTCACCGAAGATCGCAGGATCAATTTTCCCGAGCGACACTCCCCGCTCCGGGATCGTGATTAAATAATGATCGAGCGCGTGCATGCACAGCGTGTAAACGGCAACGATTGACAGTGCCTTCGGATTCTTTTTCAGCCACGCCTGAAGAAGGATGATGAAAGGGATTACGAAGTGACCGAAGACTAAGACGATCATTCCAATGTTCCAGTTCCCGGTATTCCGAATTAGGAAGAAGGACGTTTCCTCGGTGATGTTCGCATACCAGATGAGGAAAAATTGCGAGAAAGCGATGTAGGCCCAGAAGGTAGTGAATGCGAACATTAGCTTACCCATGATATGGAAATGCTCCGGACCCGTGACGTTTTTCAGATGGCCCATGCTTTTCAACCACGTGCAAACTAAGACTCCGACCGCCATCGAGTTCAGTGCAGCACCTGAAAAGAGATAGACGCCCCACATGGTCGAGAACCAGCGGTAATCGAGCCCCATCGCGAAGTCGAAACCGGTGAAGGTGATGGTGAGCGCGAAAATGATCAGTGGATAATTTGAATGGTAGCGAGCTTTCAGAAGGCGTGCAGTGCCCGGAGTCGGATCGGTATCTTGGTCGGTCGAAAGTTTGCGAAGCCCATAGATGACGGCACTGAACAGCAGGAAATAAAGAATGACCCGGACATACCAAAACTCGATATTCATGAACCAATACTTATTATAAAGTAAATGATCGGTGTGGTGGAGATATTCTTTGACGTTACCCGGCGCGGCACGATGGACGTTCATCCATTCATAGAGGTAGTGTTGAACGTGAGGGAAAAACAACGGAATACCGAACAGGAACATCCAAGGGAAAGTAGAACCTAGATTTTCGAACGTCCGTCGGACCGAGGTGCCCCAGCTCGCATTCGATACATTATGGAGTAGCACCCAAAACACGCCACCAATCGGCAGTGTGAGGAAAAAGTAGAACGCAAACTCCCATGAGTAAGCGTAGTTTCCTTGCCATGTCTTAGGACCCCAGAAAAGTAAGTAGAGACTGATGAGGCTGCCGATCACGGCCACCCCCAAGGCAAGAGTCTTAATTTTCGAAACCTTCGAGGCATCGAGATGGTCGCCGTTGATTGCGATGTCAGCAGAGGTGACGTGGTGATGGGCCATTACGGAATGTCGGGAATAAATTATTGTGCCTTAGCGGTAAGCTCCTTGGCAGCCTGTAAGGTCCGGACGTAAGCCACGATCGCCCACCGGTCCTTCACTGGAATGTTGTAACCATAAGCCCCCATCATCCCTTTACCGTTAGTGATCGTTTCGAAGATACGGCCATCTGGGTAGGACGCATCTTTGAACGTATCAAGGTGAAAATTAGCGATGCCGGGCACCCCGTATGAGCCGGTGATTCCTTGCCCGTCTCCAGACTTGCCATGGCAGACCGCGCAGTAAATGCCATAGCGTTCCTTGCCACGATGAATGAGCGCAGAAGCGGTGGCCTCGTTGAGTGCTAGCTCTTCAGGCATGCCATTTCCGAAGTAATCACCGACGTGGCCGGTGTAATAATAGCCGGTTTGGCCACCGAATTCATACTCCGAGATACCACCCACTACATTTGCGCCTTCTTCGTTGAAGCCGCGGGGCTGGGTTTGTGAAACAGGGAGTCGGGAACCTCGGTTGTCCGCGAAGAATGCGTCCGGCTTCTGGGCACGGACTTTATCCTGCTCATCCATATCTGGGAAAATGCGGACGGGTGGCTTCGAGAAACGCTGGCCACGGACTCCGAGAAGCCCGACGACGAGAAGCGCGATCAGCGCGTAAGCAAGAAAGAAGTATCGCATTGAAAAGGTGAGATTTGAAATTCTGAGTTTGGGCGGGTGTTACGAGTCCTCCTCCTCGACGAGTTCGATATTCGCGCCGCCGATGCCGATGAGTAGATCCCGGGTGCCATGCGGGCTGAACTGTGGATCCCGTGCTTCGATCGCGATGAAAAACCCATCATCCGTGGCCCGATGAAACTGGCGACTTGCAAATAAAGGATGGTTCAACCGAGGCAGTTGGATCAACGCGAGCAGGCCGAACAAAACAGTGAAACCTGAGAACAGAATCGTCAGCTCGAACATGATCGGGAAGAACGCTGGGACGGTGAAAATGTTCACTGGCTTCGACTGCACCACGGTCGGATAGATGACGACCTGAGTCGAGTAGGCCAACGCGAAAGCAGTGCAAGTCCCGGTGATGCCACCGAAAAAGACAAACCATGGTAGAATCGAACGTTTGATTCCCATCGCGGCGTCGAGTCCGTGAATCGGGTAGGGTGAGTAACAATCCCACTTCTTGATACCAGAGTCGCGGATTTGTTCCGCCGCTTTATAAAGCGCGGAGGCACTTTTGAACTCGGCGAGGTAGCCGAAGACACGTTTGCGGGTGGTGCTCACTATTTAAAAAATGGGTAAATTGAGGCAGAAAATCTTAAGCTTTCCCTTGCACTAACTCTCTCTGGTAGGCCGGCTGAGTGACGACTCCAGGATCAGGATGGCCTTCGAGTTCTTCGAAATGTGGATCGGACTCAGGGAGCGTCCACTTCACTTCTGCGATGTTGATGCAAGGTAGGAAGCGGAGAAACATTAGGAAGAGTGCTAAAAATAAGCCAATCGTGCCGACGAAGGTCATCAACTCGACACCCGAGGGTGAGTAAGTTTTCCAATCACCGGGCAAGAACATTCGCTCCAAGGTGGTGACAATAATCACGAAGCGCTCGAACCACATCCCGACGTTGACGCACATCGCCACCGCCATGATCACCCACAAGTTTTCGCGACAGGCCTTGAACCAAAATACCTGTGGGGAAAGCACATTGCAGCTCATCATCATCGCGTAAGCCCACCAATGGGGACCAGCGATCCGATACTTGAAGGCGTCCATTTCATAAATCGAGCCGGAGTAAAAGGCGACGAAGAGCTCCATGAGATAGGCATAGCCGACAATCGTACCGGTCAGCAGGATGATTTTCGCCATGTTATCGATGTGTTTCATGGTGATAAGATCCTGCAAGCCATAGATGAAACGGGCGGGCACCATGATGGTGAGGACCATCGCGAAACCACCGAAGATCGCACCTGCGACGAAGTAAGGTGGGAAAATCGTGGTATGCCAGCCGGGCACGATGGAGGTTGCGAAGTCGAATGAGACGACCGAGTGGACGGAGAGCACCAGCGGCGTCGAGAGCGCAGCGAGCAGCAAATAGGCCATTTCATAGTGACTCCATTGGCGATTTCCACCCCGCCAGCCCATGGCGAAAATGCCATAGAGCATCTTGCGGATACCAGGCTTACAGCGGTCTCGAATCGTCGCGAGGTCGGGAACCATGCCAAGGTACCAGAAGATAAGTGAGATGGTGAAATAGGTAGAAACTGCGAAAACGTCCCACAGCAGCGGTGACTTGAAGTTCTGCCAAATCGCATTGGCATTCGGCACTGGTGCGAGGAACCAAGCAAACCAGACTCGACCAACGTGGAAAGCTGGGAAAATACCCGCGCACATCACCGCGAAGATCGTCATCGCTTCCGCCGCTCGGTTGATCGACGTCCGCCAATTTTGCCGAGTCAAGAACAGGACAGCGGAAATCAGGGTTCCAGCGTGACCGATGCCGATCCAGAACACGAAGTTCGTGATATCGAACCCCCAAAAGACTCGATTGGACATACCCCAGACGCCGACGCCCGTCGAGACGAGATAGGTGAGGCCTCCGCCCACGCCAATCATGGCGATGAGGGCCGAGGGAATGAAGAGTAACCACCAGAGAAACGGCTGTCTGTTTTCGACAACGCCGCAAATACGCTCGGTAATCCAATGGTAGGAGCGCCCGCTCAGGATGAGCTTTTCGCGCTCAAGCACCGGGAGTTTGACTCCGGTGTGGGTTTCGGGTGCGGTTTCGACAGTAGAAGCCATGATTAAATAAAAATTAGAGCGAGTTTGAGCTGGATTACACCATGTGAATCGTCGCTTTCCCGACGAACTTTGCGTCAGGCATTTTCGGGTTCGGGTTCTTCACCCGAGCGAGGTAGCTTGTCCTAGGACGGGTGCCGATGTATTGGAGAAGGTCGTAATTCCGTTCGATGTGCTTGCTGCGAACCATCACGGAGTTTTTTCCATCCAACAAGTTACCGAAAGAAATAGCGCCTGCGGCACAAGCATCTTGGCAAGCGACTCGGACGGAATCCACTGGGATGCGTAGCGTCGCAGTGGTCACTTGCATTTCGGTGGATGGACGGCCTGCGTCGAGTGCCTCTTGCTTTTGGCCACCTTTTTGGCGGATGACTGCATCTTTGAGCCGTTGCACACAATATGTGCATTTTTCCATCACTCCACGCATCCGAACCGTAACGTTTGGGTTCTTCTGAAGATGGGGAGCCTCGCCGACTTGTTTGACTCCGAGCGGACCTTTGTAAAGGTTGTGAGCGACGAGCGGGTTGCGTTTATTATAGTCGAAGTAGTTAAAACGACGGGCTTTGTATGGGCAGTTGTTCGCACAGTAACGAGTGCCGATGCAGCGGTTATAAGCCATCGCATTGAGGCCGTCTTCCGTGTGGATCGTTGCGTTCACGGGACAAACTGTTTCGCAAGGAGCTGACTCACACTGGACGCAAGCGACTGGCTGCGGAACGAGTTCTGGATTATCCTCGTCGAATGTATTATCCTTTTGCGCCGCGAAATAGCGATCCATGCGAATCCAGTGCATTTCGCGACCACGGGCGACTTGTTCCTTACCGACAATCGGGATGTTGTTCTCCGCTTGGCAAGCGACTAAGCAAGAATTGCAACCCGTGCAAGACGACAAGTCGATGGACATTCCCCACTGGTGCAGAGTGTCGCTGAGTAAAGTTTGCGCTTTGCCGTCTTTTCCTGGGTTAAAAGTGGCGGAACCGAGCGGCTTATAGAGTGAAATATTCGGCGGGGCGTGCGCATCATTGCCTTGTTTGGCGACGTTGGCCAACTGGGCCTCGAACGTGCCCTTTTGCTCATCTTCGAGCGTTGAAATCTCGCGGGCCAACGCACGGCCATACATGGCGCTATGTTCTTGAGTGAGGGCGACTGAGTAGCGCTTGCTGGTCGGAGTGACCTTGGCCCCCGTGGCGAAATAAGGCGTCTCGGTGGTGCGGAGTGGGTAGGCGTTGAAGCCGCGATTCATGCCGACAAGGCCGACGTGCGATTCGTTTTTCGGACCACGCTTGAGTTCATCGTGCTCATCGAAGCCCTGACCGTAGCCGAGCGGGATGACGATCGTGTTTTCCGCTTGGCCGAAGGAGACGAGAACTGGAATTTCGAGTGATTGTCCGTTCACTTGTAGCCTGATCATAGGCGAAGTGCGATTTTCCCCTTCATCATCCACTGAACGAGAGGCAAATGGCGTTTCCAAACCGATGATTTGGTCATAAATGCCAAGTTCTTTCGCCGTCTTCGGTGCCACCAGTGCGACATTGTCCCAAGTGAGCTTAGAGACCGGATCGGGTGCCTCTTGGAGCCAGCCGTTATCGATCCAGCGACCGTCGAAAATCGAGGAATCTGTCGAGAAAATTACGTCAAGTTCATCCTTGGTGGGAGCAACGCTAACGGATGGAACCGCCAAGTCTGCCCGTGATGCAAGACTCACGATTGCATAGGTAGAATCTTTGAGGAAACCATCACGTAGCAGCTTTTTCCATGGACCGTCCCCCACCCCGCCGAGCGTAGCAAATGTTGCACGAACGGCGTTGTAGGCAGGAGATGCTGCACCTTTTTCGCCCTCACCGCTGAGCAGTTTACCGTCGTCCGAAAGAAAGGCGAGAAGCAGCTCAAATTCGGACACGCATTCATTGTAAAGCGGCAAAATCATCGGCTGCACCACGGTATAAACTCCACTGGAGCTGTGAGCATCCGACCATGATTCAAGATAGTGGGCCGCTGGGAGGTGCCAAGTCGAGGCGTGCGCTGTCGCATCCGTGCGGGTGCCAAGATGGACGCTATTTTTCAATTTAGCGAACGACTCGGCAAACTTAAGATCGGCAGGAGCGTCGTAAATTGGATTCGATGGCGTCATCATCACGAGTGTCTCGACCGCTGCCGAATCAATGTCAGCCTTGAGAGTCGCTAGGGTGCTGAGTCCCTTCAATCCGGTCGCGACTGCGGTGAGTGGTTTGCCTTCGCCGATGTTGCCGAGAGCGAGATTGATCGCAAGGGCAAGCTGGTGGACTCCAAGCGATTGCCGCGAACCCGCGAGAACGATCGATTTTCCAGCAGATTGCTTTAAATCCGCCGCAAGAGCAGTCACCCACTCCAAGTGCTTTGGATCGGAAATTTCAGCAGTCGAGCTTGCCACGCCGATTGCTCGAGCGACTTGCCCTGCGATGGCCACAACCTGACTCGGAGCAATCCGCAGGCGGTGGTCTGCCATGCCGCCTGTGAGAGTGAACGCCGCTTCCACCACGTAGAGGCGATTCATGATTGAAGAATCCGCCTTGGATTCGTAGTTTTTTCCTTCCGGCTTGCGGCGGGCAAAAAACTCACCCAACGGACCTTGGAAATCAACCCCAGTGAAGTCACAGTCCAGCGAAAGGATGCGATCCGCTTTTGAGAAATCGACTACCAGCTTCACCCCATCGCCGAGGACCGTTTGCGAAGCATCCCCAGTGAGCGCCTCGTATTGGTAAAATTTTGCGGCGGTAAATTTCGTGGCGAGTTCCTTGATTAGCCGAGTGCGGGTTGGGCTATCATCCGCACCAAAAAGAAAGCCAACCTTTGCAGATTTGTCCTTGGACAGTCCTGCGATCATCGCCTCGAAATCTGCCCGCGTCGCGACCTTACCGGACTTGAGAACCCGACGCGAACGAGACGGAGAGTAGAGATCCAACACCGAAGCAGAAGCGAAGGCGTCCGCTCCATCCACATCGGGGTGGAAATGATTCGGAGCCACCTTGGTCGGACGGCCTTCGTAAGTAGTCACCACGAGAGGCGTCGCCCCACCAGCTCGCGGCATGGATGAGGCGTAGAAAGTGGCTTTCCCGGGGATGACCCACTCTGGAGCCTTCGTGTAGGGAACGATGTAAGTTTCCGGACGCCGACACGCGGCCATTCCAAATCCCGCGAGCGCACTGGACGCTCCCATTAACTTTAAGAACGAACGGCGTGAGGTTTCATCGACTTCCGAGTTTGCCAGTTCGGATGCGCCTTGGGGGAACTCACGGTCCATCCATTCCCGAAATTCGGCAGTGTCTTCGAGCTGACTCGCACTGCGCCAAGCGACGGTGGTTTCGCTAGCGGGAACTTCGGGATGATGCCAGATACGCTTGCTCATTTTAGACTACGGAAATTGTAAAAATTGGGGAAAAGGGGCAAAAGAATCAATGGTGGCAGGTTGCGCAAGTGACCTTGGGCTTCACCATGAATTGCTCTTTTAACTTGAGACCGAGCTCTTCAGTCGTTTTCACGCCGAGCTGCGGGTTGTTGGAAATGTAGGTTTCTGCGTTGTAGCCGAAGTTATAAACCTCCTCCAGCGGCCGCAAATTCTTCTCCGGCGCACGGTGGCACTCAAGGCACCAGCCCATCGAATGCGGTTCAGCTTGGTAAATCACTTCCATCTTGTTCACGTTGCCGTGGCAGCTCTGGCAAGAAATCCCGCGGTTGACGTGAGCGGAGTGGTTAAAATAAACATAATCTGGAGCTTTGTGGACCCGCACCCACTCGATTGGCTTACCATCGTAGCCGGGGTAGCTGACGTTCATCGACTTATGCAGCGGCGCTAACTTCGGGCTGTTCCGTTGGACGTGCTGGTGACAGTTCCAACAGGTGCTCCCCGTCGGCACATTCGAGTGGCCGGAAACTTCGACAAATGAGTGACAGTAGCGGCAATCGAGACCGAGTTGGTCCACGTGGATTTTATGGGAAAACGGGATCGGCTGGGCGGGTTGGTAGCCAGCCACCAAAGCTTTCGGAGTGGCGTAATAAGCGAAAGCAAGCGCCACACCTGCCGCAGTGGTCCCTGCGCAGACGGCGATTTTAAGGGGTAGTAGATTGGACCAACGAGGAAAAATATTTGCCATGAGATGGGCGATGCGATGCTCAAACAATGGAGCTTGTGAAATTTTTCACAAGCTGTTTTCGAAAAGATCCGAGGAAATTGCCGACCGCGGGAGGATGCAAACCAGCGGCTTACATGCAATGGGAAAAAAGAAAATTTCAAAGAATTTGTAATCACCCATCAGCGGGGAACTCCTCGCGATTTACCCGGCTCCAGTGGACCAGTTCATCCCCTTTTCCTGCCGCCACTGGCGATAGGCGGCGAATTGCTCGCTCTTCGTCAGTCCCCGCCGCTCGGGGTCTTCATTGAGAAATGCCTCGAAGGCTCCACCCACCGAAGTTTCCGCTACGGAAAGTGCCGACTCTTCCACTTCCAGACGGACACGATCACGTGCCAGCAGGCGTTCAACCCGCGATAATCGCCGCGCGATCCAAAATATCAGCCCCACGGCGAGGAGCAGCAAACCCACACAAGTAGCCTGCAAAATGACGGTTAGTTGTGATTCCAAATCAGGCATGGCCGAAGTTCTTCAACTCACCGCATTTTGAGAAGCGCAAATTCGACAGCGGCCCTTGCTTGGCCGGTGATGTGGCGGCCGCAGTCCTCGGAATTTTCAATCCAAGTCGTTGATTCTCAGAAAGTACGCTCGACTGGATTCGAACCAGTGACATTCCGCTTAGAAGGCGGATGCTCTATCCAACTGAGCTACGAGCGCTTAACGGTGGGGTTTCTAAGCGCTTGTGACGGCGGTGTCAAAATCCAGATGGAAAAACATGTGCATTTGTTCGAGACGGGGAAAATAAAGGGTTCCGGTCGCTCGAATTTCTCCATAATGTGGCGGTATGCGCAGCGCGGTTTACGCCGGATCATTTGATCCACCCACCAACGGCCACCTTTGGATGATCGAACGCGGATTAGAAATGTTCGACCACTTGATCGTGGCAATTGGCAGTAATCCCTCGAAAAACTACTCGTTCAGCGTGGACGAGCGTTTGGAATTATTACGCGCCTCGACGCCAGCAAGCAGACGACTGGTCATCGCTCATTTCGACAATCGATACCTAGTTGATTATGCGAAAAAGATGGGCGCGGAATACATTCTACGGGGGATCCGCTCGCCGAACGATTACGAATATGAACGAGTGATGCGTCACATCAACGCAGACATGGCCCCAGAAGTGACCACGGTTTTTTTGATGCCGCCCCGAGACATCGCCGAGCTGTCTTCAAACATGATCAAGGGCCTGACGGGGCCGACAGGGTGGGAGGAAACCGTCAGCCGCTACGTGCCAAAGGCGGTTTTTAACGCGCTGGCAGCACGGGGCGGCGCGATCTGAAGCGAGCGTCTGGGTGGTGTCACCGCTGTTTTTTCGAGAAATCTCGGATCTTAATATTCTTATAACACACCTGATTTCCATGGTCTTGGAGCAGGATATGTCCTTCTGCAAGCTCGCCGAAGTTTGGCCAAATCCGGTATTTACTGATAGCTACGAGCCGACGCCATTCTTCACCACCGCGCTCAATGTCCACGGTCTTCGCGCCATTGAGCCAGTAGGTGAGCTGCTTGTCCTTCGAGACGATGCGGGCGTGGTTCCATTGGCCGAGTGGATTGACTTTCTTGCCAATCGGTGCGGCTTTCATGTCGTAGAGCGAGCCGAGAGTGCGGTTCCCCTCGCGACCCAGTTTCGCATCGGGATGGCGCTCGTCATCAAGGATCTGAAATTCTGGGCCGATGGCAGAACCTTCACCCTTGTTCAATTCAGGATCGACAAAGATCTTGATGCCGCTGTTCGCACCAAGAGTGATCTTAAAATCCACTTCCAGTTCGAAGTTGGAAAACTTTTCTAGGGTGATGATGTCACCCGCCGCTTTTGCCTCAGCCCCACCCGCTTCGGGAACGATGAGCATACCGTCCCTGATCGACCAGCCACCTACCGGGAAATCAGGCCCGCGGGCACTGCGCCAACCCACGCTAGTTTTCCCGTCCCACAGCAGCTTCCAGCCTGCGGCTTTCTCTTCAGCGGTCAGGGTATTTGCCACGACCTCCGGACCGGCCGGCGCCACTGCGATGTTGCATAAGCAAAGAGTCAAAAGCGCAGCACCGACCCGATACCCGACACCATTCATCTGTTGGAAAATTCTCGGATTTATCACGCCCTAACCCACTCGCACTCGGCTCAGGCCAGCACTTCCTTGACCACGCGCGCCGGTTCGACACCGGTGAGCTTCTGGTCGAGGCCTTGGAATTTAAACGAAAGCTTGTCGTGATCCATCCCCAGTAAGTTCAGGATCGTAGCGTTTAAGTCGCGGATATGCACCGGATCCTTGACGACGTTGTAGGAGAAATCGTCGGTTTCGCCGTAAGTGGTCCCCGGTTTCACGCCGCCGCCTGCCATCCACATCGAGAAACAACGCGGATGGTGATCGCGACCGTAGTTTTCCTTGGTCAGGCCACCTTGCGAATAGATGGTCCGACCGAATTCACCACCCCAGACCACGAGCGTGTCATCCAGCAGACCGCGTTGTTTCAGGTCCGCTAGTAGTGCAGCCGTCGGCTGATCGATGTCTTCCGAGAGGGTTTTGATATTTTCCGGGAGATTGGTGTGATTATCCCAGCCGCGGTGGAAAATTTGGGTGAACCGGACGCCGCGCTCGGCGAGGCGGCGAGCCATCAAGCAGTTATAAGCGTAAGTCCCCGGCTCCTTCGCCTTAGGACCATACATGTCCCAAATCGACTGCGGCTCATTTGAGAGATCGGTGAGTTCTGGCACCGAGGTCTGCATCCGGAAGGCCATTTCATACTGGGCGATGCGGGCATTGGTCTCGGGATCGCCGATGCGTTGGAAAAGCTGACGATTCACATCGCTCACGCCATCGATCATCGCCCGCCGGATCGCGCTCGGCACGCCCTTGGGATTTGAAAGATGGATCACCGGATTTCCACCCGACCGCAGCGCCACTCCGGCGTGGTCCGGTGAGAGAAATCCCGCGGACCACAGCCGTGAGGACAGCGCTTGGATATTGGTCGTGGTGGCCAGCTTGGAAGTCAGAACTACGAAGCTCGGTAAATCCTCATTCATCGAGCCGAGGCCGTAGGAAATCCACGAGCCGATCGATGGCTTACCGGGATTCATGTTCCCGGAGTTCGCCAGCAGGATCGCCGGTTCGTGGTTGATCGCATCCGTGTGCATCGAGCGGATCACCGCTAACTCATCAGAAACGTTGCCAATGTGAGGAAACAGCTCACTCACCCAGTGCCCAGCCTTGCCGTGTTGTTTAAATTGGTAAATCGACGGCGCGACTGGGAACCGCGTCTGCGAGGCAGACATCCCGGTGAGCTGCTGATCTCCCCGCACCGACTGCGGTAAATCCTTGTCGAAATGCGCAGCTAGGCCCGGTTTGTAATCCCACGTCTCGATCTGCGACGGCGCACCCGCCATGAACAAATAGATCGCCCGTTTGGCCTTCGGCGCGAAATGTGGCAACATCGCCGCCTGCATTTCCGCCGCTTCTGCCGAATTCCCGCCCTTGGCGAAAAGCCCGGCAATGCTCGCCCATGCCAGCGATTTCCCAGCCCGAGACATGAATTGGCGGCGCGAGGCCAGCGCGAACCACTCGGCCTTGAGATCTTCGGGGATCGGTAAATCCATTACCGTCGGGCCTTCACCGCCGTGGTCGGAACATAGTTGAATTTTCATAAAAAAGCGGCTGCGCGTTACTTGGTGAGGGTTTCGTCGAGATTGAGGAACTGGTTCGCGATCATCGCCCAAGTGGCGATTTCGACCGGGTCGAGCGCCGGATCTGCTGAAGCCTCGCCATTGGTAAGCACCTCCTTCGCATCCTCGGGGTGCGCTTGGTAATGACTGGCGAAGCGCTCTTGGCTCTTGAGAAACCTAGCGAGCTCGGCTTGGCCCAGTGGCCGGGAGAGCAGGATTTCTGCCATGAATTCCATGCGTTCGCTCGGATTGCTGGACTGCTTGATCGCCCGCTCAGACAGCTTGCGTGCCGCCTCGAAAAACTGCGGATCATTCATGCTGACCAGCGCTTGGAGCGGAGTATTCGTCCGCGCCCGGCGACTACAAACGACTTCGCGCGCCGGCGCATCGAAGGTTTCCAGCGACGGCGGTGGCGAGAACCGTTTCCAGAACGAATACAGCGAGCGGCGGTAAAGCGCATCCCCCACCCCCTGTTTATAATGGAGCGTGTTCGACTCCGGCATGGAAACGGCCTCCCACATCCCCTCGGGTTGATAGGTCTTCACCGGCGGTCCACCCACGGTCACGGCGAGTAGTCCAGACGCTTGCAGCGCCGTGTCGCGCAGCACTTCTGCATCCATCCGGAAACGCGGACCACGGGAAAGCAGGCGGTTTGCCGGGTCGGCGGCGAGGGCTTGTGGGCTGACTTGGCTGCTCTGGCGGTAGGTGTTCGAGGTCAGCAGCAGTTGGTAAATATGCTTCACATTCCAGCCCGACTCCCGGAACTCGACCGCCAGCCAGTCGAGCAGTTTCTGGTTCGACGGCCGCGCCCCCATGATCCCGAAGTCATCGGACGTCTCGACGATGCCCGTGCCGAACACCTCCTGCCAAATCCGGTTCACCGTCACCCGGGCGAACAGCGGATTCTCCGGCTTGAATAACCACTCCGCCAGCTCCAGCCGATTCGAAACGCTGTGTGTGCCGGGCAGAAACTCCGGCGTCGCGGGCTTGAGCAGCTCCTTCCGCGCCGAGTAAACGCCGCGATCCAGCACCCATGCACTCGCTGGAGTCTCGTTTTCCCGAGCGATCAACGTCGCCTGCCCACCCTTGCCCAGCACCTCGATTTCCTCGTCTGCCGCCTTGAGCTGGCCACGTAATTTCGCGATCTCCGGGTCGAGCGTGTTGGTGAAATAGCGGGTCAGCCCGAGGAATTTCTGATTTGCATCCCACTTCGCCACCTCTGGAACCGCCGCCAGCAGTCCCGCAGTCAGGTCCTCCTCCGGCAGCCGGGCGAATTCCGCAGCGTCGAGCTCACGCTGATAAAGCCGCACATCCGACAAGGCCACCTCGCGCAGTCGGTCGCCAGCCGCCCGCTGGCCGAGGTGGAGCGGTAATTTGTTACGGATCGAGTCGCCGGCTTGCAGCGAATCATTGACGATCTTCACTGGCTTCGGTTGGCCATTGACGAGGAGCTTAACACCCGCCGCCTTGCCCGAGCCGTCGTAGGTGAAGCCGAGGTGGACCCACTCGCCGCGCGGAATCCCCTCCGTTTCCACCTTGATCGCCCGGTCCGGCCACTGGTTGATCAAGTGCACGACCAGCTTTTCGCCATCGATCGACATTTCCCAACCGCGATTGCTGTCCATCGTCGCATCGCCCATCCGGGAAATCAGCGCACCATTTCCAGTCGTCGTATTCGCGGGCTTCAAGCGCAGCCGGGTCCACATGGCGGCAGAAAATTTCTGATTCGCTTCGTAGTCACCCATGTCTGGCAGCGGCAAGTTCGTGGAAATATCCATCCGCATCGTCGGCCAATACCACACGCTTTCGCCCCAGACCAGCGGGTTGGTGTCCGCCTTGTAGCTCGGAGTTTTCGCACCGGGCGCGGAGTTTTTCACCACGTCGCCCTTGCCCTCGTCCAGCCGCAGATGCAGCTCCAGCCCCTCTTCGGAAACGGCGAGCGGCTTTTTCCCCGACACCAGCCACTCTTGGAACAACTTGGGCGCCTCCGCCCGCCGCTGGTCATAAATCATCGCGATTTCCGAGCGCCGCGCCACCGCCGCATCGAACTCCACCTGCTTCTCCGCCACTGGCAACCGCAGCACCGGCGCACTGTCCGCCACGTTATCATCCCATGACCTCTCGGCCGTGTTGTTAAAAAATGCCCCCAGCGCGTAGAAATCCTTCTGCGCCGTCGGGTCGAATTTATGGTCGTGGCACGCCGCGCAGCCCACCGTCAGCCCGAGGAAGGAAGCGCCGAACGCCTCCGCCCGGTCGCGGGTCTTGTTCGCTTGGATTTCCTCCGGGATCGTCCCGCCCTCGTTAGTCGACAGGTTACACCGGACGTAGCCGGTCGCGATCCATGAGTCCGCCGTCTTCGCTGGGATCAAGTCCCCCGCCACCTGCTCACGCACAAATTGATCGTAAGGCTTATTCGCCGCAAACGACCGGATCACGTAGTCCCGGTAAGGCCAAATCGAACGCACATTATCGAAATGGATGCCGTGAGTGTCGGCATAGCGCGAGTAATCCAGCCAGTAACGGGTCCGGTGCTCGGCGTAGGCGGTGCTCGCCAGCAGCTTGTCGAGGTAGCCCGTATAGGCCGCGTCCGTCGGGTTTTTCACGAAATTCTCCACGTCCACCGCATCCGGCAGCAGCCCGGTCAAATCGAGCGCCGCCCGCCGGATCAACGTGCGGGGATCTTCCGGCGGCTGGATCGCGAGGTTCAGCGTCGCCAACTTCTCGCCGATGAAGGCATCCACCGGATTTTCCACCGCCACCGATTTCGCCAGCTGCGGCACCGGGGCCTTTTCCGGGGCGATGAATGACCAGTGCTCCTCATATTTCGCCCCCTGCGCCACCCACCGTTCGATCAGGTCGATCTCGGCCGGCTCGAGTTGGTTGTGAGATTGCGGCTGCGGCATTACCTCGTCCGGGTCGGTGGACCGCATCCGCTGAATCATCAGCGAAGCCAGCGGATCGCCCTTGATGATGACCGGTTTTCCATCCGGGCGGAGTTTGAAAGCGTCCTTTTCCCGGTCCAGCCGCAGCGGATCCTTCTTCGGCTTGCGCGTCCCAGAGTCCGGACCGTGGCAGTGGTA
>JAYUHS010000142.1:0-1479 GCA_043766715.1 Luteolibacter sp.
TCGCGCTGCCCTGCCGTTCCTGAATGATCGCGGGAAGGATTTTTTTCTCAAGGGCATCAAACGCCTTGGGGTCGCGGCAGAAATATGTCTCGCCGATGGTGAGGTGGGCCGCGAGCGAGTCCATCTGCGCCATGCCAGTCCCGGCGCGCACGAGATCCCTGGCGTAATCATCCACACTTTCGAAGCCAAGCTCCTTGGCGGCGCTTCGCAAGCCGCGCTCCAAGTCGCCCAGGCGCTCAGGCGGGTAATGCAGGCCCAGATGGGCCTCCACCAGGCGGCTGATTGCATCGAGAAGTTCAATAGGGGGCATGACGGGGGTGAGATAGCTAGCGGCTCAACGCCAATTGCAGCGCGTCGTAATCCTCGTTGGAAAGGAATTTTTCCAAATCATGCACGAATATGAGGTCGCCTTGGAGTTTTATCACCCCGGAGATGCACTCCATTTCCGGGAGGATTTCCGACGACTGAACGATCTGCACCTGGCTGGCCGGGACCACGCCCGCGACGGTATCCGCCAGCAATGCCACCACGCGTGAGCGGATCCGGGCAATGATGAGATAGTCCGCCGCCCGCACCTCCCGCGCAGGCATCCCGAAACGCGCACGCATGCCGAGCACGGGGACGATCCTGCCCTGCATGTTGATCACGCCGAGGACGCCCCGCGGCGCGTCCGGCAATGGCGAGACGTCCACCGCACGGATGACACGCGCGACCGTTTCGAGATTCAGGGCGAGATCCAGCTCTCCCACCGCAAACAAGACCACGAAATCAGAAGCCGGTCGCGTCATCGGGACTATGGGTGACATTTAACCTAATGAATGGCAAGCCTGCCGAGAAACAATCGCAAAAATGTTATTATCATTTTCACCGTCAAACATTGTGGGTTTTCAATGCGTTTTTGCTTGCGTATTCGACACTGAGCCTAGGAAGCTAGGCAACATGGAGGAGACCATGGAGACTTGGAATAATTCTTCGGGGAAAGAAGCCACTGCGGTAAGCGTTGTCGCTTACCTCCGCAGCGAGGGATCTTTGGCGCGTGAGCACTCCGGTGGCAGCCGGCTTGTCAGCATTCTGATCGCCGAGGACAGCCGCACCCAGGCGATGGCACTTTGCTACGTGCTGGAGCAGCATCGATTTGAGGTGACTTGGGCTCGGAACGGGAGGGAAGCGTTGGAGCGCGTGCGCCAGCTCCGGCCCACCTTGGTGATCACGGACGTGAACATGCCCGAGATGAATGGCTATGAATTGTGCGACCGGATTAAGGGCGATGAAGCGTTTCGGGATATTCCGGTCATCCTGCTGACGACGCTTTCCGAGCCGAAGGACGTCCTCAAAGGCATCCAGTGCGGTGCCGACAGTTTCGTGGTCAAGCCGTGCGACGAGGCCGTCCTCATCTCCCGCATCGAGCACCTGCTGGACAGTATCCCGCCCAAGGTGTCCGCCGGGAATCCGTCTGTCACTGAGATCGTCTATGATGGT
>JAYUHS010000143.1:0-10861 GCA_043766715.1 Luteolibacter sp.
TGTGTGGTTCATAACACCCTACCGAGTGGCAGGGATTTCAACTCAACACCAGCCCGCTTTTTCTACACAAGGTATGCCTCCCTGTGGGACGGCTGTGAACCAAATGAATAAATCGCACCACCGGAGGCTGCTGCTGTGTTGTCCGTGAAGGTGCAATTGGCAACCGCCACAGTGCTGATAGTGGGCGAGTAAATGCCGCCCCCGGAATTGTAGGGTGAAGCTTCTCCATTCGCATTTCCCTTGGTGATCGTGAAGCCGTCCAAGGTGGCGCTGGCGGAGAAGGTCACCACATGCAGCGACCAGTAAAGTTTCTCGCTCCAGATTTCCCCGGAGAGCAGCGTGACATGGGTGACTGGATCCCGCTGAATCAGCGTGGTCTCTCCTCCCAAGAAGCCACCTCAAAAGGACATCGAGAAACTCCCCGAACATGAACGTATCGAAAGGATATCTTTTTGGATCAGGAAACTGCCCTGTTCGCGATGATTCCTCGCGGTAGAGGGTGTAGTGAATTTTTCTCACGTCTGGAAGGGTGGAGTTGAAGATGGTAACAGCAAGGTTGGAGGTGCAGAGGAAGAAGGAGGGAGGCAATGTGGGTTTTGATGTCAGTCGCCCGCACTGCGGACCGGGTCTGCAAGGGGTTGAGAGCGTATCCGAACGGGGTTTGGGGCGTAGTTGCACAAGGTCTGGGTCGTAGTCGCACAGGGTTTGGGTCGTGGTCGCACGTGGTTTGGGGCGTAGTTGCACAGGGTTTTGGTCGTAGTTGCACAGGGTTTGGGGTGTGGTCGCACGAGGTTTGGGGCGTAGTCGCACAGGGTTTGGGGCGTAGTTACACAGGGTTTTGGTAGTAGTTACACAGGGTTTGGGGTGTGGTCGCACGAGGTTTGGGGTGTGATGCTCGCCGCTGTGGCGATCTTCTTTTCCAAGCAATCTGGGAAACCCACAGGCGGCAGCCTACCGGTAATCATACCCTCCAGTCACAAAAGCCGGAGTTCTGGCGTAACACGACCTACGGAACCACAGCAAAAGCTGCCTGAGCCTGCACCATCGCCTTACTCGCCGGGCTCCACTGAAGACACTGAATGGACTAACGCGCGTATCACCGCCATTCACGACCTCGAATGGTTCGACGATGCTGAGTCCTTGCGAAAAATTCTCGCCGAGTTACGCAGTCCCATCTCCGAAATCCGCATCGCAGCCCTAGACGCGACCCGAGCTTTCGGCAGCCGCGAAGCGATTCCATACCTCACCACTCTCGCAGTAGAAACTGGTGACCCACTAGAACAAAGAGCACTTACCGATTTAATCGAATATCTCAAACTCCCCACCCTCATCGAACAACTCGATCAGAAATCCAAAGAATAGTTTATCTCATTGCATCACCGGTAAGTTTAATGAAATCCAACTAAGGGCTTAATGAAATAAAGCCCTTGGTCGAAATTTTCTAACTAACACTTTAGACTCTCACCGAACCTTAAAAATTTCTTAAATTCGAGATTGGACGTTCAAAGCACGGTGTTCAATCTCCGGCCATGCTTCACATCACTTCGGCGCTCAAGGAACTATTGCTCAAGAAATCCGTTCGTATTGGCACTTTCACTCTTGCCTCCGGCAAGGAAAGCGATCTCTACATTGACTGCCGCATGACTGCGCTAGATCCGTTCGGAGCCAATCTCATCGGCGACCTCGGCTGGCACGCCGTCCGCTCGAAGATCCATTCTGAGCACCTCCAAATTCAGGCTATCGGTGGGATGACACTCGGTGCTGACCCCATTTCCCTTGCCGTGGGCATGACTTCCGCCGCCAAGCACCCTACCGAAGCACTCCAAGTCTTCACTGTTCGCAAGGAGCCTAAGGCCCACGGCACGGGCAAACAAATCGAAGGTAATTTCAAATCTGGCGACACCGTCATCGTCGTCGATGATGTCATCACTACTGGCGGCTCTACCTTGAAGGCCATCGACGCCATCGAGCGCGAAGGCGGAAAAGTTGCCTTCGCTCTGGTGCTGGTTGACCGCGAGGAAGGCGGCCGCCAAGCGATCGAGGCTCGCGGCATACACGTCATCTCACTCTTCACTCGCAGCTCGCTGCTCGACGAGTGACCCGGAACGAACGGGAAACACGAGGTTATTTCCCGGGTGTAGCCGCCCTAGATCCTTGCTTTTTAAAAATGGATTGCACATCGCGTTCCACTGGTTTTGTCTCGCGACGCTGTCAGGGACCGTGGAGGTCCGGCAAGCGAACCCCGCCAGGCCTTGATCGGAGCAACGGTAGTTTGTCCGGGCTTGCCGCAGGTTCCCTGACAGCACTTTTTTCACCCGAGCAGTGTAAGTTAGTCCTCATCGCAAGGATGAACGATTGATAAATTGAAGTGCAATCGATAGCTCTGCCTCTAGGATTCTAACCGCGTGGGAAACTCAGACCAGAAAAAGAACGAAACGGAGGCCCCGGCAGCAAAGGGCCATTCGTTACAAACCACGTGCCGCCAATTTTGGCTGATTTCCAAAGCTTTTTTCGCATCAGAACGCAGGCGGAAGGCCCGGGGTTTTCTGATTGCCCTGCTACTCCTTGCATTCGCGACAGTGGCGGTCCAAGTGCTCATGAGCTACGCAGGTGCTGCCTTCATGACGGCCATCACTCGCAAGGATTCCGTCGCGTTTTGGCATACCTTAATGAAATACGTGGGCACCATTGTCTTGGCGATCCCCATCGGTGTTTATTACCGCTGGGTGGAGGAGCGGCTGGCGCTGTTATGGCGTGAATGGATGGCGCAGCATCTCGTGAAGCGCTATTTCAACAACCGCGCATACTTCCGGCTGCGGGGATCAGAAAGTGTCGATAACCCAGACCAACGGATCAGTGAGGACGTGCAGAATTTCACCGTTAGCTCGCTTTCATTTCTGCTGATCGCCCTGAACTCACTCATGACCTTGGTCGGCTTCATCAGTGTGCTGTGGCTGATTTCTGGTAAACTCGTGGTCATCATGGTGATGTATGCCATCGTCGGCACGGGCGTCAGTATCTTAATCGGTCGTAAGTTAGTAAGATTACACTATCATCAATATGAGAAAGAAGCAGATTTCCGCTATTCCCTCGTTCGCGTGCGTGATAATGCGGAATCGATCGCTTTCTACCGCGGGGAAAAACGTGAGCACTTGGATCTCTTTAACCGCCTTACTGCTGCCGTGGCGAACATGCGCCTTATCATCATCCGCAATCGCAATCTCGCATTTTTTACCAACAGTTACAACTATCTCGCACTGGTCCTGCCGGTGGCCGTCGTCGCGCCGATGTATATGAGCGGACAAGTAGAATTCGGAGTCGTTACCCAAGCCGCTGGCGCATTCGGCACAGTGCTAGCCGCACTCTCGCTCATCATCACTCAGTTCGGCGGATTGAGCGCCTATCTCGCAGGCGTCCAGCGTCTCGGAAGCCTGTGGGACCAGCTCGACGAGCACGATGCGGAGGAGTTACGGATCGCCTACGAAAAGACTAACCAGCCAGATGAAACCAGTAACGTGGTGAAGCTCGCAGGTCTTACCATTTGCACACCGGGAGTCATGAAGACGCTTGTGGAGGAGCTTTCATTCGAGCTCCGCGCAAACCAGAGTCTCATCATTATGGGGCCTAGTGGCACGGGAAAAAGCTCCGTGCTACGTACCATTGCCGGACTTTGGCCCGGTGCCTGCGGGCTTCTGGAGCGACCTGCTGCCGATCAACTGATGTTCTTGCCCCAGCGCCCTTACATGGTGGAAGGCTGTCTGCGAGACCAACTGCTCTACCCATATCCTGATCGCGGAGCCACTGACCACCAGATCCGAGAAATCATCGCTCAAGTCAATCTCGCCGACGTGCTCGAACGTGTGGACGGCGACCTCGACCGCGTGGTGGAATGGAATAACATGCTCTCTCTCGGCGAGCAGCAGCGCGTCGCCCTCGCCCGCCTGTTCCTCCGCAAGCCGAAATTTGCCTTCCTCGACGAGGCGACCAGCGCGCTCGACGAGGATAATCAAGATCACCTCTATCAACTTATCCGAAAATCCGGCACTGGCTACATCAGCGTAGGCCACCGCACCACGCTGATTTCCTATCACGACCGGCTACTACTGCTAGAGCGAGATGGCTCATGGAAGATCGAAAACGTCTCAAAATAACGGGCCACGGCTCTAGGGATGTCGATTTCCCGGCAGTCAGTGGCCCCCGAGAAAGCCGGTTCACCAAAGTTTTGGCTCGACGGACCCGATGCCGTGTCAGGTAGCATTCGCCAATGAACGTCACTAGTAATACAAAGCGCAATGGATTTACGCTCATCGAACTGTTGGTGGTGATCGTTATCATCGCCGCGCTTGCTGCCCTTTCCTTCACCGTGCTGCCGAGGATGATGCGCAAGGCCAAGGCTGCAGAGGCCCTGTCGAACCTTCGCCAATTCGCTCCATTGCTAACCAGCTACGCCACAGAGCATTCGATGATGCTCCCCGCCGCGGAGGATAATGAAGTCGTGGTCGATGGCAGCCCCACCCCGGTGCTCCTCAAATGGACCGAGGTATGCCTCAATCAACTATTTCCTGATGTGGCTGTGGCCAAGTTCACTGAAAAAGCTTGGTGGGAACAAACCAAGCCGTTCCTTAGAAACCCGCTCTTTAAAAGCTGGACACCGGC
The DNA here is from genome assembly GCA_043766715.1 of Luteolibacter sp. Taxonomy (GTDB): domain Bacteria; phylum Verrucomicrobiota; class Verrucomicrobiia; order Verrucomicrobiales; family Akkermansiaceae; genus Luteolibacter. Next base: position 4,657 of record JAYUHS010000143.1, read on the forward strand.
CACTCCCGGCTACGCCCTCAACGAGATGATTGCGAAGAATATTGACGACGCCAAACAATCACCGACTGGCACCGACATTCTCAAGATCTCCGTCCCGCTTGCCGCCATTTCAGATCCCGCTCGCACCCCTTGGATCGCACCGGGAGTGGACTTCCACTACAGCCTCAGCGCGGCAGGTGATGCAACTGCCTTCAAGAGTGGCAGCGCTAAAGATTTGCTTTCTGATGGTAAATTCTCGGTTCTCTTCGTGGACGGTCATGTGGAAACTATTTCCCCGAGTGAATACGTCAGCCGTAAGCTCTACGAGTTTCCACGCTGAACTTAGCGTAGAGCGACTGGCCGAAGGTCAATTCCACCGCTGTGCGGCAAGTGGCTAAGTCTATTTCTTCAAGCTTGGTTCCACTACTTCGCCCCGTTCAGGCGCATTTCAAATTCCTCCGGCGCGTGTTCCTTTCCGGTAAGGAATTTCGTCATAGGCGGATGAATCTGGGTTGCTCCAAATCTTGATCATGGCGGATTAGTTGTGGACGGTAGCCTTTCCTCTCGCCGCAGCGGTTAAGGTGAGCCACCAACTGCGACTGCACTTAGTATTTCAGATCCCGGATCGCTTTTCTCGGTTAGCCGTATTTCAGGCGAATATCCGCATCGGTGAGGGATTTTTATTCGTGAAACAATGGGAGCATCAACAGACATCGCGTTCGGAAATGTAATCCATTCTCAATCACGTCTGATGGCGTTAGCATCAGATCATTCCAGACCTAGCAGCTTTTTGAAACGTAGAAACGCTGCTTCCCATTCCACGGAATGTTCCGGATTGAAGGTCCGGAAATCAAACGAGCGGCGGATTAAATCCCGGCCCTGTTTGAAATCTCGTAGATGCCCAGTGCCGACCATCTGGGTGATGACATTTCCACATGAAGTCGCTTCCACCGGTCCCGCGATGACTGGGATGCCGAGCGCGTTGGCTGTCGCTTGGCTGAGTAGCTCGTTTTGAATACCGCCGCCACCTGCGTTAAGCCGCGTGAAATCGAGACCCGTTAGCTGGCGAATACGCTCATAAACGACACGGTATTTCAAAGCGAGAGACTCCGTCGCCACGCGCAGGACTTGGCCCTTATCCTGGGGCACTGGCTGGCCGGTCTTCTCACACCAAGCGCGGATCTTGTCGGGCATTTCCCCGGGACTGGCAAAGCTGGCGTCATCCGGATCAATGAAAGCGGTGAATGGCGTGGCCGCATCTGCTAGGTCTGCCAGCTCGGCGTAACTGAGTTTTTCACCATCCAACTCCCACTGCCGCTTACATTCTTGGATCAACCACAACCCGCCGATGTTTTTCAGGAAACGCACCGTGTTTGCGACTCCGAGTTCGTTACAGAACCCAAAGCCGAGTGCTTCCGGGGTGGTGATCGGCTTGTCAGTCTCCACGCCCATGATCGACCATGTACCGGAAGACAGCCATAAATTCCCCGTGCCTTCCATCGGGATTCCAGCCACCGCCGCTGCCGTATCGTGGCATGCCGAGGCCACCACCGGGATTCCTGCCTTGCCGATGAAAGCGGCGACCTCCGCACGGATTGGCCCTAACACCGTTCCCGGCGCGACCACCTCGCCGAAGATTTTCTCAGGCAGCCCAAGCGCTTGGATCACGTCCGTGGCCCAGCCGCCAGTGAAAGGGTCCAGCAGTTGCGAGGTGGAGGCATTCGTCCGCTCCACCGCCCGCCGACCGGTCAGCCAGTAGGCTAATAAATCTGGAATGAATAACAAGTTCTCGGCACTCGCCAGCGCCGGGCTATTCCGCCGTAACTCGGCCAGCAGGTGGAGCGAACTGTTATAGAAATTCGTCTTAATGCCAGTCCTCGCATAAATTCCCGCCTCCGGTAAAATTCCGTGCATCACCTCCGCCATCCCATCAGACCGCGAGTCGCGATACTGGTGCGGCAAGCCCAACAGCTCACCACCCGCAGCGATGAACCCAAAATCGCACCCCCAAGTATCGATACCGATCGAGACGATGCTATCGCCATGCCGTTCCACCGCTCGCCGCAGACCTTCGAGGATTTCACGATAAAGGCCGAGCAGGTTCCAAAATGAGCCGCCCGGCAGATCCGTCCCCGGATTATCGAAACGATGCAGCTCCTCTAATTCTAGCTTCTCCAAGTCGGTGATCGCGGCGATCACCCGACCACTGCCTGCGCCAAGATCGACGGCGATAAATACTTTTTGCGCGTTCATGAATAGTTCGCTCATCGTTTTTCATGACCCACCGGGATGCAATCCCGAAACCGCTCCACTCCCGGAAACAAGCACTGCGGATATGATAGAATGCCTACACCAAGGTGGGTGCTTCAGAAAATCCGATGATGATGGAAAATTTTAACCCGCGAGTGGGAGAATCAGGTCGCCCACTTGACCGGAAAACCAAAACCCTAGTCTCAACTTGGCCGTTTTCGTTTCAGTGCCATGGCAGAATCGATCATCCCGACTCTTGCGACAACGGGCCGGGATGACTAAATAAGAGCGATGCCGCTGCTGACCAAGGATTTCGACTACCACCTGCCCGAGGAACTCATCGCCGCTCGGCCACTTGCCGAGCGGTCGGCCTCGCGGATGTTAGTGGTCCACAAGGGCAGCGGGGTCATCGAGCACCGGATGTTTGTCGATTTCCCGGCCTACCTACGGCCAGATGATTTACTGGTCCTGAACGATACCAAGGTCATCCCCGCTCGGGTTTTTTCCGACGATGGAAAGACGGAACTGCTCTGCCTCGACCGGCTCTCGCCCCTCGAATGGCGCTGCCTCGTACGGCCCGGGAAACGCATGAAACTCGGGCGCAGCATCCGCGTCGGCGGCGGCATTTGCGGCATCGTGACCGAAGTTTTTGAAAATGGTAACCGCCTTATCCGTTGGGACTCGCCGGTGGATCTCGACCAGCACGGCCACCTCGCACTGCCTCACTACATGGGCCGCGACGATGAAATCGCCGATCGCGACCGCTATCAGACGGTCTTCGCCCGTGAGGAAGGGGCCATCGCCGCGCCGACCGCCGGGCTTCATTTCACCCCCGAGCTCCTCGAAAAAATCCCGCATGCCTTCCTCACCCTGCACGTCGGTGTCGGCACCTTCCGCCCGGTGAGTGTAGAAAATGTCGCGGACCATGTCATGCATTCCGAGCGCTATGTCCTCAGTGCCGAAACGGCGGAAAGGGTCAACTCTGCGGGCCGAGTCGTAGCTGTGGGCACGACCGTAACGCGGGTGCTAGAGTCGATCGGTAAGCCAGTGACCCCACAACGCGGTGAGACTGATATATTTATCCATCCGCCTTATTCGTTCGGCGTAGTCGGCGGACTCCTCACGAATTTCCACCTGCCGCAGAGCACGCTGATCATGCTGGTGAGTGCATTTGCCGGAAAGGAACTGGTCATGGAAGCCTACCGCAAAGCCGTCGAAGAGAGATACCGTTTCTTCAGTTACGGCGACTGTATGTTGTTAGTGAATGACTGAGTTTATCCCAATCATTTTAGCCAACCGCTTTTCACCGGAACTTCACTCCGAGAGATTTCGTGCTGCTCCACCATCTCGCTCCAAACCGTGTTGTTTCCCGAAAGCTTCCTTACCACCGGGGTCGGTTTCCAACCAATTTTCATAAACCCCTTGGAGTGCGTCCTTGCGAGCCTCGCCGGGTGGCAGAGTCATCGCCCACTGCACCGCCACCGCAGGTTCGTAGGCGGCGACCTCGTAAGAATAGGCATGGATCGCGGCATTTTTCACCGGGCCATCTGCGTTATGACTGATCCAGTCACCCGCAGACTTGTAATCTTCCTTCACCCAAGAAGTAACCAACTTACTGACTTTTCCAGCCACCTGTTCCGCAGGAAGATGAGGAATTAACCAGTCGATCCACTGACGAATGCCGTTGAATTTAACTTCATCTGACACACGATCAAACAGTAAAGCGAGCTGCTCAGGCGTCATTCCAGCCCCAGAGATCCACTCCGTGCCGGTATCGAAGCCTTGAATCATCGCACTTTCTGCTAAACCAAGGATACCTGAATTCAATGTAGTTTCTCTTTCCTCACCCTCGGGCATGCCTGATACATAATGCTGAAGGGCCGATAAAATCGCCGTCCGATTTTCAGCAGTTTCTGCGTATCTTGTTATGTTGCGTGCTGCAAAGTCACGCGGTGTGATTCCCAATTCGTCAATGAGCCGAAATGCCTGTGCCGGATCTTTCAGAGCCACTACTGAAAGCATTTGTTCAGCAACATCATAGCTGTTAGCTAAACCAGGAAAGGTTGTATGATTTCCACGAAGCCATGCAACGGCTGAAGCTGGATCTTCTTTTGTCCACAACAGGAGATTCGAACTCATCGCTGCTAGGCTTTTTTCATTATCCTTAAATAGAACTGGATATTGTGTGGCGAGAGCTAAAAGGGTTTGAGGCTGATAAGAATCACGAAAATAAATTCCGATCATTATCATCATGGAATCGAGAATGGCATTCGTATCTCCGGATTTTTCCAAAACATGGTCTGCTTGGATTTCCGCGAGCAACGCTCTCCACTGCGCGGCATTCAGCGAACCCAAACGATCTTCGAGATCTCGTAACTTAGATGAACCCTTAGGATCTAAATGACTCTGACTAAAATCTGCTGCGATCTCTTGAATGAGAGCGACTAACTCGGAGCTGGATTCGCCGGGATTCTCTCCGTTCTTCTCACGCTGACGTTTGGCGATTCCAACCTTTGCTCCCGGTTGCGAGAGATCAAAGCGAATCCCCACCCCGGCAAGCTTCGCGGTAAGCTTGCTCTGACTCACACGGGCGGAAACGAGCTGCCGGTAGTCTCGCCAAGAGATCGCCACCCCTAGGGTGAGGAGGATGGTGGATACCAAAATCGAGGCTTTCGTCAATTTCATGAATCTTGGGTAATCTGCTTAATGGTTTGCCTTAGGACCCGGGATTTCCTGTATCAATCTCTAGAAAAAGACTATTTTTCAGGAGCCGCTCCCTTCATAATTTCATAGCAATCCCGCACAAGATGACTCGACTGATCTCCATATGATTCGATAAAATACTTTAGCGATCCTCGCTCGGTTGTTTTTGTCCAGTAGGTATCCGATAATTTCAAAGTAACAGCTTCCAAGCTTTCTTTTGATAACGATTTGAGCCTTACTTTAGCCGTCGGATTATTTTGGGTGATTAAAGCATCAATCAGCGTTGCTTCTAATTGATCACGTAGGCATTCCTTGTCATCAAGGCGCCTGCTGTCATACTTTCCAGTCGCAGTCTGCTGGTCGAGCCAAGCACCCGCTTGCTGTGCGTCTTTCAGGGCCCACTCTCGAAGCGTGTATGAAAGCGAGTCTGCGAGATTGGGACGACCATTGAATAATAAATCGCTGCAGCGACTTAGACTCAACTCAGGATCAATGATCCCAAGCGCTTCTATTAAATCTTTTTCAATCGAATCACGGGAAACTATGTGGAACTTCTGGGCCGCCGTTTCATCCAGTGCGGCAACGAGATTTTCCTTAGAAAGCGATTTGATTTGCTGCTTGAATAAGCCCCACACGGGATCGTCTGGGGCATGCCGGTTATTGAGTATTTCAGCCACCTCAATGATTAGTTTTTTACCGCCGATGGAACTGGCATGAGACACGGATTTCGTGGGCTTTCCTCGCACCAGATCCGTGGCGACAGAAACGGTGCGAGGTTGATTTTCCACACTGACTAAGGTCTGTTCCATCTTGGCATTGACGCTGCGCACTGTGGAAAGCGAGTGGCGTTGATAGGTGATCCAACCCGTCGCGGCGATCAAGATGAGCGCGGGTGGAATGAGTGACGAAGATTTCATAAAAGTGCCAAGAGTGATGAGTAAGGGAGTGGAAGTGCTGGTGGCCGCTGCGGTGATGGCCTTGGAGGCAAGCAGGGAAATGGACAGCGGTGCGGCCGTGGCCTCAGCGGCGTATCCGGCGAGCATGGCGGCGGAAAGTGAGCTGCTCGTTTGAAACCCGCGGCAGGCGAGCTTGCTGCGGAGTCGGTCCGTGGCACGGTCGATGCGTTTTTGTGCCGCATCGACTGCGATGCCAAGGGTGGTGGCGATTTCCCGGACGGTGAGGGAGCGGTAGAAACGCAGGATGAGTGCTTCGCGATCTTTGGCGGAAAGTGCGGCGAGGGCACCCTCCAGCACCGGCTGCATTTCCTGCCATG
>JAYUHS010000144.1:0-57174 GCA_043766715.1 Luteolibacter sp.
CCCGACGGCGACCTCGCTGCCACGCTTGCGAAGGCCCGAGCTGCCGTAGCGGAAAAGGTCGGCGGGGCACCCGTGGACAAAGTCGTCTGGCAGATGAAGGGCGACGAACCGACGCTCACCTTTTTCCTCGGCAAGCCCGGCGGCGGCGAAGACCGCTCGGTCATCGTGAACGCCAGGACCAGCGCGGTGCTGCGCGTCGAGAGCTACGCGGACAAGCCGCTGATGATCCGCCTGCACAGCGGCGAGTGGTTTGGCGACGGTGGCCTCGTCGGCGCGATGCTGTGGGGCTTCGCGCTCGTGCTGCTCACGCTGAGCGGCATTTGGATTTATTTGAAGATGAAACCGACCACACCACGCAACGGCCTGCGCAAAATCTTTTGGGCGGCGGCGCTCACCACCACCATCGCTGCGACCTCCCGCGCGGACTCGCCATTCTACACCGACGACCCGAATTTTTCCCCCGGCTGGGAAATCAAGATGGGCTTCACCGGCGAGCACAATTCCGGCGGCGACAATCTCACGGAAGTGCTCGATTGGAACTACGCCGTCGTGCCCAACGTGCGGCTGAATCTCACCACCTACACGAAGCACATCTGGCCGAGCGGCGGCACCGATGCGTTCGGCTACGGCGACACGGAGTTCAAAATCAAATGGCGCTTCCTTGACGAAGATCCGAAGTCCTGGCGGCCCGCCATCGGCCTCGCGCCGAAAGTCTATTTCCCCACCGCCGACACGGGCCGTGGGCTTGGCGACGGCGTGTGGCGTTTTCAAATCCCGCTGCAATTCGGCAAGGCCGTCGGCAAATGGTATCACTGGGGCGAGGCTGGCTACCAATGGGCGTTCGATGACAACGCGACCGATGTGGCCTACGCGGGCATCGGCACGCTGTATAATTTCACTTCGCACTTCGCGCTCGGCACGGAGCTGTTTGCGAATGTGCCGATGGACAATAAGAAGGAATGGAACGTCCTGACCACGCTCGGCGCGGTGTGGACGTTCAACGAGCACTGGTCCGTGAAAGCGAGCGTGAGCCATGCACTCCGCAACGCCCAGCACGGCGGCCCCGCGCCCTCGGGCGTGCTGTATCTCGTGTGGAATTTCTGAGGCCGACCGGAACTCAGCTACTCATCGCAGATGCAGGCGTATTCCGGGTTGTGGCACTTCTTGCACTCGTGCGTTTCGAGTTTGATGCGGAAGTTTTTCGGCTTTGCGTCGGCGGTCGTCTTGGCCTGCACGACGATTTGATAGCCTTCACCGGCGGGCAGTGGGGCTTTGCTCACGAGCAAGTCGCCTTTCTTTTCAAACTCCAGCTTCGCCTTGCCACTCGGGGCTTCGGCGGTGGCGGTGACGACTTGCGCGGCGGCGGGCTGGGCCTTCATGGCGGCATCGTAGAACGCGATGCTGATGGTGCGGTCTTTCTCGATGAAGAACTCGGCCTGCTGGTTTTCGATTTCGAGGATGCGGCCTTTGCGGGGTCCGGCCTTGACGGTGGCGGCTGCAAAGGCGCTGCCGGTGAAGGCGACGAGCAGGGCGGCGGTGATGAGTTTACTGATGGTTTTCATGATTCTAACGTTGTTTAGTTTCTTAGTTTGGTTTTTCTCTCCAGCCATTCGTAGAGCAGTGGCACGACGAGCAGGGTGAGGAAAGTGGAGGTCACGATGCCGCCGATGACGACCGTGGCGATGGGCCGCTGGACTTCCGCGCCGGCCCCGGTGGCGATGGCCATGGGCAGGAAACCGAGCGAGGCGACGAGCGCGGTCATGAGCTTTGGGCGGAGACGGGTGAGCGTGCCCTCGACCACGGCGTCGCGCAGGGGTTTCCCCTCAGCCCGGAGCTGGTTGATGTAGCTGATGAGCATGATGCCGTTCAGCACGGCGATTCCTGATAGAGCGATGAAGCCGACGGCGGCGGAGATGGTGAAGGGCATGCCGCGCAACGAAAGCGCGAAGATGCCGCCAGAGACGGCGAGCGGAACGCAGAGGAAAATCAACGCGGCTTGGCGGAGCGATTTGAAGCTCAGGAAAATGAGGATGAAGATGAGGCCGAGGGCCAGCGGGACGACGACGGTGAGGCGTTTCTTCGCTTCCATCAGGTTCTTGAATTGGCCACCGAACTCGAAGTAGTAGCTGTCGGGAAATTTGACCCGTTCATGGATGGCTTTGGTGGCTTCTTCCACGAAGCTGGCGGTGTCCCAGCCCCTCACGTTGATCAAGACAGAGACGCGGCGCTGGGTGTTTTCGCGGGAAATTTGATTCACGCGATCCTCGAGTTTCACTCTCGCGACTTGCCCCAGTGCGAGCATCGCTCCGTCCTCGGTGCGCAGCGGTAGGCGCTCCATGGCCGGGAGGTCGGCACGGCGTTTTTCATCCAGCCGGACGATGATGGGCGTGCGGCGGTTGCCCTCAATGAGGGTGCCGACATCGGAGCCGGCGAGTGCGGTTTCGATCAGCCGGTTCAGATCATCCGCATGGACGTTGAATTTCTGCATCGCATCGCGGTCGGGCTGGATTTCGATCATGGGGACCTTGCCGATGGCGTCAAACTCGGTTTCCGCGCCGCCGGGGAGGCCGTTTAAAACTTCGCGGACTTCACCGGCGAGGCGCTCTAACTCGTCGTAGTCTTCGCCGTAAATTTTGCATAACAGATCGGCGCGGGAGCCAGCCATGATTTCGTTGAAACGCATCTGGATGGGTTGGGAGACGAGCACATTCTGGCCGGGGACTAGGTCGAGCATCCGCTTCCGCATCAGGTCTCCGAGGACGGGCTTGGTGATGCGTTTGCCATCGACCATCCGCCATTTTTCGACGGGATTGAGCATGACGTAAGTGTCGGAAACGTTCGGCCCCATGGGGTCGGAGGCGACTTCGGCGGTGCCGATGCGGGAGAAGACATCGCGGATTTCCGGGAAATCCCGGCGCAGGATCGTCTCGGATTGTTTTTGTAAATCGACAGAAGAAGTAAGCCCCGCACTGCTGCTGCGGATGAATTGCAGGGTGAAATCCCCTTCGTCGAGCTGCGGGATGAACTCGGAGCCGAGGCGGGAAAAGACAAACAGCGAAAACCCAAAGAGCGCGAACATCGGCAGCACGACCAGCCAGCGGAAACGCAGACCGAACGTGAGAAGTGGCGTGTAAAGTTTCTTCACCAGCGTGACCAGCCAGTTGTCCTTTTCCTTGATATTTCCACCTAGCAGATACGAACAAAGCACCGGCATCAGGGTGAGGGCAAGCACCAGCGAACCGCCGAGTGCCAGCATGACGACGACGGCCATGGGCGCGAACATTTTTCCCTCGATCCCCTGCAGCGCGAGGATCGGCAGATAGACGACGGTGATGATAAGGACGCCGAAAAACATCGGATTCGCGACTTCCTTGGCGGAATGGAGGACTTCGCGGGCGCGTTCCTGCGCGGTGAGTTTGCGGCCGAGGGCGTGTTGTTTTTCACCGAGATGACGGACGATGTTCTCTACCATGACGACCGCGCCGTCGATGATGAGGCCGAAGTCCACGGCCCCGAGGCTCATGAGATTTCCTGATAGCCCGAGCCGCACCATGCCGGTCATGGCGAAGAGCATGGAAAGCGGGATGACAAGCGCTACGATGAAAGCGGCGCGGAAATTTCCTAGTAGAGCGAAGAGCACGATGACGACTAACACCGCACCTTCGAAGAGATTTTTCTCCACGGTGTGGATGGTGCGGTTCACTAACTCGCTGCGGTCATAGACGGTCTTGATAGAAACACCGGCGGGGAGTTTTTCCTGAATCTCCTCTAGCTTGACGCGGACGGCGTCCGCGACGAGGCGGGTGTTTTCCCCGGCCAGCATGATGGCGGCGCCGATGATGGCCTCCTGTCCCTCATGGGTGCTGGCTCCGCTGCGGAAGGATGAGCCGATGGCAACGGTGGCGACATCGCTGAGTAAAATGGGCCGTACGCCTGCGCCAAATTTCAGCGGTAGCTTGGTGATTTCCTCGGCGGAGGTGACACGGGTGGGAGCGCGGACGATGAGCTGCTCGCCGCCGAGTTCGACGTAGCCGCCGCCTGCGTTCTGGGTGTTTTGTTCGACCATTTTTGCGAGGTCACTTAGCGAAAGGCCCGCTGCGGCAAGCTTGGCGGGATCCGGCTGGATGATGATTTCGCGTTCGTAGCCGCCGCTGCGATTGACTTCCGCCACGCCTTGAGTGCCACGCAGGAGCGGCTTCACGGTGTATTCTTGGATCTGCCAGAGCGCCATGAGCTGGGCCTCACGGGTGGCGGGCTTGTCCTTGGCATCCGCCGTGTAATCGAGGGTGTAGTAAAAAATTTCCCCGAGACCGGTGGCGATGGGCGCAAGCTTGGGAGTGAGGCCGGGCGGGAGGTCATCGAGCACACCCTGAAGCCGCTCGGTGACGAGCTGCCGCGTCCGATAGAGATCGACGCCATCCTTGAAGGTCATGGTGACCTGTGAGAGGCCGAACTTGGAGAGCGAGCGCAGCTCGACCATCTGAGGGATGCCGGCCATGGCGCTCTCGATGGGGAAAGTGACGAGTTTTTCGACCTCTTCCGGGGCCAGTGCGGGGACGGCGGTGTTGATCTGGACCTGCGGATTGGTGATGTCCGGCACGGCATCGATGGGCAGGCGCAACATGGCCCACACGCCGACGCCGATGAGGACGAGGGTGCCTAGCAGGACGGCCACGCGCTGGCGCATGACGAGTTCGAGAAGAGAATTCAACATGGCTTAGTGTCCACAAGTGCAGGCTTTTCCTCCGCGGAGGACTTGGAGTTCGGCCATCCAAAGCGACATGACGGGGGTGGTGACGATCTGGTCGCCGGAGTAGAGGCCATCGGTGATTTCCGCGAACTGGTCGTTGGACGCGCCGGTCTTGACGGGGCTCCGCACGTAAAACGAGCCGTTGACGGTGTAAACGAAGCTGCCCTCGGCGGTCTTCAACAAGGCGGAAACGGGGACGGCGGCAACCGCACCACTGGCCGGGATTTCCACGGTGGCTTTCGATTGGCTGCCGGGTGTGAGTGGGACGGTTGTGGCGACGGTGACTTCAAGATCGCCGGGCATGCCGAACGGGACTTTCTCCACGGATTGGACGGTGCCTTTGATGACGCCGATGGCGATTTCCATGCCGGGCTTGATCGATGAAGAAGCAGAGACGGTGCCGCGTGCTTCGTTAGGCTGGGTAGCGGTGAGATCCAGGGTGATGGATGAAGCGATTTCCTCTTCGCCGACTTCGGCCACGGTGAGGCCGATGGATTTTTTCATGACATCGGTGAGGGAGAGGCCTTCACCTTTTTTAAATTGCGCGCCGTTTTCGGGAGTTTTCTCCGTAACTTTGGCGGCGGATTCGTTGCACGAGGTGCCGAGGATGGAGCAGAGACTTGATAGAATGATGACGAGTGATTTTTTCATGAGCTTACTTGGTTTGAATTTTTGAATCGGCGGAACCGGCGAGCTGTTCGAGATCGAGCGCGGCGCGGAGGACATCAAGGCGGGTGTCGTTGATGGCTTCGGTGGCTTCGAGGTATTTGTCCTGCATTTCGATGTAGGTGCTGATCGGGACGGCACCGAGGCGGTAGTGGCGGTCGGCGAGGCGTGCGGCATCGGCGAAGGTGGCGAGGGAATCGGGCTTCCAGGCGTCGAGGCGTTTGCGCTGGGTTTCGAGGATCAGCCAAGCCTCGGTGATCTCGCGTTCGACCTCGCGAAAGGTGGATTGCAGTGAGGCCTCGGCCTGCAGCCGTCGGGCTTGGCTGGCGGTGACGGCGGCGCGACCGTCGTCCCACACCGGCAGCGGCATGGAGAGCGACAGCCCGATGACGGTTTCCTTATCTCCGGCGTTTTCCTGGGAAACGGACGGGCCGACGGTGAAGGTGGGATAGCGCTCGTTCTCACTGAGCGCGACCTTGAGACCTTGCTGTTCCAGCTCGGCGCGGCGGACGCGGATGGCGTAGTTGTTTTGCGCGGCCTTGGTTAGAAGGTCTGCCAGCGCGGCGGGCTTCGAGGTTGTGAATTCCGTGCGTTTCACTTGCAGCGGCGAGTCGGCGCGGCGGCCCATGAGCTGGTTGAGTTCGAGCAGTGCTTTCTGCATTTCCACGGCGGCCTCGCTCGCCTTGCTCTGGACGGTGACTTCCGAGGCTTCGAGGATTTTCGCCTCCAACAGCGGCCCGATTCCGCCGGGTTCGCGCTGGACGATGACTTCCTTCACGCTGGTGATGCGGTCCGCCACATCGGCGGCGGCGGCGGCATTTTCCTGCTGAGTGGCGAGCGCATAGCCGAGCACCTTGACGCGGGCTGCTAGAAACGAGCGGAACTGGTTCAAGCCGAGTTCAGCCAGGACGATGTCACGGTCGGCAATGGCCTTTCGCAATCCAAGACGGCCCGGCCATTCGATGGGCTGGGCAAGAGCGACGGAAAAAGCAACGCCTTCCGCACTGGCATCGCCGCCGCTCGTGCGTTTCCGGCCGAGGCCGAGATTCAGCTCGGGATTGGACAAGCGACCGGCAACAGAGCGGCTTGATTTTGCAACCGCGATCTCGGCTTTGTAGAATTTGAGTTCGGGGTTTCTCGCGAGTGCATGTGTGACAAGTCCGTCGATGGTGACAGGAACAGGTAGGGGTTCAGGTTGAGCGACGGACACGCCCAAGAGTAAAAGTAGTATCGCCGCAGGTAAAATTTTGGATGTCATTGGATGAGAAATGGAGCTTGGAGAATGGTGGAAGCATTGGCGCGAACTCGGATCAAGGGATCGGGACGCGGCGCACCCTTCAAGGAGGTGCAGCAAAAGAAGCCACCCTAACAGCGGACGGCTTCACACGGGGCGATGCCCCGGATCAAATATTCCAAACTCCCAGCAGCGCCCGCCACTCTCGCGGCAAGTCGGGGCCACGAATCGGCGCTGACGGAACGAATGGCCGGTCCGCTTCCGTTACCGGACACGGTGGCAAGCACACTTCCAAAATCGGCAGACAAAGAAATACAGGCGACAGAAAAATCGGAGCCGAAGGTTCCGGCGAGTCCGGCAGTTTCTTCACCTCCATGCAGCAATGGCCTTCTTCCTTGCCATCGCAGTCATTACAACATTTTGGCTTTTCCGAATCCGAAGCTGGAGTGGCCTTCCATCCGGGAAGAAGTGCCCGCTTCTCAAGGAAGCAGACGCGCACCGGCACTGCTGCTGCCGGGACCAGCAGGGCCATGCAGAGCAAGAGGAAAGTGGCTGTCATCCGGCGAATCACCGCGCCACTACAACCACGGTTATCTGGCCAGTGCAACGAGCGACTTTTCACCCGACTTAGAAATGCCTCATCTGCCGACGGCGGCAGCTGATGATCCTTCATCCATCGCCCGGCATCCCACGGGCATGGGGGCGGCCTCTATGGAAACTGGCGGCAGTCCTACGGCCCCGACGGGTTCTCCGCCGTAGGTCGGGGGTGCTCCTACGGCCATCGGAGCCACTCCTACACCGAAAAATGCCCACCCAGACGCCGTTTTCAATCAAACGGTGCTGTTTCACTTGGAAACAGCACCGTTTTTCATCGGTCGGTGGTGATCTAGCGACTTTAGACCGGAGTGGCCGGATTCACGCGCACGGCAGGAGTGGGGCTGTAGCTGGTGGGAATCTGGCCGCGGATGAGGTCGCCATTCGTCGTGCCAACGGGGAAGACCGCAGTGGCTTCCGCATACCACTGCACGCACTCGTCTTCCAGCCGGACGATGAGGGTGTTAAAATCCCCCGCCGCCCGCCGCGCCTTGGTGCCGGATTCCTTGTAGTTGCTTTTCAATTTCCGAAGAGTCGGCACGGTCGCAGTGCCTTCATACAGGGCTTTGAATGCCTCATAGGTATTGCCCGGCGCCGGGACAAAATCCTCGTGGAACTCCTGGGACCACGCCGCCAGCAACTCCTCACCCTCCTCCTCGATCGCGCGGTTTGAGTCGCCGCGGGCACTGAGTTCATCCACCACTGGACGTAGTGTGAGATCAGCAAGCGCACGGGAACGCATGACGCCCACGGCTTGGAGGGTGAGGGTGTGAAGACTTCTGTAACGAGCGTCCAGCGCTGCGAACTGGATGCTTTTATCGGTCGTGGCCGCAGTCGCCCGGTGCGCGAGCGTGCCGGTCTTGGCTCCGTCGAGCTGCTCGACATCCGCAATCCATGCGGCGGCGGTTTTCGAGGGCCAGACCCAAGGGCCGCTCGGCAAGGTAGCGAGGGTGGCCTGCACGGCACTGGTTTTCTCAGTGCGCGCGATGACGAAGTTAATACTGGTGCTGATATCGAGGTTCATGGGGTGGAGCAGGGTTAATTTTGGGATAATACAGACAGATTCCTGACCGATAGGAACAGATCCGTCAACTTGGGGATTTACCGAGCACCTGCTCATGGTCCCTTGGGAGCGGCAAGAAGCCGCAGGGAGTTCATGATGACTAACAGGGTGGCACCGGTGTCCGCGAGGATGGCGAGCCAGAGTCCGGCGATTTCACGCTCCGAGCCATCTGCCCCGATGACGATGGCGGTGGGTGGGGAAAGCGCCAGCAGCGACTGCACGGCGCGCCGGGCGCGGGTGGCGGCCCAAGATTCGAGAAACTCGGATAGAGAGAAAAGGAACACCACTGCGGCGGCTTCCCCATGCTCGCCGATGATCCATGCGCCGCCGACGGCGACGGTCATTAGCACATTCATGTCCAGCCTGCGCTTTAGAAGCGCCTTCCATGCCGCGGGAAACACCAGCAATCCGCCGGCGAGGGTGGCCAGTGCGAAGATGACAGTCCCGAGCCAGGTCGGTCCGATGTTCATCCAGCCCAGAACGAGCCCGATACCCGTTAGGATGCCGGCGGTGATGACTAGCGTGCGTTGAGGTAATGGACTTTCGCCGTGACCGTGTTCACAGCCGCCGCAAGAGGGCTTCTTGGTTTCCGAATGGTAGTGGGTGGACATCAACAGATGCGTGATTAGAGAAAACCCGGAGAATTTTCATCTCCGGGTTTTTGCTTGTTAGTTAGTTGTGATCGTGACCTTCGTGGCCTTTTTCTTTTTCATCGCTGCCGTGGGCGCAGGAGCAGGCGTATTCGGCGTTCGAGCACGTCGGGCACTTGGCGAGGTTCAGGTTGAATTTCTCGGTGAGAGACTTGGCCTCAGGTGTGGTTTTGATCTGAACGACAACAGGGAGGTCCTTGCCTTCCGGGATCACCTTGTCTGAAACGAGTTTGTCCCCGTCCTTGGCGAAGGCGAGCTTGGTGGGTGCAGCGCGATCACCCATGGTGACGGTGACGGCTTGTCCTTCCGGTGCGATGACTTTACCAGCCGCGTCGAGGAAGCGGATTTCCACTTTCTTCTCAGGGGTGACAAGGAACTCGGCATGCGGCTCCACGGCGCTGATGATGCGGCCACCGTTCGGGGCTTTGATTTTTTCCGCGGCGCTGGCGAAGGTGAGGCTGGCGAGGAGCGATGCGATGGCGATGATTCGGGTTTTCATGATGTTTGTTTTTCTATCGATTTTCGGTTTGTATTTGCAGACGCCTTTGTGACGGAGCGCTTTTTTGAACGCCCCGTCACAAGGGAAATTCAGTGAGATGCGGCGGATTCTCGCTCGATGGAGTTTGCTGCGGCTTTACGACCAAAGGTTAAGAAGACGGTGGGCGTGACTCCCAGTCCTAGCAGCGTGCTGGTGATCAGTCCGCCGACGATGACGACGGCGACGGGATGCAAGATTTCCTTGCCCGGTTGATCGGCGGCGAGCACCAACGGGATCAGGCCGATGCCGGCGGCAAGCGCGGTCATGAGCACGGGAACGAGACGTTCCTTGGTGCCACGGATGACCATTTGCTTGGTGAAGCTTTCACCCTCGTGCTGCATGAGATGCAGGTAGTGGGAGATGAGCATGATGCTGTTCCGCGCGGCGACACCGGCCACGGCGATGAAGCCGACGAGGGTGGCGATGCTGATGTTATTCAGCATGAAATACGTGAGCACTAGCCCGCCGACCATCGCCAGTGGAATGTCGCACAACACTTGGAAGGCAAAGAACGGCGTTTTGAAATAGCCGTATAACAGGAAGGCGATGACCAGCAGGATGACACCAGTGAACAGGGCGATGCGCTGGGTGGCATCCTGCTGCGCTTGGAACTCACCCTCGAACTTGACGAAGTAACCTTCAGGCAATTTCACCTTTGCTGCGACTTCGGTTTTAAGACGTTCGACTAGAGTGGAAACGTCCCGGACCGTCGGCTTAATTGCTAGGGCATATCGGCGCTGGCTGTCCTCGCGGAAAATGACGTTCGGCCCCTTGGCCTCCCTGACATCGGCGACGAGCGATAGAGGCACGCGTTGGCCATTTCCCATTTCGATGGGAATCTGTGAGATTTTTTCCGGTGAATCCCGCCATTCAAGCGGCAGGCGTGTGACGAGGTTAATGGCACGTTGTCCTTCCCTCAGCTCCGCGACTTCCTTGCCACCGATCAGGGCGGAAAGTTGTTCATTCAGATGACCAGGCGCGATGCCGTAAGCGCGAGCGCGGTCGCGGTCCGCTTCGATCCGGAGTTGAGGAATCGACGCTTGGACGTCGAGCTTGGCATCCTCGAAGCCGGGAATGGTTTTGCAAATCGACTGAATCTCAATGCCGATCTTTTTCAGCTCCTCCAGATCTGGGCCGAAGATTTTCACGGCGACCGGAGCAGAAACCCCACTCAGCATGTGGCCGATACGGTCTGCTAGAGGCCCGCCGACGACGGCGAAGACACCCGGGACCGTTTTCAGTCGCTTGGAAATGTCAGCGAGGATTTCGTTGCGATCACGGGCCTTGCCCTTTGCCTCGCCTTCCGCCTCACGGAAATCGACATCAAATTCAGCGGTGGAAACTGGGACCACGTGGTCACCGCGTTCGGCACGGCCGAGGCGGCGTCCGACTTTCCGCACTTCTGGCACCGATAGGATCTGCTGCTCCACCACGTCGGAAATCTTATTCATTTCCTCCAGCGAAGTTCCTGGTGCAGACGTCACGGCGACGAGCGCGGTCTCCTCCTTGAACTTGGGCAGGAAATCCTTGCCCATTTGCGGATAGAGCGAGAACGCAGCGACGACGATGATGGCGGCCAGCGCGAGTAGCAAGTAAGGCTGGCTCAGGCCGAAGCGCAGCCAGATGTGTTCCAGTAGCCACTTCATCGCGCGGGTGACGATGCCATCCTTGTGTTCGTGACCAGCCTTGGGATTGAGCAGGAACGAGCAGAGCACCGGGATCGCCGAGAGCGAGACGATGAAGGAAGCGACCATCGAAATGATGGTGGCGATGGCGATGGGGGCGAAGAGTTTTCCCTCCACCCCGGTCAGTCCGAGCAGTGGTAGGAAGACCAGGATGATGAGGATGGTGGCGTAGAGGATGGAATTTCTAACCTCACCCGAAGCGCGGGCGATGACGGCGAGCCGGGGATGAGGTTTCTCCAATGCAGCGTTTTCCCTAAGCCTTCGATAGACGTTTTCCACATCGACGATGGCATCGTCCACGACCATGCCGATGGCGACAGCGAGACCGCCAAGAGTCATCGAGTTCACGCTGATGCCGGACCATTTGAAAATCAGCATCGTGATGCCGAAAGAAAGCGGCATGGCCATGAGCGTGATGAAGGTGGTGCGGAAATTCAGCAGGAAGATGAAAATCACGATGGTGACCATGATGGCGCCGTCGCGGATGGCCTCCGTGAGGTTGCCGATGGCGTGGTCGATGAAGTCCTTCTGTTGGAAAAGCAGGGTCGTTTCCATGCCTTTCGGGAAGGAGGGCTGGAGTTCGTCGAGCGCCTTGGTGATTTCCTTCGTTAGAGCACGGGTATCGAAGCCGGGAGCCTTGGTGATGGACATGATCACGCCGTAAGTCGGAGTCTTTTCCGGACTCTGGCTGACGGTGGCATCACCGCGCATGGGCTCGATGCCCCAGACGACCTTTGCCACGTCCCCGATAGAGATCGGTCGGTCGTTCACCTTCTTGACGATGGTGCTGGCGATGTCGCCGAGCTGCACGGTCATGGCGAGATTTCTCACCATGATCTCGGTGGTGCCGGTGTTGATGAAGCCGCCGGTGGTGGTAGATGCAGATTCTGTGGCCGCTTTTTCGAGTTCATCGAAACTGACACCTTGCGCCTGCATCTTGTAGGGATCCGGCTGGATTTCGATCTGTTTGACACCACCGCCCATGTTGAGAATTTCGGCGATGCCGGAAATACTTTGGAGGCGGCGCTTGATCGTCCAATCCGCCATTGAGCGCACGTCACTGGGTGCCATGTAGCCGGGTTCGCCTTCCTTAATGGTGGAGCGCACGCCGACTAACAAAATTTCTCCCATCAGCGAAGCGACCGGAGTCATGAACGGCTGCACCCCTGCCGGGAGCTGCTCGCGGACGCCCTGGAGACGTTCTTGAACCAGCATCCGCGCCTTGTAAATGTCGGTGTCCCAGCCGAACTCGGCATAAACAAGCGAAAGTGAAACATCACTGTTAGTCCGTAGCCGGGTGAGTCCGGCCACGCCCATCAGTGCGCTTTCAATCGGCTGGGTGACACGCATTTCCACTTCCTCCGGCGAGAGGCCGCCGGATTCCGTGAGGATGATGACCGTGGGTTTGGAAAGGTCCGGCAGCACCTCGACGGGTAATTCCGTGGCAGTGCGCAGACCCATGACCATCAGGATCAGGGACAGGCCGATGATCACCGCTCGGTTGGCGAGTGACCAATGAATGAGTTTATTGAGCATGGAAAAATGGAATGGACGGGTGATGGTGATGGCCGCAAAGTGAAGACATGGCTGAATTGTTGGTAAGGAATGTCTCAGATGATCTGGTGCGGTCTTTGAAACTGCGGGCGGCGGCACACGGGGTGTCGGCGGAGGAGGAGCATCGCCGGATTTTAGCGGAGGCGATGACGGAAGCTGATAAAAAGGCAAATGAGTCGATGACTACGAACCTGTTGGAAATGGCGGGCGTCGGTGATGCTGACGATGAGGATGACTGGATGTTTGATCGGAATGATCCTCGCAATGCGCGAACCCCACGCCGCGACCAAGGTTTGTTTGATGATTGAATCCGTTCAGTATGTTTCTCATCGATACCAACGTGATTTGCGAGATGCAGAAGGGTAGTCGTGCGAATGCGGAGGTACGGTCTTGGTTCCAAACTCACGCCGCCCAAGCCCACTTCGTGAGCGTCCTGACCGTGGGTGAAATGCGCCGAGGCGTAGAGCAAATCCGGGCGAAGGATCCTGTGAAAGCTGAGGTTTATGAAGGATCTCTCGCTGAAATGACGGCGATTTTCGAAGGACGGATTCTTGGGATCGGTCTCGAAGAAGCTGAGATCTGGGGCCGGGTAAGTGCGGCGGGGAAGTCGCCCAGTGTGGATGGATTGATCGCTGCGACTGCCGCGACCCATGGACTCACTGTGGTCACCCGCAACGTCAAAGATTTCGTGCGGTCCGGTGTGAAAGTGGTGAATCCATGGCTTTGATCTAGACTGGACGAAGTCATCCTGATGCAGCGCGATCTTCACAGCTGCACCTCCCGTTTTTGAAATTTCCCGAACAAGCTGGCGACTAGCAGGAGGAATAGCCCTCCGCTCACAAGCATCCAGATCTTGCTGCCACCGCTGGATGCGGAAGCTTTGCCGCCGTTTTTAGCAGCGGCCATTTCGGCTTTTTTCTCGGGGGTGAGTTCACCGCCGTCGGCCGCGTGTTCGTGGCCGTGTGCGGCATCCAGTGCTTCTTTCAGCGAGACGCTGCCGCCACCGGCAAAAGAGAGCGAATAAGCACCGCGAGTGACAACTTCATCGGCAGGAAGAAGGCCGCTGACGATCTCGACGAAGCGATCATTCATTTCACCGACCTGCACCGATGTCTTGATGAATGCGTTAGGCAGGTCGAAATGTTTGACGTAAACGAAGCGCTTGCTGGCATCGCCTTGGAGGGCGGCACGCGGAATGCTGACTACATTGGGACGCTGGCTGAGGACGATGGAAAACTCTGCTCGCATGTTAGGGCGCATTTTTAGACCCGGATTGGCGACCTTGAAAATGGCGTCGATGGTGCCGCTCTCGCGGTCGGCGGAGGTGCCGAAGCGGATCATTTCGCCATCAAGCGGCTGATCGCCGAGCGCTGAAACGCGGATGTGCGCCTTGCTTCCCGGCTTGAGCTTGGCCGCTTGGTTTTCCGGGACGCGGGCGATGGCAAACACTTCGGTGAGGTCGGATATATCGAGCAGTTCCTTGTCAGGCTCGACCGGCTCGCCGATTCGGGTGTGGGATTCCACCACCAAGCCGCCGATCGGAGCTTTCAGTTCGATGACCGGCGGCGGGCTTCCCGGTTGGCGGCTTTCCACGCGGACGAGGACTTGATCCTTTTCCACCGTGTCGCCTTCTTGGGTTTCAAGGCTGAGGACACGGCCAGAAATGCGGCTGCTAAGAACGCCGTGGCGCTCCGGAATTTCCGCGATGCGGCCGAGGGCGAAGACGGTTTCCTCGAAGTTGGTTTCCTCAACTTCGACGGTTTCGATGCGGAGATTTTTTACCCCGGTTTCGTCGAGGACGATGGTGTCCGAGTTAACAGCCGCAATGATGTTATAGCAGGTCGTAAGAAGCGAAAAAAGGAGAGATAGATAAAATTTCATGGGACCGGATTAAGTTAAGGTTTTGCGAGTGCGGTTTCGTGACGCACTCGGGCAAGGTGGAATTCGCGGAGCGCATCGAGCTTGGCGGCTGCGAGTTGCAGACGCTTTTCACGGGAGCGGAGGACGGATTGGATTTCGCCCTGCGCATTGCGGTAGGCGTCTTCGGCAAGCTTGGTCTGCTCGGCAGCTAACGGAAGCAGGGTTTCGTTGATCTCACCGATCAACCTTGCCCATTCCTCCATCTCCGCTCTCGCTGCTTCGGCCTCCAGACGGATGCCGCGACCAAGGGCGATGGCCTCCTTTTCCTTGCGGATTTTCTTGGCTTGAGCCTCTTGAATCGCCCCTTCGTTTTTATTCCAGAATGGCAGCGCGACTTTGAAGCGGACCCCCACCATGCCGTCATTACCGTAGCCGTTAGGAGCATCTTCTTTACGCTCAACAGCAGCAAAAAACCCGCCTTCCACGTCGTCATAGCGTCGCGCTTGTTCAAGGGCGACCCCTTGGGCGGCGGCGAGGGCATCAAGTTTAGCGACTTGGAAATCGGGTCGGCGTGATGGGTCGGCTGCGGTGCTCGGGAGCGCCGGTTGGGGTAGCGTTCCTCCGACGTTGAGAGCTTCTCCGGGACGCATTCCCAGGAGAGGTTTCAGCTCTCCAACGAGTGCCGTTTCCCCGGCGTCGAGCTGACGGATTTCCATCGAAAGACTGGTGGCTTCCAGTTTCGCCTGTCCCGCATCCAGTGCCGAGCCTTCACCTTTTCCCGCAGCTTCTGACAGGAAGTTCGCGAACTCTTTGGATACGGCGGATTGCTCGCGAAGAAGTTCGCGGCGTTGGCGGGTGGCGAGGATTTTCACTACGGCCTCGCGGGCTTGGCCAGTGAGCTGACGCTCGACCTCACGCACTTCGGCCTCGGAAGCTTTGAGTTCGGTGAGCGAGACATCCTTTTCCAAGCGCAGCCGGTCGGTGATCGGAAAACGTTGGGACACGCCGACTTCGAATTTCCCCTCACGGAAGCGTGAGTTGTGTTCGAGGCCAGTTTCGATTTCCGGGTTCGCGAGGCGACCGGACTGGTTCATGCGGCCGAGTGCCTCCTGGATGCGGAGACGGGCGGCAGCAAGATCGGGATTTTGGGCGCGGATGCGGTCACCGATGCTCGTGAGGGAGACGATAACGGCAGGTTCCGCGGAGAGAGGGATGGCCATGGAGGCAAGTGCCAGCACGGCCAATGAAGATAATCTGGACATGGTTGTTTTAAATAAAAGTCCGTGCTGAAAATGGGCACGAGGACGTGAAAAGCAGATATAACAGATGACCCCGGAACGGCGGAACAGTGCCAAGCGGGGCAGAACGGCGTGACTCGAGGGCACACCGGAGCGTGATCAACGGACGCTCAGATCAACGGCGGTTTTTCCGAGCCGAGAAACGGTCCTTCTGGCGTAATTTCGCCTTCATGGCGGACGGCCAAAAGAAGGGAATCAGGAATTCCAAGTCGGTAAATGAGATTGGAATCGAGAGTCAAAGGCAGTGGGTGCGAGCAGCAACCGTGTTGATGATGGTGCTCTAGCGGGCAGTCTTCACCGTCGTGTTGGTGTTCTGCAGGGGACGTCGCGTCATGCGGATGATCACAACAGGTGATAGACTCGGTGCAGATCGCAGCGCGACTGGTATCTGCGGCAAGAATGCGAGCACCAAGCCCCATCGCCACCCAGAAAACCATCAGCCATATCACTCCTTGCCTCATCAAATTTTCGAAAGTTACCACCGTATCCGGTGAACTCAAGCAAAAATTTCAAGTCGCCCACCATGATGCTTGCGAAACAACAATACTCTTCCGGCTTGGCACCTTCCTTTCTTGTGGCACGTTTCTCGGATGGACGATGACGACTCAACGATGGTAGGCAACCAACTCGTTTTCAGACAATTCGGACCTCCGGGCGAAGTTCTGGAAATGGAAACCGATACTTTGATTTCCCGAGCACCGAAAGGAGGAGACGTCCTCGTGCGCATCCTCGCTGCACCGATCAATCCGGCCGATCTCAACACCATCGAAGGCACTTATGGCGTGAAACCACCGCTGCCTGCCACTCCGGGAATCGAAGGTTGTGGGGTGGTGGAAGTCAGCAGCTCCACGGATTTCGAAGCCGGCGACTTGGTGATTTTCCTACGCAGCGCCTCGACATGGGCGTCTCACACGACACTTCCCGGTTCGGCGTTGTTCAAGGTTCCGAAAACCATCGACCCGCTCCAAGCGGCGATGCTCAAGGTGAACCCGGCCACGGCTTGGCAGTTATTGCATGGCTTCGGGGCGTTAAAATCAGGCGAGTGGATTGTCCAGAATGTGGGGAATTCCGCTGTGGGGCGTTGTGTCATCCAGCTCGCGAGGGATCTCGGGATTCGCACAATCTCATTCGTACGGCGGGCGGAACTCGTTGCCGAACTAATGACGCTGGGTGCCGACCACGTTTTCCTCGACGACGACACCGGCCTCGCTGCTGCGAACGAAGCTCTTGGCGGAGCAAATGCGGCATTCGCCTTCAATGCCGTGGGCGGTGATAGTGCTTTACGCCTGATGAAACTCCTGCGGGAAAGCGGCAGCCACATCACTTACGGCGCGATGGGTCGCAAACCGGTGACTGTCCCAAATGGCTTACTTATTTTTCGCGATATCCGGGTGTGCGGGCTGTGGGTTAGCCGTTGGATCGAGAATGCACCTCAAGAAGAAGTTGCCGCTGTTTACCAAAATCTCGCCGCGCGTGTGGTCGCAGGGAAGTTACACCAACCCGTGGATTCGACTTTTCCACTTGAGGCTTTCCCCCAAGCGCTTGCCCGACTGGAAGCGCCAGATCGCTCGGGGAAAATTCTGTTTGTTTCGTGAGATATGGAAAAGGCGAATCCTCCCCTCACCCGTCAGTTAACATTTTGATCGAGTCTATCGCTCAACTCGAAATCTGAAATCACAAACCGTAGGATCTGACAGCATTATCGTGAAGGATGTCGTGCTGTTCATCTAAACTGAGAGCAGCGACGAAGCTGCGAACCATCTCCACCCAAGTCTGATAGGAGTCGATGCGGAGTAGGCACACTGGCCAATCCGTGCCGAACATCACTCGGTCCGGACCGAAAAGCTCGAGTGTGGTGTCGAAGTAAGCTTGGAGGGTGGCAAGATCGATTTCGGGATCTATCACTTCAGTGACCATCCCTGAAATCTTCACTCCGAGGATGTTTTCGCGTTTCGCAAGCTCGGCCATGCCCGCCTTCCAAGCAGGGTTGACCTTACCTTTGTAGATTTCTGGTTTGGCAATGTGATCGATAATGATGCCCAAATTCGGTTGGCGATCTACCATTTGAATAGCTACGGGGAGTTGACGTTCGAAGAGCAGCAGGTCGTAGTGCAAATCCAGATCTGGTAGCAGCGAGAGACCGTGGTGAAAATCATCCCGGACGAAATAGTCATCTAGCTCGGCTTGGAGCACATGCCTCACGGCTTTAAATTTCGGATGTGCGGCGAGGCGGCTTAGTGACTCACCGACATTTGCATCGATTAGTGGCACCCAGCCCACTACACCAGCGATCGTATCCGTGGAATCTGCGAGTGAAAGTAGCCAGTCGGATTCCGCTAGAACTTGACGAGCTTGAACTACGACGGTCGCGTCGATGCCAGCGATGGTCGTTGCTTGCTCTAACTCGGCGACTAGTTGGTCTTGAGCGAGCGGGCTGCCGCGAGGAATCCAGTCGTATTCCTCCGGCGAGTAGCTCCAAAGATGGTGGTGGGAATCGATCACAAGAATGAATTGCTAGAGCCGCGATTTTTTGAACTTAACCAAACAGTGGCTTGATATGACGGTCCAACAGATTTCCTGTAACGTTTTTCGCTACAACTTCGGAATTGTCCCGTAGTGCTTGGATGTAGGTATCACCAAGCTGTGCGGCGATCTTGAAACCAACATGTAATAACTGGCGCAGATCTGGATTGTAACCAGGATTCGACGGATCGTGGCGCAGAGCATCGGTAAATTGTGTGCTTGTCCAAGCATTCACCTCCTCGGCAGCAGGGAGCTTCGCGTCGCTGATGTCAATGACCGTGGCGTAGGGTTCGCAAAGAGCCGCTTTTTTCTCAAGAGCCTTGGCATAGATCATTTTCGCAAGATCAAGACCCTCTCCTCCCGCTTCGGCTAGGCCAATTATTTCTTCCAGCCAGTTAGTCCCTGCGGTCTTGATATGGAGACCAGCCCCCGTGCGCTGGATCGCTTTTTTGATGATCGGATAAATCGAAAACTTATCCGAACCTGAGTGCACTGAGAGTTTCAGCGTGGAGGGTAAACCATAACTCTTGATTGCATGGGCGATGATGGCGAGGTCATCGTTGAATTCCTTTTCGAACTGCACGAGGTCGCCCACGTAATCGACTCCTTTGTTGAAACGACCGGTGAATTTCGGTGCGATTGTCTGGATCGGGATTCCTTGGTCGGCGAGGGCGGCGAGGATGATTAGTAATTCTGGCGGTGTCTGCGGGCTGTTGGTTTCGTCCATTGAGACTTCCGTCACGAAATGGTCGGCACCGCCCTTGGCTGCGAGGATGTGTTGATAGATGGCTGCGGCCTTCTGGGCGGCTTTAAGAAATTGGTTTGCTGTCTTTTCGACATCGGCATGAGTGATCTGAAAAGGCTCGGCAATTCCTTCGATGGCGATAGTCCCAATCAATTCGGGATGGTTCGCGATGAACTGGGCCACATCTGCTGGGTTTGCTGGTTCTCCGATGTCATCTGCGACATCGAGTGTGAAGAAATCACATGGAGCGACGAAACGATCTACGGTGGAAAGGTTGATATGATCGGCGTCTAGTAGATAGTCACCTGTCCAGCCGAGATCGGCCACCGCTTTGTCGGCAGCTTGGCGGGTCTGAGCTGGCTCTGAACCGATGATATTGTGCTCGCGGTTCGACTTGTTCCAGACGGGGACAATGTCGATACCGAGCTTTTTCGCTTCGATGAAAGCAGTGAGTTGGGCGTGCGCTCCATTGGCGAAACGATCACCAACGCCGAATGTATATTTAGGACAGATTTTCATAGTGTAGAATGTTCTAGCGGACCTCAATGATTGCTTTGATCGCACCCAAGGCGGGATCGGTAAATTGATCGAACTCAGTGATGACTTGGTCGAAGGTGATGCGGTGGGTAATCCATAAGTCCGTGTTGATCTTACGCTCTCGGATCAGTTGGATGATGATCTCGAAATCCTCAGGCATTGCATTCCGCGAGGCGAGCAAGGTGAGCTCTCTGCGGTGAAAAACCGCTGCGTGAGGGAAGGTGAGGTCCGAGGTGGTGATGCCGACATAGACCACCCGACCGGTGAAAGCAGCGTAGTTAAAGCAAGTGGACATCGATTTCGGACTGCCCGTCGCGTCGATGACTACATCCGCGAGTTTCCCGTCGGTCAGTGAGTCTAACTCCGCGAGATGTGAATCGTCGGCCTTGAACTGAATCGCATGTTGAATCCCTAGATTCTGCTGACAGAAATCTAAGCGACTTTGCACCATGTCCATCACCACCGTTTTGACATCCATCAGCTTGAGGAATTCCAAACAGGCGAGACCGATGGGTCCAGCGCCGATGACGAGCACCGTTTCTCCCGGTTGTGGATTTCCCCGCTGCACAGCGTGATAGCCGATGGCGAGTGTCTCGACGAGCGCGAGCTGGTCGTAAGTGAGATCATTCCCGGGATGCAGCTTGCGGGCGGGAACGGCAAAGACACCTTTCCTCAAACCACCGTTGTTATGCACTCCGATGACTTGGACGCTTGGGCAGCAGTTTTGTGAACCCTTACGCGAGGTCGCGGACTCAGGATCATTGACATAAGGTTCCAGTGAGCATTTGTCGCCGGGTTTTACGTTTGTCACGTCGCTTGCTACGGCCACGACTTCCAGCCCCAGTTCGTGGCCGGGAGTGCGTGGAAAAGCGAAGAATGGAAATTTTCCCAGATAGCAGGAAAGGTCAGTTCCGCAGATGCCCATGCGGTGAGTTCTAACCAGAGCCTCACCCGGTCCGGGCGAGATAGGTTCTGGCAGATCGACAAGATGAATTTCCTTCGGTGCGGTAAATTGAATCGCTTGCATCAGTTGTTTTCAGGTAAGCCCTCGAGATGGCCGAGGTTTTTGACAGGTTTAAAAATCGCCATGACATCTGCGAGTAAGGATTGGTCGAGCGGCTGCTCGAGCCAATCCGCCCATTTGCGGATGTTAGTAGGGTTCGCGGAGCCGGCGATGGTGGTGGCGAGGCCGGGGTGCTCGCATGAGAACTGGAGCGCAAGTTGGGCGATGTCCACGCCACGGCTTTCGCAGAGTTTCGCAGCAGCGCGGGCTGCGGCTTTCACTTCCTCCGGTTCTTTGAGCCATCCGGGGAGTTCCGCGTTCGTGAGGAGGCGAGCGGAGAAAGGACCGGCATTCATCGCTCCGATCCCTTTCGCTTCGAGTCGGGACAGTAATTCGTCGGCAAACGAAGTGTTCTGTAGAGTGTAGCGATTGTAAGAAAGCACACAGTCGATTTCATTTTCGACATGATCGAGGACGGTGTGGAATGTCTTCATCGGGTAGCAGGAAAATCCCACCGCTCGGACTTTCCCTTGCTTTTTGAGCTTGAGGACTGCGGGCAGCGTCTCTTCCCAGATCTGAGCGAGCGGCACGAACTCGACGTCGTGCAGTAGCAGAACGTCGAGGTAATCGGTGCCTAGCCGTTGAAGCGAAACGTGCACGGATTCTTCCACGCGCTTGGCGGAAAAGTCGAAATGGACGTCGGAGTAGCGGCCCAGCTTGGTGCCTAGCAGATAGCGATCACGAGGGATTCCCCGCAGGCCGAGACCGAGCATGATTTCTGACATCCCACGACCGTAGAACGGTGAGGTATCGATGAAATTCATGCCGAGATCGATGGCGGTTTTCGTCGAGAGCATCGCTTCGTCTAGCGTGATGGAGCGGAATTCCGCACCGAGCGAGGATGCGCCGAAGGAGAGGATCGGTAGGTCGATACCGGTGTTACCAAGTGGGCGAGTTTTCATGATTCAAGGAGTGAGCGGAATGAAGAGATGGTCTGGCGGGCGGCGGTTTCTGGATCGGGCAGCGGGAGGATTTCCGCTGATAGGTAGCCGGAGTAGTTGATTTCCCGGAGTGCTGAGATCACCGCAGCAGCATCAGTATGGCCGAAGCCGATGGCCTGCCGGTTCGAGTCGGCGAAATGAACGTGACCGACATGGCGTCCTGCGGCAAGTAGCGCGACGGGCACGTTTTTTTCCTCAATGTTCATGTGGAAAAGGTCAGCTAACAATACTACGTTTTTCAAATCCTTTTCTTCTAAGAAAACTACTGCATCTGCTAGGCGGTTGAAAAGATTCGTCTCGTAGCGGTTCAGTGGCTCGTAAATAAACGGCACCACGAAGGCGGACGCGGCTTGTGAGCAGGCGTGAATACCAGCAGCAAAATGATCTAGCGAATCCTCACCCACATTTCTGCCCTGCATCGAACCAAGAATCGCCGGAGCGCCTAACTTCCCCGCGAAGCTCACCATGGAGAGTAAGAACTCCAGCGCAGCCTTGCGATTTTCTGCCACCGGATCGGTAAGTGAAAGCCCGTGCTTGAGCCAGCCAGCGCCAGTTCCGACTGCGGCGATGGCAAGGCCGTGCTGCTCGGCGAGTGATTTCACCTCATCCACCGAGACGAAATCAGGCCCGGGTAGAAATAACTCCACTGCATCGAAGCCGATGGCCGCTGCGGTGGCAAATGCTTCAGGCAAGGGCGTTCGCAGGACGAAGGGGCCGGCTGCCGCTTCCTGGACTTGTGAAATAGTGATGGCGGATTTCATGATTGTTGTGCAGGCGCACCGAATGGGGCGGAGATTTATCCACTCGACCCCGCTTTGAACATGGAAAAAACCTAGCCGAACCTTCTCGTGTGGAGTGGCTGACTCGGCTCCATACCCCCCCTGATCCTAAGCAAGCCGGTCGCGAAAATCTGCATATCCGAACTCGCGGACAACTTCCAGCCTGCCGTCTTCGTGCTGGAGTGCGATCGCCGGGTGCTTCACGCCGTTAAAAATAGTCGTTTTCACCATCGTGTAGTGCGCCATATCGTCAAAGACGAGAATGTCTCCGACCTTGAGCTCACGTGGAAATGAGAAGTCGCCCACTACATCGCCGGCGAGGCAAGTCGGGCCGCCGAGCCGATAGAGCCACTCACCGGATTCGCCCGCAGGATGGTAATTTTCGTCAGGGAAAGTGACTGAGGGTGTCGCCGTGGATGGTGCGGAATCTACCAAGAAAACGTCAGGCCGATAGGGCATCTCCATCACATCCGGCATGTGTGCGGTTGCTGAAATCGATAGCACCACCAATCGATGCCCGGCAGACTCGAAGACGTCCATCACGGTGGCCCGCAGCACCCCGGTATGGATCGCCACTGCCTCCCCCGGCTCGAGCCAGACTTCTACGCCGTATTTTTCCGTCGTTTCGCGGACTAACCGGACGAGTCGCTCACGGTCGTAAAACGGCTTTGTGATCCAGTGCCCACCACCCATGTTGAGATAAGTGAATTGATCCGACTTCAGCAAACAGCCGAATTTTTCATCCACGGCTGCTAGCGTCGTCTCAAGATCGTCCGAATTTTGTTCGCACAGCGTGTGGAAATGCAGACCTGATAGGCCGCTTAGATCGGCCCCGTGCAGTTGCTCCGCCGTGATGCCGAGCCGTGATCCGGGCACGCAGGGGTCGTAAATCGGTGTTTCCCCGGTCGAGCATTCTGGATTCACGCGCAGTCCGCAAAGGAGCTTCCCAGCCTTGAAACGCGGATGCGCCATCACCATTTCACGGAATCGATACCACTGTGAAAGCGAGTTGAAATCCAAATGATCGGTAAACTCGCATAACTCTGCGACGTCGTTCTCATCGTAAGCCGGTGAATAGGCGATGATGTGTTTCTTGAAATAATCTCGCGCAAGTAGTCCCTCCCACAGCCCTGAGGCACAGCAGCCATCAAGGTCGTCCCGGAGATAAGGGAAGGTCTTCCAGCAGGAAAAGCCTTTGAGCGCTAGCACCAAGCGGCATCCCGCAGCTTCCTTCACTCCGCGCAGGATGGCGGTGTTTCTCTTCAGCGCGGCGATGGAAATAACGAACATAATCTGCCCGGAACTCAGCCTCCAAACCGGCGACGACGCCAGCAAGTTTTTACGCTATTTCAGCAGCCGGAATGACTCACTCCACCATGGCCCGAGGCTGGGCGTGATGACGAGTCCGCCGGGCTGGGTGAGTCTTCCATGCGATCACTCTCGTTTTGCGAGACAGGGGAAATAGTCCGCTCCGACCACCACACAAGATGACTGGGAAACTCCTCCTGTGAAGACTTCGTCACCTTCATGGTTTTTGATTTTCATCCAGCAATCACCCTGTCTAAAGACTATCTGCTACTGCTAGAACTTAATTACCCTAAAATCATGACCACCCACAATCGTGTCTCAGCCGAAATCACCGACGCCGTGAAATCCCAAGTCTTAGCGAAGTTCCAAGAAATCCGCGATCTACTGCCATTCCTCATCAACCTCACCCCAGAGGAAAAAATGAGCATCCCTACCATCAGCACCGAGCGCGGGGCGATGGATGAGGCGTTCAACGCGGAAATGGCAGCCCACCCAGAACTAGTGCCGTCCTATGTGGACGCCACCGAACTAGCCTGCGACCGTGAGCTGCGAGGTGATTTATTGGAGATCCTCCAGCGTTCCCGCGAGGTCTGCTCCGCCCTCGAAGACACCGCTCACGTGGCGGGCAGCGATGTCCTTCTAGCCTACCTGTCGTTTTACAGCAACGTCCGGCAGGCAGCGAAACGTGGCGTCGCCGGGGCGAACATTCTGCTCGAAAACCTGAGCCGTTTCTTCCCGCGTAGCCGCCGCGCCACAGGCCCAACGGGCCCGGTTTCATGAAATCGCTCAGATTCTGGGCAATTCCTTTGTTTTCAGTCCGTTGTGATGGAAAACATTGAAGTTCCAGAGTCGAAAATTGACCCAAAAAGGTCAAATGCCGACCCTTTTTGGGTCAACGTTCACCCTTTTAGGTATCCCGTGGACCCTTGGAAGAGAATCGATTGCCCCGAAAGGATTAGGATTCATCGCTGCGGGGTAAACGGTTACCGGAAACGGATGATTTCTAATCCTTGGAGGGTAAACGACCACCCTCGATCCATGAGCAATGCCCGCAAAAGGGTCGCTCCTAACGAGCGAGAGGCCTGTGTTTTTTGCTCAGGAGACGGGGGTTTTGCCGTTCGCGTCGGAGGTGTGGGTGGTGGTTCTTGAGGTGCGGGTTCCGGGAGCTTGCGCGGGTAGGAATTTCCCGCTACCCATGAAGTCATGGCACTGGCAATTGCGGACAATCGGATCTCCCAAGACGACTATCTCCAAGGCGAACTGGCCTCGGAGATCCGTCACGAGTATGTGGCTGGAAATGTTTACGCGATGTCCGGCGGGACGTTTAACCACCAGCGTATCGCAGGGAACTTTATGCGAATGAGTGGAAACCAGCTTGCCGGGAAACCTTGTTTGCCCACTGGCAGCGATTTCAAGCTCCGGGTGCCGCTTGGCGATGGCGAGCAGGCTTTTTACTACCCGGACGGGATGATCATCTGCGTGCCAGTGGCGGGAGACGCGCTTTTCACCGAGTCCCCGAGCGTGATTCTAGAGGTCCTCAGCCCGACCACCCGCCGCACCGACGAGGTGCAGAAGCTTCGTGACTATCTGACCATCCCTACCTTGGGGACCTACATTCTCGCTGAAACGGAATCGCCCTTTCTCACTCTCCACCGCAGGAACGGCGCGGGTTTCCGCCGGGAAATCCTGTCCGGGCCAGATGCCGTTCTCGATCTCCCGGAAGTGGGTATTTCCCTCGCTCTCGCCGAACTCTATCAGGGCGTGGCTTGAAGAATCCACCGTTTTCGCCCAATTGTGACGGACGATTGACAAGGGGAAGACGGCTCACACATCTTGCAAACCGTGACGGGTAGCGTGGAATACGCTGCGACATCGCTCCTCCGAAATTTCACCATGACTCGTCAAGCGATCCACCATGCCCGGCTGCTACTGCTGCTGGCGGCGGCGCTGTCGCTGGGGCTGCACTACGCGGTGGTGCAGGTGGTGGGCTGGGTGAACATGACGGTGGAGTATTCGCACAAGGCGCCATTTTCCGAGGCGCTGGTGATGACCTTCGACGGCAAACACCCGTGCGAACTCTGCAAGCTAGTCGAGCAGGAAATGGGAAAAGACACCCCCGACGACCCGCGGACTCCCGAACACAAGGCGGAGCTGAAACTGCCACCCGTCGTCTGCTGGGTGGATGGGATCCGGCTTCTGCCGCCATCCCATGAATCGCTGCCTTGGGAAAAACGGGATGACAGTGCCCGCTTCCGACGTGAGCGCCCGCCGCTGCCACCGCCGCGAGCTGTGTGATCCCCCAAGTTTCCTAACCTATTACCGAACCGCCTGCTGTCAGGCGACGAGTCACCCGCGCCATTTCTGCCGGGCACTCGGAACTCTATTTTTCTCTCAGCGGACAGCCGCAGAGACTTACCCAAATTATTTATGAAATCTCATTTGATCATCCGTTCACTCATCATCTCACTCGTCGGCAGCCACGCGGCATTCGCGGACCATGGCCCCGGCACCTCGGGCAGTGGCTTCACGACCCTCAGCGCGGAGACGCTCAAGCCCGGCCAGTTTTCCACCGCCATCCAGACGGACTGGACCGAGTTCGACAGCCCCGGCGGGCAGCCAGAAGGTGTGGACCTGCTCGACCGCTCATTTCTATCCACGCTCAATCTCAGCTACGGCGTGGTGGAGAATTTCCAACTCGGACTGACCTACGGCTACTTCGCCAGCGAGGGAAATCGTGAGTTTGAAAATGGCGATAAGGTCACCTTCGATCCCGATGGTTTCACCGACCTCTGGCTCACGGGTAAGTATCGTTTCTATCAAGGCCCTGCCGGAAATTTCGCCGTGCTCGGCGGACTCAAGGCTCCCACCGGAGATTCCACCCTAACCAATAGCGAGGGCGAGCGGGTGGAACCGTCCGCCACTGCGGGCACCGGGGCGTGGGACGGCCAAGTCGGACTCGCCTACACTCTGCCGCTGGCTGCCGCGCTCACCCTCGATGCCAGTGCCATCTACACCCTGCGCGGTGAAGCGCACGACTACCGGCTGGGAAATCGCCTCGACCTCGGTAGTTCGCTCGCATGGCGGTTGTTTGGCGATGCGGTGACGTTTCCCCAGACCAGCCTCGTGATGGAAGCGACCTTGCGGCATGTAGCGAAAAGTGAAGAAGGTGGGCAGAAGGATGGCGGCACCGGCGGCACCGCGCTTTTCCTCTCGCCCGGCGTGAAGGTCTCCTTCACTCGGCAACTCGGCGCGAGCCTTGGAGTGCAGATCCCCGTAGTCCAGGACCTCGGTGGTGACGCCCTAGAGACGGACTTCCGGCTCATCACCGGCATTTCCTACACCTTCTGATCCATGAAAAAAATCACCGCGTTGCTGCTGGTCACTGCACAGACCTTCCTCACCGGATGTGTGCCCTTGCCGCCCTTTCCAAAGGAGCAAGCTGCCGCCCAACAATGTCCGGTCTGCCGCCACCACCGGGACTTCGGTTGCCTCGTCGTCGAAAAAACTCCCCGCACCCCGAGCGCAGAGTATCGAGGCCACCGCTATTGGTTCTGTAGCGAGAGCTGTCGCGAGGATTTCCAAAAGGCTCCGCTGCCCTTCCTTCCGAAGTCCTGAGCGAGGGTGGGCGTTCGTGATTTCCATTTCGAGAAATCGCGAACGCTTTCACCGGCCTCGGCACGCCTATTCCGCTTGCCGGGGCCAGACGGGTTGGTTACGGGATCTTCGCCGTGCGGCACTCGACCGGCCCATTTTCCAACCACGCGAAAGACTCCACTCATGCCCATCACCCGTGCCCTTCTCTCCGTTTCCGATAAAACCGGCCTCGCTGAATTCGCCAAGGAGCTCCACGAAATGGGAGTCGAGCTGCTCTCGACGGGCGGCACCTCTGCGGCATTGCGCGACGCGGGACTGCCGGTCATCGACGTCTCAGAATTCACCGGTGCGCCGGAACTTTTCGACGGTCGCCTCAAGACGCTGCACCCGAAAGTCCACGGCGGCCTGCTCCAGCGGCGCGATGACGAAACCCACATCGCCCAAGCCAAGGCGAACGACATCCCACCCATCGACCTCGTCGTGGTGAATCTCTATCCATTTGAAGAAACCGTGGCCAAGCCGGATGTCACGTTCGATGAAGCCATTGAGAAAATCGACATCGGCGGCCCTTCCATGCTCCGCAGTGCGGCGAAAAATCACACCAGCGTCACCGTCATCGTCGATCCTGCGGACTACTCGAAAGTCATCGAGGAAATGCGGAAAAATAATGGCAACACCACCAAGGGCTTCCGCGAGCAGCTCGCCGTGAAAGTCTTCATGCGGACCTCGCAATACGACGCCGCCATCACCGACTACCTCGGCCAATGCCGCACCGGCACGGGTTGCAATTTCACCCTCAGCCTGCCACTCGAGCAAGAACTCCGCTACGGCGATAATCCGCATCAGAAATGCTCGCTCTACGGAAATTTCCGCGAGTATTTCACCCAAGTCCAAGGCAAGGAACTCAGCTACACCAACGTCCTCGACATCGAGGCCGCATCCGACCTGATCCTCGACTTCGCCCGCCCGACGGTGGCGATTCTCAAGCACACCAACCCGTGTGGCGTCGGCCAAGACGACGAGGATCTGCGCGTGGCTTGGCAGAAGGCGTTTGAAACGGATCGGCAAGCTCCGTTCGGTGGCGTGATCGTCTGTAACCGACCACTCACCCTCGAACTGGCCCGCGTGATTTCAGAAATTTTCACCGATGTCATCATCGCCCCCGAATTCGAAAGCGACGCCCGCGCCCTGCTTCAGAAGAAGAAAAACCTCCGACTCATGAAAATGAACGAGGCCTATCTCGCCGAGAAACAATCCCCCGTCATCCGTTCCTGCCCCGGCGGCATCATGGTGATGGACCGCGACCACAGCGCACTCGGCCTCGAAAATCTCGAATCCAAAGTCGTCACCAAACGCCCGCCCACCGAGGCGGAAATGCGGGCGATGCGGTTCGGCTGGCGGATCGTGAAACACGTCAAGTCGAACGCCATCGTTTACTCCAGCGCCGACCGCACACTCGGCATCGGTGCCGGGCAAATGAGCCGCGTGGACTCCTCACGCATCGCCATTTGGAAGGCAAAAGAAGCCGGTCTCGACCTCAAGGGCAGCATCGTCGCGTCAGACGCCATGTTCCCCTTCGCCGACGGCCTGCAATCCGCCATCGACGCCGGAGCCACCGCCTGCATCCAGCCCGGCGGCTCAGTCCGTGACGAGGAAGTCATCGCCGCCGCCGACGCCGCCGGCATGGCCATGATCTTCACCGGCCACCGCCATTTCAGGCATTGAGAGATTCCGCAGGCGGGTGGCGAGGCAACTTCAAATTAATCAAATGACACAGCCAGCAGCTACCGGAGAGGAAAAGTGGATCGCCGAGGAAAGGGAGAAGGTGATCGCCTATCTGGATTTTCAAAATTGCCGCCACGCCGGTGTCGAGAAATGGCCGACCTTCCATGTGGAACCGGACTTGGCGCTGTGGGCGGTGCAGTCGATTCACCACAGCGGGCGCGTCGGCTGGTGGGCGATCAGTGGCGATGTGCCGACGGATTACATGAGCAGCACACTGGGCGAACATCCTCGGGATGCGCTACGACATTTCAGCGAGATTTGGGCCGATGTCGCCGACCACATGCGACGGGGAAAGGCCCACCCGACCATGGACATGGGAACGCCTGACGAATGGCCTGCCTTGGCAGAAATGCTCCAACTTCGGGCGGATGCGCTAGCCGAATACGCAAGTGAAGACGGCTGGGAAGAGTGACCGTAGAAGAGATAGAGAATCCCAAAACCCTCGTGTGAAATGGCGGACAGGGAGGGATTCGAACCCTCGGTGACATTGCTGCCACACACGCTTTCCAAGCGGGCTCATTCGACCACTCTGACACCTGCCCTCAGGAGAGCGGGAACCTAGGAAGCCGCCCGATGCTTGGCAATCTCTTTTTAAAAACTTTCCAAATCACTCACTCGCCACCCGTGCGAGGATCCAGAGCAGGTCGGAGAGTCGGTTGAAAAACAGCCGCACCACCTCTGGCACTGGCTCGCCGGATTCGTGGAGTGCGAGCACACTGCGCTCGGCACGGCGGGCGACGGCACGGGAAAAGTCGATGCCCGCACGGGCAAGCGAACCTTCCGCCCCCGGTCGTGCCCAGCCGGTAAATTTAATGCCCTGCGCCTCGTAGCCATGGGCTTCCGCTGTGACCCAGTCGAGGTCCACTGCGGTGATGGCCGCATATTTTTTCTCGATGTAGCGCGCCTCGTCTTCCGGCAGATAGGCGAGCTGGCCCATCAGCCCGATGAGCAGCTCTTGTAGCTTGTCGATGAGGGCAATCCATGCAGCGTCGTGAGCGGCGGATCGAGCGAGGCCGAGGGCGGCATTGAGTTCATCGACATTTCCTAACGCCTCGATCCGGAGTGAGGTTTTCGCGATGCGCTTGCCGAATAGTAAGTCGGTCTCGCCGGAGTCTCCCCGGCCGGTGATGATGCTCATGGCGAAGATCTAGTCATGATAAAAATCAATGTCCATCCGCGTTCATCCATGATTTCTAAGGGCGTCCATGAAACTTGCAAAACTCGGCGACGGCCCGGAAATTTTCCACACCATCCAAGGTGAAGGCATCAGCGTGGGTGCACCGGCAGTTTTCATCCGCGCCTCACGCTGCAATCTCCACTGCGTCTGGTGCGACACCGACCACACTTGGAACTTCCAAGGCACGCCATGGCCGCATGAAAAAGATGCCCTGCCCGGATATGCGAAGCACCCGAAGGCGGACGTCACTTTCGAGATCGAGCCACTCGCCGCAGCAGAGCGCATACTCGCATTCGGCTGCGACCGTACGGTGATCACTGGTGGCGAGCCATTGCTGCAAGAACCGTCATTTCTCGAAATGATCACCCACATCCGAGCACAGCAGCAAGAGCATCAGTTCGAAGTGGAAACCAACGGCACCCGCATCCCCTCACCCGCTTTTCATGAGGCGGTGAATCAGTTCAACGTCTCACCCAAGCTCTCGAACGCCGCCATGCCGGAAGCGCTGCGTCTGCATCCGGCGGCCCTGAGTTTCTTAGCAAATTCATCCAAGACGTGGTTCAAGTTCGTCGTCGCCGAGCCACAAGATTTAGAAGAAATCGAGGCCCTGTGCTCCGCCCACTCGATCCCACGGTCACGCGTCTTACTGATGCCGGAAGGCCGGACTTCTGCCGAGCTCGATCGCAGCTCGGTCTGGCTCGCAGAAACTTGCCGCGATGGCGGATTTCGGTTTTGTGACAGGCTGCACATCCGCATCTGGGGCGACCAACGTGGGGTGTGAAATTTCGATAAGGAAACGCAACTTTCCGGGCGAACTCAGGTTCCTGTGGGCGTCAAACAAAGCTCCGTCATGAATCGCAACTCACTGCCACCCGACGACTCTTGGGAATCCGACGCCGTGTGGCAACTGCTCGACCAAGCTCCGCGGAAATTAGCGAGTGCCCGATTCACCGCCGACACCGTGCGGGCTGCACGCCTCACCTCCGCCGCCAAACCTTGGTGGAGTCGCCTCATTTCCCCTGGCCCGCTAGCAGGACTTGCCGCCACGACTGCCGCCCTCGCGTTCGCCTACATTTCACTAGTCCGTCCGGTCAACATCTCGGGATCTCAAGTGGCCATACTGAATTCACCGCAGGCCGTCGCCATCCAAGACATCGCGGAAACTGAAACTCTGATCGCCGCTGCAGACCAGTTGGACGATTTCAGCGACAACGAGTTGGTCGGGTTAATCGGGTTTTAAGCACTTCCCCATCGTCCGCCATCCCGCCAGTTTCCCCGCGTGAAACTGGGCTTAATTTTCGATCTCGATGGCACACTCGTGGACTCGCTGCAAGGCATCACCGCATCCTTGAACCACGCTCTATTCGATTCGAGTTTACCCACGCACTCACTAGAAATGGTGAGAGGATTCATCGGTAATGGTGCTCGAGTCCTCATCGAGCGTGCCGCTCCTGTCGGCACGGATTCAGCCGTAATCACCCAACTTGAACACGCATTTAAATCTCACTACGACCTCACATGGCCGGCTGGGACATTCTCATACGACGGCATCATCTCCCTATTGAAGACTCTACAAGATCTGGGTTATCCGCTCGCCGTACTTTCCAACAAGCCCCATTCGTTCACAGAAATCATCGTCTCCCAGCTATTTCCCACCATCCATTTTCAAGCAGTGTTAGGCCAACGCGCCGGAGTTCCCCATAAACCCAATCCCACGGGAGCACTCGAAATTTCAAGCGCCATCCAGCTCGCCCCTGCCCGCTGCGTCATCATCGGAGACTCAACAATCGATCTTGAAACTGCCCACCACGCAGGGATGGGAGCCATCGCAGTGACTTGGGGATTTCATGAGCGAGAGAGGCTTCTCGCCGCAGGCGCAGTTCTCCTAGTGGACGATCCCGATGCACTGCTAGAAGTCATCGAAGCGCTGCCGTAGGTAATTCATTTTTTTCAATGAACTATCGTCGGCGTTGGTTCAGCTCGTCCACCTGTTCATTAAGAGTGCAGAAATCATAGAGCCAGCCGACGAAAAATAGCCCACCCGTCAACATCCAGATTAAGCCCGTGCCGACCTTTCCCATGTAGAAACGATGAATCCCGAGTGCACCTAAAAACGTCTGGAGAATCCACGCGACGGTATAATCATAGCTGCCGATGGTAAATCTAGCATCTGCCTGCCGATCCATCCCAGGAATCAGGAACAGATCCACCAACCATCCCACACCAAATAAGCCGAAGGTGAAAAACCAGATCGCACCGGAAATGGGCTTACCATAGTAAAAGCGATGTGCTCCGGTGAAACCGATGATCCATAAAATGTAGCCTATAGTTATACTGTGCGTCTTCACGCGCCAGCAGTGCAGCAAACCAAAAAATCCCGCGATAAGAATTTACAGCAGGATTTGTAAATCCGAACTCAAGCGAGCTTCGTAACCAAACTGGTCACCAAGTCCTTAACCGCTGCCATAAGTGGAAGATCGATTAGATGACCGGCTGAGTCTAACACCTCATGCGCCTTCGGCACTGCGACTTGTTCCGGTAGCACGGTAACGCCGATGTTTTCCAATAAGGGTCGGAGCTGCGCTAAACTGCGCACCCCGCCATAACCGCCGGGTGAAGCTGAAAGGATCGCAGCTGTCTTACCTGTGAACGCAGACAGAGGAGGCTCGTCGGAGGAATCCGCACGAGAAACCCAATCAATCGCATTTTTTAGAGCCGCCGTAATTCCGCTGTTATATTCTGGTGAGGCGATGATAAAGCCGTCGGCATCTGAGAAAAGCGCCTTCAGTTTTTTCGCTGCGTCTGATTTTCCTTCGGTGTCTTCGAGATCTTGATCGAACATCGGCAGCCGAAAATCACGGAGTGAGATTAGCGTGACGTCCGCCCCTGCCTCGCGGGCCGATGCGGCAGCGAGGGTGGCGAGTTTCTGATTGTAGGATTCAGCGCGGAGACTACCGCTGAAGAC
Organism: Luteolibacter sp.; assembly: GCA_043766715.1. Taxonomy (GTDB): domain Bacteria; phylum Verrucomicrobiota; class Verrucomicrobiia; order Verrucomicrobiales; family Akkermansiaceae; genus Luteolibacter. The sequence continues at coordinate 33,310 of JAYUHS010000144.1, forward strand.
AAGGATCCGGGGTGCTTTCATGATGTTAGTAATTAAATTACCTAGTTGAGCTATAGTATTCCTGATCTTAATCAAGGAGATTCGCATAGTGCTTCCGGGCAATCGACATGGAGAGATCAAGAATTCCTTGGCTGCGGGAGTTGCGCAGAGCTTCGTCCGCCATGGCCGCACACTCGGCATAACTCAGTGAGCGGATTGCTTGGCCGACCCGCGGAACCTGCTGCGGTCCCACGGACAGTTCCTCAACACCAAGACCTAACAACAACGGGGTGAGCCGGATGTCGCCCGCCATTTCCCCGCAAATGCCAGTCCAGATACCGTTGTCCGTCGCGGCATCGATCGTGCGCTTGATCAAACGGATCACCGCAGGGTGAGTCGGTCGGTAAAGATCCGCGACGTGCGGGTTCACTCGGTCCGCCGCGACGGTGTATTGAATAAGATCGTTCGTCCCAATAGAGAAAAAATCGACCTCAGGGGCCAGTAAATCGGCACAAATCGCCGCCGCGGGAACCTCGATCATGATTCCCACCGGAAGATGCCGATCAAACGCGATTCCTTCTTTTTCTAGCTCATCCATACAGCGGCTGACCATTTCCCGACTCCGCCTGACCTCAGATAAACCGGAAATCATCGGGAACATCACCGCTACTTTCCCAAAAGCACTTGCCCGGAGCACGGCACGGATTTGTTCGCGAAACATCGCCGGGCGTGCCAGAGAAACACGGATGCCACGCCAACCTAGGAACGGGTTCGGCTCGGGATCGGTGAGTGGCTCCACCGGTAATTTATCACCTCCCGCATCAAGAGTACGGACAATCACGGCGTGCGGAGCCATTTCACTAGCGACCCGAGAATAAACCTCCATCTGGCGCTTTTCATCCGGCATCTCCTCGCCGTTGAGCAATAAAAACTCAGTCCGATAGAGACCAATCCCCTTCGCTCCACTGCGCTTTACCAGCGATAGTTCATCAACTAATTCAATGTTAGCAGATACCGTTAGGGGACGCCCATCCACCGTTTCAGTAGCAGCACCGCGCATCGCATCGAGTGAGCTACGGACCTTTTCCTTCGCCAGAGTCAGACTGCGGTAGCGCTCAAGAGTTTCCTCAGACGGATAGAGGATCAGCTTGCCGGTGTAACCATCTAAAATGGAAGGAGTGAGAGCGATGATGTCAATCACCGCACCGTCGAGCCCAACCACTGCGGGAATACCGAAAGCACGGGCAAGAATCGCCGTATGAGAGTTAACACTGCCCTGCTCGGTCGCGAAACCTAACACGTTTCGGCGGTTCATCGACGCCGTATCGGATGGAGCGAGATCGTAGGCCACCAGCACGTGTTGGTCATCCGGTCCCTGAGGCCGGGAATCACCTTCATTGCTGAAATTTCTCAGCACGCGCTGGGCGACGTCTTCGATGTCAGCGGTGCGTTCTCGCAGGTAAGGGTCTGGAATCCGGCGCATGGCCTCCAAAAAGTTCTGCATCACTGCGTAGAATGCGTATTCGGCATTCTGGAGGCGGCGACCAATGGCCACCTGCACCCGATCCACCACCGAGCGGTCTTCGAGGATCATCACATGGGCTTCGAAAATGCCGCTCTCGTTATCGCCTGAAAGATCTTTCAGCCGACTCTGTAACTCGATCAACTGCCGCTTAGTAATCTCCAAGGCTTCGCAAAACCTTGCCTGTTCTCGCTCCACGGCGGACTCCTCGATCTCATAAATCTCTGGGGCGGAAAATCCCCGGGCGATCACATGGAGCGGGGCGATGGCGATACCTGGAGAGGCTGGGATTCCCTCATAGATGATTTCTGAAACGGCTCCTTTTTTCGGCATGGACTGGCGAGATCATGCTTTCAACCGAGGACAGGGTTCAAGACACAATTTCCTCCTTTGGCGGTCAACACTCAGAGCCAGACAACCCCACACATTACCATTTGTGAGAACGATCGTTCACATCGCAAATAATTCTGGGATTTTTGGACTCTGACAACCTGCTGCGGACAAGAAGATTTTGAAAAGTGAAGTGGTGAGTGACACCAACTCATGGAGTCCACAAGCGGGTTCTTACTTGAGTCGGACGGCGGGGCGAAGATGCTGTCATCCACGTCATGAAAGTCACCATCTTCAGCACCAAGCCTTATGACGAACAATTCCTGAGAGAGCATAACGTAGCGTTCGGTCATGAGTTAGTATTTATCGAAAACCGTCTTAACTCAGAGACTGCGGTGCTAGCGGGTGACTCGCGGGCAGTGTGTGCATTTGTCAATGACGTGCTTGATGCGGCGACTTTAGAAAAATTGGCGGACCGCGGAACTCAGTTTGTGGCGATGCGCTGTGCGGGGTTTAATAATGTCGATCTCGCCGCTGCGAAGGCGTTGGGTATCCAAGTGGCGCGGGTGCCTGCTTATTCTCCCTATGCTGTGGCTGAGCATGCGGTGGCTCTGTTGCTTTGCTTAAACCGCCATATCCACAAGGCCTACAACCGAGTGAGGGAGGGAAATTTCTCGATTGACGGCTTGATGGGTAATGATGTGCATGGCAAGACGGTAGGAGTGATTGGCACTGGCATCATCGGTAGTATTTTCGCCAAAATGATGGGTGGTTTCGGCTGCGAGGTGCTGGCTTACGATGTCGTAGAAAATCCAGATTGCACTAAATATGGAGTGAGTTATGTCAGTCTAGCTGAGTTATTCTTCCGCTCCCATGTGATCAGTCTGCATTGTCCACTGATCCCGCAAACGCGCCATCTCATCGGAGAAAAAACGCTCGGCCAGATGCGGGACGGCGTATTCATCATCAACACCAGCCGCGGCGCCCTGATCGATACCGAAGCCGCAACTAGGGCAATCAAGAGTGGCCGCATCGGCGGGCTGGCGCTGGACGTCTATGAGGAAGAGTCTGAGTTATTCTTCGACGACCATTCGTTCCATTTGATCCAAGATGATGTCTTGATGTTACTAACTACTTTCCCCAATGTCCTCATCACCAGCCATCAAGCCTTCTTCACCCGTGAGGCGATGGACAATATTTCCAAGACGACCCTTACGAATCTCGCTGATTTTGAAACTGGGCGTATTTGCTCAAATCTGATTCAGATGAGAATAAGTAAATCGTAAATCAAACAATTTTATTAACCCCAAATACTAAACTACCCCATGATCCCACAAAACATCATTGATTCGTTCGTTGTTCAGCCCGGCTCCGAAGTGAACCTTAAAAAATATGTCACTGATTGGACGGAGACTGATAAGGCGAAAGAACTCAGTAAGGATTTCATCAAGGAGAAATCAATCGAGGTTCTGGAGAAAAGTCGCACGGAATTGGCGGCGGCGCAGGAGCTACTGTATGCGAACGACACTCGCTCTGTGCTGCTGATTTTCCAAGCGATCGATGCAGGAGGGAAGGACGGAACCATCCGCCATGTCATGTCGGGGGTGAATCCACAAGGGTGCCAAGTTTATAGTTTTAAGCGACCGTCGGTGGAAGAACTCGATCATAACTTCCTATGGCGCTACATGAAGGCATTGCCAGAGCGGGGACGTATTGGCATCTTTAATCGCTCGTATTATGAAGATGTATTAGTGGTAAAAGTTCATCCAGAACTCATCAATGAATCGCAACTGGGGAAACCGGACAAAAAGTTCTGGGAGAAGCGTTATGAAGATATTAACAACTTCGAAAAGCACCTCACCCGGAACGGCACGCTAGTTCTTAAATTTTTCCTCCACCTTTCAAAGGATGAGCAGCGACAGCGCTTACTCGACCGGCTCAACGATCCTGCGAAGCACTGGAAATTCGATGAGGCAGACCTCGCCGAGCGCGATCGGTGGAAGGACTATCAACGGGCATTTGAGGATGCACTAAGTGCCACGAGCACGAAGCGAGCTCCTTGGCATATCATCCCGGCGGACCAGAAATATGTGGCCCGCGCACTGGTGGCGGAGATCATCGTGTCCGCGATCAATCGGCTAGATTTAAACTATCCGAAAGTTTCCGCCGAACAGCTAGCACGGCTGGAGGCGGCAAAAGTCCGGTTGGAGAGTGAAGGGTGAAATCCACAATATTTGTCTGAGCCAGACCTAATGCTCGACGGGTTCCGTTTCGCCCGGGAGACTCCGGCCTCGCGATTTCCCTATGAGCACGAACCATATTCTTCCGGACTTTGCGAAGCTGCTCGTGGAGCGGAATTTCGCGGAGATCAAGGCGCAGTTTTCGCAACTCGCACCCGCGGATTCCGTGGAGGCCATGGAGGAGCTAACACCCGTGGAGCAGGCAGTATTATTTCGCCTATTACCCACGGAAAAGGCGGCGGAAATGTTCGAATACATGACGGTGGAGGTGCAGGAAAAGCTGCTTCACGCGATGGGAAATGAGGATGCGGCGAAGATCCTAGAGGCGATGGCACCGGATGACCGGACGGCTCTACTTGAGGAACTACCGACCCAAGTATGCGCACGGTTAGTAGATTTCCTTTCGCCGAGCGAACGAATGGTGGCGCTGAAACTTTTGGATTATCCAGAGGACAGCATCGGTCGGATGATGACGTCCGAGTATTTGGCAATCCACGATGCGTGGACGGTGAGCCAAGTGCTAGATCACATCCGCTCTCATGGCCGGGACCGCGAGACGCTGAATGTGCTCTATGTGGTGGACGGCGAGGGGAAACTGGTGGACGACGTGCGGATCCGCGAGTTTCTGCTTTGCCCACTGGACCGAAAGGTGCGCGAGCTGCGCGACGGAGTTTTCACGGCACTCCACGCCACGGACGATCAAGAGACGGCGATCTCCGCTTTTCGAAAATACGACCGCACCGTGCTTCCGGTCATTGACGGTCACGGTGGGCTGGTCGGCATCGTCACGGTGGACGATATTCTAGATGTGGCGGAGGCGGAGGCCACCGAGGACATTCAAAAAATCGGCGGGATGGAGCAGCTCGACGAGCCTTACATGGACATTTCGCTCGGACGGCTGATCCGGAAACGCGCGACGTGGCTGATCGTGCTTTTCCTCGGAGAAATGCTAACGGCGACAGCAATGGGGCATTTCCAAGATGAAATTTCCAAGGCAGTGGTGCTGGCAATGTTCGTGCCGCTGATCATTTCGAGCGGCGGGAATAGCGGTTCGCAGGCGGCCACGCTGATCATCCGGGCGATGGCGATCGGCGAGGTGGGCCTCATGGATTGGTGGCGGGTGATGAAACGGGAAATCATTTCTGGTCTAGTGCTGGGGCTGATCTTGGCAGGCATCGGGTTTCTGCGGATCGCGACGTGGTCGATTTTTTCAAATACTTATGGCGAGCATTGGCCGCTGGTGGCGATCACGGTGGGGCTTTCCCTGATCGGCGTGGTGTTGTGGGGGACGCTTTCTGGTTCGATGTTGCCGTTCCTTCTCAAGCGCTGCGGGCTAGATCCGGCGACCTCATCGGCACCGTTTGTCGCGACGCTGGTGGATGTGACCGGGCTGGTAATTTATTTCGCGGTGGCGGGAGTCATCCTGCATGGCACTTTGCTGTAACACTGCATCAGTCCGCTTGAACCCGGTGGATCACGCCGATAGACTGCCTGCATGTTCACCAAGCGCCACGGCCCCCCGGGTACTGCCCCCGCCACGCTAACGCCTCATTTAGTCGATGGAAAAGGTAGCAAGCCGGCCATCCAAGTCATCGAGTATGATAGAGATCACCTTCAAGAACATGACGTAACCGACCTCGTGGAGCTCGCCGAGCACTTCGATAGCCGAAAAGTTACTTGGATCAACATTGATGGCTTGGGCGATGTGGAGGCACTAACATTTCTCGGCCAACGCTTCAATCTCCATCCACTCGCGCTGGAAGATGTGCTCAATACGGGCCAGCGCCCCAAGGTTGAAACCGGTGAAGACTACGTATTTATCGTCGCCCAGATGGTTTACCAAGATCAGGAAAAGACGATCTGTGGCGAACAGGTGAGCATTTTCTTCGGGAAGAATTTCCTCATCACCGTGCAGGAGGAGGGAAAATATGATGTTTTCGACCCCGTCCGCGAGCGGCTCCGCACCGGGCGTGGCGAGATCCGAAAATCAAAAGCCGACTACCTCGCCTACGCACTGCTAGATTCGATCATCGACCATTATTACCCCGTGCTGGAGGAGATAGGAAACTCAATCGAGGAGCTGGAGGACGACCTCATCGAGCGCCCATCCCGTGAAATGGTGCTCGCACTTCATGAATACAAACGGAGCCTCACGCAGATGCGCCGGTATGTGTGGCCACTGCGAGATGTGGTCAACGGCCTCCTTCACGACCCATCTGGCTACATTACTTCTCCCACGAAGATTTATCTGAGAGACTGTTACGACCACACCGTGCAGCTCATGGACCATGTGGAAAGTTACAAGGAACTCACTTCCGGGCTGATGGAACTCTACCATTCAAGTGTCGGCCTCAGGACGAATGAGGTGATGCGAGTGCTCACGGTCATCACTTCCATCTTTATTCCCCTCACCTTCATCGCCGGAGTTTATGGGATGAATTTCGCCCCTGCGACGGCAGATGGGAAAAAGCTCCCGCTCAACATGCCGGAACTCTATCTACCGCATGGCTACATTGACGTGATGGTGGTCATGGCTGTGATCGCCATCATCCAGCTACTGATCTTCAAAAAGATGAAGTGGTTGTAAAATAATTGATCTCATTTATTTCCCACTCCACCCTCCGCCGAGCGCCTTAGCTAGCGCGGCAAGAGTGATGCGCTGCTGGGCGTCCATTTGACTAATGGCGAGGCGCGTCTGCAGGACCGTGCGGTCGGCATCGACAACGTCGAGGTAGCTGGTCAGGCCTTTTTCGAAGCGCTCTTGGGAAAGCTGGCGGGTATCGCGGGCGCTTCTCAAAGCACCTTCGAGAGAGGTGTGAGATTTCGCGAGTCCCTTGAGATCGACGAGTGCATCCTCCACTTCGCGCAGGGCGACAAGCAAGGTCTGCCGGTATTTCGCCAGTGCTTCCTCATAACGACTGAGAGCAGCCTGATAGTTTGATTTATTAGCTCCACCATCAATGAGCGGCGCGACGGCACTTGCGCCGAGCGAGAGGATTCGATTTTCCCAATCGAGGAAACGGCTCACCTCTAACGCCTGCAAGCCACCGCTCGCCGTGAGGCTGAAGTTCGGATAAAACGCAGCCTCCGCCACACCGATGCGGGCATTTGCGGCGCGTAGTTCTTGTTCGGCGGCACGGACATCCGGGCGGCGGTTGAGGACGTCCGCTGGGAGTCCGGGGCCTAGAGTGGGCAAGAAATCCGACGGTGGGCGTGAGGAAACGGTGAAGTCAGAAGGCCTTGCGCCGCAGAGCACGGCGAGGGCATGTTCCGCAGCGCCGCGCTGACGCTGGACTGAGGCAAGATCGCTGTTAGCGAGTTCTACCTCGGTCTTGGCTCGGCTGGAAGAGAGTCCATCAATTAAACCCGCCTCTGCCTTCGACTTCTGGATCTCCAGCGCATCTTGGCGGCTTCTCACCGTATCATGGAGCACGGCTTCTTGGGCATCCAGTCCACGGAGCAAGAAATACTGCCGCGCGACCTCAGCCGCGACGCCTAACCGTTGAGAATCCAGTAACGCTTCACTGGCTGCAGCAGTGGCCGAGGATGCCTCGATCTGCCGATTCTTCCGGCCCCATAGGTCCGGCTCGTAAGCGAGATCGAACGTGCTGCGGTAGTTCTGAGATTCCAAATCGACACTCCCGCCAGGAGGAAGGTTTCCTCGGAGAGAATCCGCAGAGCTACGACTGATCCCGGCGGAGCCTGCGAGATCGAGCGTGGGGAAAAGCTTCGCCCGGTCCACGCCGACTAATGCACGGGAGGTGCTGACACGGGCTTTCGCGGCGGCGAGATCGTTATTGGTAGTTAGGGCGCGAGTAACGAGGCGGTTGAGCTCACTATCATTGAAGAGGCGCCACCAGCTATCGGGAAGTCGGTTTGCTGGAGTAGCGGCACCTTCTTTCCATTTCGAGCCGCCGCTCGCACCCGGAAGTTGGAAGTCCGGGCCGAGCTTGCAGGAAGCGAGGCCGAGGGCCGCAAGCAGGATGAGATGGCGGTATTTCATGACTCAGTCGAACGAGGTGAGAAGTGATGGATTCGCGGCATGGTGCCAAGCGAGGTCGAGATAATGTTTCGCCGCGCGGTGTGGGCAGAGCGGCGGTAAATAATCGCGGTGAAAAAAATCTGCGCCCGAAGTCTCATGACTGGTCGCCAGCGTGCCACCGATGATGCGGCAGAGGAATACGAGTTTATATACATGCTCTGGCTGGCGCGGGTGATTTTGTTTATCCTTGTCCCAACAGGCGATGAGTTTAACGACTTCCACTTGGATGCCAGATTCCTCACGGGTTTCCTTAATAGCATTTTCTGCAGGACTGAAATTAAGATCTGCCCAGCCACCGGGCATCGTCCACTCGCCAGATGAAGCTTCTTGGACTAGCAGAATTCGGTTTTGGTCATCGATTACTGCGGCACGGACATCGACCTTGGGTGTGGCGTAGCCAAACTCATGTGGCCACTTGAAATCCGGTATCACCGCCCTCATCGGAATGGACGCTAACTCATGCAATCGCTGATAACGCTCACGGTCGTAAGGGCCTTCCGAAAAGCGCAGTCCAGCTTCGGCGATGGACTTTAGCTCACGACTCAGGGCGATCCAATCCATGGACGCGATGGAATCCGGCTGGTTCATTTTTTCTCGGGAGCTTCGATGAAGACGTCCACTTGCTGGCCGACGTAGAGTGGGAGGTCCGCCGGACGCTCGAGAGAGTAAATCACCTGCAAGACGCGGGTGTCCACTCGCTCAGTGCTGGAGCCAGTTAAGGAAATTTTCGGAATCACATAAGGCTCCACGCGGATGAATTCTAGCAGGAAGGTGATAGTGGGATCGCCCTTGAGATATCCAAACGCTTTTTGGCCGTCGCGGATGCGAGTGGCGTTCTGTTCGTCGATGTCGGCGCGGATCTGGAGTCGGCCAGTTTCCCCGAGGATCATGGCCGGACTCTTCGGCGAGGTGGCGGCGTATTCCCCGGCGCGGATGTTGAGCTGGATGATGGTGCCGTCCCGCGGAGCACGGACGGTGAGGCGATCAATCAGCATGGAAATGCGTTTCAGCGAGGTTTCGGATGAAATGAGTTGTGCTCTAGCAGCAGCGACTTGGGCTTGCGAGACGGTGACATCTTGCTTGCGGTTTTCTAGGTCGTCGCGACTGACGGCACGGCTATCGGTCACAGCAGTGAGACGGGCGAGTTGGGATTCAAGCTTGGCAAGTTGCGCCTCGCTGACGCCGATTTGCGACCGCGAAATTTCCTGTTGGGCTTGGGTAGAAAGTCGTTCTGCTTGGAGATCGCGGTCGTCGAGTTTCAGCAGCGGCTGGTCTTTTTTTACCTGATCATTCACCTTCACGAGAACCTCGGTAACTAATCCCGGTAGCGGCACGCCGATGGCGACATTCTCACTCAAGGCTTCCAAAATGCCAGTCGCGGCCACCGAGTGGACAAAGGGTTTCTGCGGCGGCATCACCGGCGGGTCACCGGGCGGCGGCATTTGTTGTCTAGCCTGCGAACGCGAGACCAGCACGATCATTACCACGCCGAACACGGCGGCGGCGATGGACCCATAGCGGAGGAGTTTTGATAAAAAATTCATGGAGCAGTCGATGAGTAAATAGCAGGTGATGCAGGGGAAGGAAATCGATCTATCAACTCACTCCAAGATCATGTTCGTGCTCGAAATGAGCCGGCTTGCTTGAGTCTTGTTTCTTCACTTCCACGATCTCGCCGTCGTCCATCCGGGCGATGCAGTCGGCGTAGGAGAAGATGCGGTTATCATGAGTGACGATGATAACAGAGCGGTCGGCGGAGCGGGCGACCTGGCGAAAAAGATCCATCACGATCTCGCCATTTTGCGCATCGAGCGCGGCGGTCGGCTCGTCGCAAATCACTAACGGCGGCTCGTGGACCAGTGCGCGGGCGATGGCGACGCGCTGCTGTTGACCACCGGAGAGCTTGTTCGGGCGTTCTTTCCAGCGGTCACCGAGTCCGACTTTTTCCAAAATTTCGCGGGAGCGCTTGAGTGCTTTTCCACTGGAAAGCCCTTGGATCAGCAGTGGAACGCCGACGTTTTCTGCAACGGTGAGCGTGGGAATGAGGTTGAACTGCTGAAAAATGAAGCCGATTTTGTTCGAACGGAAGCGAGTGAGCGCCCGGCCCGACATCGTTTCCAACGAGTTCCCGAAAACGCGAATTTCCCCTGCCTCGACACGCATCGTCCCGGCGATGGCACTGAGTAAGGTGGTTTTTCCGCAGCCGGACGGGCCGACTAACATCGTAATCTCGCCGTTCCGAGCTTGAAAATTGACCTTCTTGAGGACGTGGATGCGATTCGACCCGTCGCCGAAGCTTTTTTCAACGCCGCGGACGTCGATGACGATGCTGGAGGATGGAGTGGGGTCAGGCACGGAAGACCATGGCGGGTTCGTATAAACTAAGGCGGATGATGCCCATCAGTGCGGCGAGCAAGCAGATCACTTGGATGGCACAGAAGGCTGCCACCGGGATCTGCCACGGCATGAAAAACGGTGGTTGGCCTTTTTCCAGCGCACCCATCGCAAAGCCCGAGGTGGCTAAAAGACCCAGCCCGAAGCCGATGATACCGACCGTCAAAGCTTGGACGATTAACATCATGCTCAGCCGGAAGTTGGACATACCCATCGCTTTGAGCGCACCGAGGTGTTTTAAATTATCCAGCACGAAAGAGTAGAAAGTCTGGCAAGCGATGGCGACGCCGACGATGAAGCCGATGACGACGGTGGTGCCGAATGAAATCGGAATACCCGTGTTCCTAACATACCACCAGATGGTAGAGGTGTTGAAATCCTTCTTATTGTCGCCGAAGTCACGGTTCACATAAGCACGCAGACCGGTTGCTTTTTCAATCTCGGCGGCCGCTTGATCATCGGTCAGGCCTGCGACGGGAGCAGCAATGACGGCGGTGAGCATTTTCCGCTGCGGCGGAGTGTATTGGAGGGCGCGCTCATAGGTCGTCCAAATGTAGGGGCCGCCAGTGAAGGAGCGCATCGCCTTGCAAATCCCCACCACACGAGCCTCGACATCGTTGATTTCGAAACGATCGCCGATTTTGATGCGTTTCGTGAGATCCTTGGGGTCCGGGGAAAGGCGCTCCGTCGCGAGTTCATCAATTACTACAGTGTTAGGAAGCCGTAGATCTTCGAGATTTCCCGCGACCATTCTGCCTGGAGCGCCAGCAAGGGAGGCGGCGTCGATGCCGATGAGCTGGATGGTTTTAAAACTGCCGTCGTCGAGCCGCACTCGCTGAATGCCAGAGTAGAGAGGCATCGCCCAACGCACCGCGGCGACGGAACGGATGCGAGCGACGTCGGTATCGCGCATCGGGTTCGTTTCATTCACCTGCTCGACCCGCTCCTCGACAATGAAAATAGGAGCGGCCACATTTTTGAGCGTGGCGGTGGTCCAGCGCATGAGCCCGCAGAAAACTGAAGCCTGCTGCACGATGAGAAAAGTGGCGAAAAACAAGCCCGCTACCAACATCAGGTATTTGGCGGTGTCGCCGAAGAGCATTTTGAGAGCGAGACCGATCATGCGAGAAGAGGGAGGGCTGATTTCCTGTGGACGCGATCTTAGTCAATACGAACCGACGCGCAACCCATGACAACCGAATCCTATGATTTCGTGATGCAGGCGTTTAAAACGGAGCATGGCTTCCCAGCGGTTTTTGAAAAACCTCAATACTCGACGGAAATTACCAAGCAGGAACCTAACGAGAAAGACGCTGAAATTTCGTTGACGTTCGCCGCAGAAATCCGCTAGTTTTTCGCGTCCAATTCTCCCTCCAAATCGAATTCAAATGAAATTTATTGCCCTTTGCGTGACGGTCGTCTTCTCGTTATCGGGCTGTGGAAGACAACAAGACCAAAGTGCTTGGTGGGCTGGCGAGCAAGAGCGGGTGGAATTGAGCCATGCGCTTGAATTGCAGAAATTCCGCTACGCCCAAGTTTACACCGGTGATTTCGCCGCACTCGCGAGCCTCCACACTGAGTCGCAAGTGGCCAGCGCCCGGGTAGTGTCGCTGCGCCGTGAGCGAGAGCAGCTCCGCGACTTGGTGGATTCCCAGCAGGATCAGTTCGCGGAATTCCGAGAATCCACTCTCCGTGGTCAGCGTCAGCGGGCGATGCATCAAACGTTCGAGACGCTTTGCTCGGCCTCGGGGCGGAAATTTGAACAAGTATCAATCTCCAGCATTGACGATTCTGGAGTGACCATCCGCCACACCCATGGCTCGGCGAGATTAGGTTATTCCGACCTCGACTCGGAACAACAACGGCTATTCGGTCTCGAGGCAGATCTTGCGCTGGTCGCTCACGAAAAAGAGGCCCGCGACACCGTGGCCTACGAGCGCTGGATTTCGGAAAGAATGGAAAGCACCCGCCTCAACGAAGCGACCGTGGCCGCCGAAAATCACCGCCATGATTCTGCCACCTTGGGAAAATTATCCGATTCCCCTGCCCCACAAATCGTCGCGACGAACGTGCGCCCTCTTCGCCAGCCGGCCAAGTCTTTCGGATCAAGCCGCTACCGCAGCTACCATCGCTCCTACGACCGGAATTATTATCCGGCTTACCGTTACGTCTATTACGACACACCGTCCTGCGGAACTCACCCCATCACCGGCATTACGGTCTATCCACCCGTGCAATGCCCCACGGACTATTTCAGAAAACCCACCGTTACTGATAAACATTCGTCGTTTGTTGACACCACCATCCCATCCACGCCATGACATTTCCTAATCGCACGTATTTATTCACCATCCTGTTCGCCCTTGCGTGCGCTTCATGCGGTGACGACCCCAAACTCGTCGAGCAACGGGAGAAGCAAAAAGTCGAGATTGCCCGGCTCAAGGGGGAACTCGCACTAGTAAATGAAAAGCTTAAAAACCTACCTCCCGATGTCGCAGACCAACTTGTAGAGGCGAAGAAACTCTCCGAGAAGCAATCGGCTGAAGTCGCCTCGCTAGAAACCGAGGTTGCCGCGTTAGAAGCTAAGAAACGCTCTATAAAAAGCGAATTCGAGGCCTATCAAGCTAAATATCAGGTGAAATAACTTCCGATTTTTCAAAAAATATGTCTTTCAGTGATATGATGTCGAGTGGCCGCGGCCCAGGGGTAATCGGAATGGTGATGGCACTGATTGTGTTACTTGGCTTTGGGTTATTATTCATGTTTGCCTTCGATGAAGGGCTCCAAGGAGGTAGCCAATCCATCCAATCCGTGATCGCCCAGCAGGCGAAGCATCTCATCGACGACCAGCAGGCGATCACTACCGGCCGTGAATCGTTAGCAAAAATTCCTGCGAAGTTAGCGAATGCTAAGGAACTCAGCCGACTGAAGCGCGAATCCGAATCGCTTCAGACAAAAACGGCAGAACTCGTTCGGGCAGTAGAGGCAGGAAAGGCGGAGGTGGCTCGCAGTGGCGACGCCTTTGAGGCCTACAAGGACGAATTTCGTGTTTATGCCCGCGGCAAAGCGAAAGGCGAAGCGATGGAGACGCTAGAAACTCTCACGGGAGTCGTTTATCACAACGTCAACATTCGCGAGGTGACAGCGATCGGTATCCAATTCCGTCATGAAGGCGGGCTAAGGCGGATCTCTTTCGAAGAGTTGTCAGAGACCATAAAAGATCGATTTCAGTTCGATCCAAAGCAGAAGGAGCGAGCGTTGGCGCAGGAGTCTGAAACCCGGGACCAGCATGAAGCGGCAGTCGCACTCGCGGATCATGCCGCCGACCAGCAACTGGACCAGCAACGAGAGCTCGACGCGGACAAGGCCAGAGAAGTCAAAAAACGGGACATCGTGATGAAGGAGGTCCAAATCAAGTCTCTTGAAGGCGATATCCGCGAGCTCAATTCCGAACTGGATCGAGCCGCTGCTGCTGCCGCAGCGGCACGAGCTGCGGGACGGATGCATTTAAATAAGTCGAATGGGATTAGCGGAACCATCCGGGCGAAGCAAAACCGGATTAGCACACTGCGATCCGAGGTCAACCAGTTGCAAGCGAATCTCTAACTTCGCCTTTTTGAAATGTTTTCCACCGACGAGCATTCGGATATTTTTACCTATCTAATCGGATTGATTGTCTTGGTGATGGTAGCCGTGGGCCTTTCCTTGGTGATCGATAAACGATTCAAATTTTCCAGCGGAGTCGGTGTGATTCAACAAGAACTGAAGCAAGGAGATTCAGAAATCGCTGAGCTCACCGCCGAGTATAAGGACCTGTCGCTTCAGCACGAAATTTCAGAATCGAAGCTCCGGGGAGGTTCCCAGAGTTACAACAAGCTTTCCGCCGAACTAGAAACCCAGCGGAAAAGGCGCGCTGATCTCCAGCAAACACACGGTGAACTGACCTCGTCCATCACTTCGCTGGGGCAAAATTTTTCACAAGCTCGGTGCGACTACCGCCGCAAGATTTGGGCCGCAGCGATCGGGGAAAAACTCGGCGATCTTTCAGTGAATGATGGGCGCATCTATCGCCAAACCACGATTTCTCGGGTGACGGATGTAGGGTTAGAAATTCGACACGAGCATGGCTTTGCTCGGATCCAAGGACCCGACCTCGACATCAAACTCCGGGAACGATTCCAGTGGGATGACGAAGAGCGCAGGAAATCCCTCAAAACAGAGCAGGGAAATCAAGACGGCCAGTCTGAGGCATCCGAAGTAGCGAATTTAATAAAACCTTCAAAATCTAATTCGGCCACCTCCACGGAAATCGCACCTTCAGTCACTGCAAGAACTCCCAAAAAAGCACTCATCGCCGACCCCGAGAAATTGACTGCCCTGCGCAAACAAGTCGGCGCTTGGAAGCAAAAAGTCGGCATGCTGAAAACGGAAAAGGCGGAAGCAGACTCGCAAGCCGGCTACAGCAGCAGCCGTTCAGTTCCAGGCAGCTTGGAAACTTGGGGAGCCAAGGCAAATCGGCTGGGGCGAGACTTGGCGAAAGCTCGGACGAATCTAGACCTCGCCAAGGCGCAGTTAGCGGAACTCGCTCCTACCGACTTCCTTCTACAGCAAGGCGAGGAAAATTAGTGGTCATTTCAACAATCTAAAAAAATCTGAATTGCCCTGCGCCAGTGGATGACTTGAACTCCCCGGATGCGATACGAAGCAATTTCTCCCGAATTTTTTATCCGTAACCGCGCAAACCTGTGCGCACTGCTTAAGCCCAATAGCATGGTAATCCTCCATGCAAATGACATTCATCCGACGAATGCCGACGGCACGATGCCTCTCAAGCAGAACAGCGACCTATTCTATCTGACCGGTGTTGACCAAGAGGAAACCACGCTGGTTCTCATGCCTGATGCAGTCGATCCCAAGGAGCGGGAGATTCTTTTCGTCAAGGAAACGAGCGAAGTCATCGCGATTTGGGAAGGTGATAAGCTCACTAAGGAACAGGCACGGGCCGCCACTGGCGTGGAGCAGATCGCATGGTCGCATTCGTTCGACGCATCTCTCCAACGAATGATCCCGCAAGTAGAACATATCTATCTCGCGACCAATGAGCATCTGCGTGCCCTTGTCGTGGCGGAAACCCGCAACACTCGTTTCATCAAAGATTGCCAAGCCCGCTACCCGCTACACCACTATGAGCGGCTTGCTCCCTTGCTCCACCGCTTGCGGATTACCAAGGACCCGGAAGATCTGAAATATATGCAACGCGCCTGCGATATCACAGAAGCTGGCTTTCGCCGGTTGCTGGGGTTCATCAAGCCCGGCGTCGGCGAGTGGGAAATCGAGGCCGAACTGCTCCATGAATTTGTCCGCCGTGGCTCACGCGGATTCGCCTACTCCCCCATCATCGGCAGTGGGAAAAACGCCTGTGTCCTCCATTACATCGAAAATGATACGGTCTGCAAAGACGGTGACATGGTCCTCCTCGACGTGGCCGCCGAGTATGGTGGCTGGGCCTCTGACCTCACTCGCACGGTGCCAGTGAACGGTAGATTCACCCCACGCCAACGCGATGTTTATAACGCAGTCCTCCGAGTTTTCCGCGGAGCAAATGAACTCCTCCGCCCGGGGAATACGCCGCTGGAATACCAGAAGCAAGTCATCGAAATCATGGAGCGAGAACTCATCGATCTCGGACTTTTTTCTGCCGAGGAAGCCCGCGCACAGGGGCCCGACAAGTTGCTAGTGAAACGATATTTCATGCACGGCACCTCGCACCATCTCGGCCTCGACGTTCACGACGTCTGCCCGCCGCACGAACCTTTCGCCGAGGGCATGGTATTCACCATCGAGCCGGGTATCTACATCCGCGAGGAATCGATGGGTGTCCGCTTGGAAAATGATATACTCATCGGTAGGGATAAAAACTTCGACTTGATGCACAAGATCCCCATCGAAGTGGATGAGATCGAAGAATTGATGAATGCCCACCGGAGCTGATCAAATTTTCCTCCCGATTTTTCCCAACGTACTTCACGCGTTCTTCGATTTTTCCGCACCTAAGTCCTGCCATGCAGAGTCCAATCACAGCCGACAAGATGGCCGCACTGGACCAGCGGATGCAGGCGCTTGGCATCCGGGAAGCGGACTTATTAGAAAAGTTTGTCCGTGGCTCGGGAGCGGGCGGCCAGAAAATCAACAAAACGTCGAACTGTGTTTTCCTGAAACACCTGCCGACCGGCGTCTGCATCAAGTGCCAGATGGACCGCTCGCGGGAAATGAACCGCTACCTCGCCAAGCGCGAACTCTGCGACCAGCTTGATGCCATCCGCGAGGGGAAGGCCGTGGCGAAAACGCAGGCGATCGAGAAAATGCGCCGCACTAACCGGCCTCGATCCCGGAACTCCAAGAACCGCACCGTCGCAGAAAAGCGCCAACTCTCCGAGAAGAAGTCGATGCGCCGCTCACCATCGGGAGATTGAAAATCCAACCGCTGAAGGCGCAGCTAGACTCCACCAGCCCCTAACTGAGTCTTCCAATGCCTCGGCAGCTCCCATGTTTGAAGCGCCTCACCAAGCGCAGACTTTACTCGGTCGAGCGTGGTGGATTCCAACAAATCGACATCAGCAGAAATTTCCTCGAAGCGCTCGGGATCGTGGCTCGGGATGCCGAAAACTTTCACCCGCCGGACGAGCCCGGTCGCGAGCAATGCTGCCTCGACCTTGGCCGGACTGACCTTGCGGCCTGCGACATTGATCGCGCCGCCGAGCGTGCCAGTCAGGTGAATTTGCCCCGCCGCATGGATGAAACCAAGATCCCGAGTGAGGTAGCAGCCGTTTCCCAGCAAATCATCTTCACGGGGCAAATCGTAGGCGGTGGCGACGCTGGTACTTTCCACTAAAAAACGGCCATCAAGTCCGGTGCTTAGGAGCACTCCGGGTAGCGGCGTGCCGACCACCGCAGCGGATTCGCGGGGTTTCTCGGTAGTATCTAGCGAGATTCCACCGCACTCGCTTGCACCGTAAAAATTGCGAATTTTCAACCCCCAAGCGGCGAACACCTCATTTTCTAAGGCAAGCGGCAAGGGCGACCCGGCGGAAAGCGCGAGGGAAATCGGCGCGCCCTTGAGAATGCCAGACCGGTGCCATGCCCGCCACATCGATGGCACTGCTGGGACGGCCAGCGCCGCGTGTTGTTTGAAAATTTCCTCGATAGCCCTAGGAAACGGCACTGCCGCAAAATGAATCGGCACGCCATGCAAGATCAGCGGCAGCACCAGATTCGAGAAACCATAGGAATGAGCCGGCGAGATCACCGCTAGATTTGGCACGTCCGGAGTGAGGCCCATCGCGGCGGCGAGGCGGTCACCATCGGCAATGACTTGCGATGCACTGAGGAAAATCCCGCGCGAGATGCCGGTGGCCCCGGGGGTGTATTTCACCAGACAAGTGCCTGCGGGCGGTGGCACGGCAAGGACTGGCACCGGCGTATCTCGCTCGAGTGGGATCACTGCTTGGCCGTCGCGCCAGGCACGGAGGATTTCCACGAAAAAATCCCAACTACCACTGCGGGCGATGACTGGAGCAGTGGCGAGTGGAGCCTGCACCACGGCAGCCGCGAGATCCGCAAACGTCAGAATCCGGTCCCCTTCAAAAATAGCAGGGCGAGAGGCATGACGACGGGAGGTTTCCAACCAACGGAGATAGGGCATTTGACAACTTACGCGCGCTTGCCTAGCTATCCCCGGCGTGGTTTGACCAGCCTTAACTGCTACCCACCCTTTCGTGGCCTATTTTCCCGATTCACCCCTGCCCTCTTCACCGCTCGCTGTGGTGGTAACGGGCATGGGCCTGATCTCGCCGATGGGGAGAAATCTAGAGGAAAACACAGCGGGATTCCGCGCAGGGCGGATGGCCTTTTCCCCCGTGACGTTGTTCGACATTTCCCGGCAACGCGTCGGCACGGCAGGCCAAGTCGATCTACCAGAAACGGCTCCGGATTTAGGAATTTCTCGCAAAGCTTGGACACGAATGGACCGTGGGAGCCGCCTCGCATGGCTGGCAGCACGGGAAGCCATGGCCGCCGCCGGTCTCGCGGGTGGGGAAATGCCAATCATCATCGGCACCTCGGCAGCCGCTATGCCCATCGGCGAGGAATACTACCAGCAAGCGCTCGCCACCACCGCGCTCCGTCGTCAGCAGTTGCGGCGGGTAGAACTCTATCAGGCCCAACGCCAAATGACTGACATGGCCCGCGCACTCGGCGTGGACGGACCGATGCGGATCATTTCAAACGCGTGTGCATCGGGCGCAAACGCCATCGGCCACGCGTTTCACCTTGTCAGATCCGGCCGGGCGGAGCGGGTGCTGGCCGGCGGCTATGATGCGCTATGCCAGATGGTTTTCTCCGGCTTCGGTGCCCTGCAAGCATTGAGTCTATCCGGTGTCCCTCGTCCTTTCGATGCCGCGAGGGACGGACTGGCACTTGGTGAGGGCGCTGGCTTCGTCATCGTAGAATCCGCCGCCGCCGCGAGAGCCCGAGGCGCCCCGGTGATCGCGGAAATCCTCGGCTATGGCGCTGCGACTGACACCCACCATCTCACCCAACCTCATCCGTTAGGCGATGCAGCATTGCGGACCATGCAAGCTGCCTGCGTCATGGCCGGGCTGGTTCCCGAGCAGATCGACTACCTAAATTCCCACGGCACCGGCACGCCGCTCAACGACATCGCAGAAGGTCACGCCATCCAGCGCTGGGCCGGTGAGGCTGTTGGAAAAATCCGCGTCAGCTCGACCAAGTCCGCCATCGGCCACCTTCTTGGCGGGGCCGGCGCAGTGGAGTCCGTGATCAGCCTACTTGCCTTAAACCACCAGTTTCTACCCGCGAATCTCAACGTCCGCGAGGCCGACACCGTCTGCACCTTCGACCTCGTTAGGACACCACGCGATGCCGTTGTGAAGCGCGTGCTTACTAACTCATTTGGGTTCGGCGGGGCGAATGCGACTCTCATCTTCGGCAAGGAGGGTGGCGCGTGAGTATTTCCATCACCGGAATAGGCGCAGTTTCCCCAGCGGGATGGGGCGTGGGTGCTCTGATGAAAACCCTGCGATCCGGCACGGAAATCACCCCGACACTGCTCGACCGCGATGCCGCCGGAGTGTCAATCCAGACGCCAGTCCTGCGAGTCCCTGCCGAGGGCGCGACGACGCCCAAATTCTCCCGACTCCGCCGCACCAGCCCGATCTCCAAATTCGCCGCCGCCGCTACCGCCGAAGCCCTCGGCGAGGAACGGCTCGCGGCACTCACGGCGGGAAATCTCCGTGTCGGCGTGGTTTTCACCCTCATCAACGGCTGCGTAAATTACTCGAACCGGTTCTTCGGCGAGGCACTCGCGGACCCCGCCATGGCAAGCCCGATCTTGTTTCCAGAGACCGTCTTTAACGCTCCCTCCAGCCATCTATCCGCCATGATCGGCAGCCACGCGCCGAATGACACACTCATCGGAGATAGCTCTGGCTTCTTCAGCGGCATCGACCTCGCCGCAGAATGGATCACCCGTGGTGAGGTCGATGGCTGCCTCGTCGTTTCCGGTGAGGAAATCGACTGGCTCAGTGCAGAGGGCCTGCGTCTTTACTCGAAAAACTACCGCCCGTCCGAGGGGGCCGCAGCGGTCTATCTGGAAGCTGCGGCAGGTGCGGCAAACCTCCTACGCCTGCCAGATCCCGTCTCTCTAGCGACGAATAGCCGGATCCACGCGGCGAGGAAAATCCGTGAAATACTCCACGCCTGCGACGATGGACACACCTTGCTAGTCGATGGCCAGGCCGGAGTGAAACGCTTCGATTTACCAGAAGCTACCGCTTGGGCAGACTGGACCGGCCCGCGCTGGTCGCCACGGACGCTTTTGGGCGAAGGCATGGGCGTTTCCGCCGCGCTTCAGATCGTAGCAGCGGTGGAGGCACTGAAATCCGGTGAATTTCGCCAAGCCGCCGTCACCACCACCGGCGCCAACCAACATGCCGCAGGAATCCTACTCGGATCCTAGAGCCCAGTCGGTGGCCGCGCGGGCATCGTCTTGAAATCACCGTTTTCGCAGCAGCGGACGAATCCCTCTGCATAACTTTTCAGACGATCCCAACATTGGCGGATTCTCACGGCCTCGTCCTTTGTCACTGAATGGTCATCAGCAGCAGTAGAAATTTCGTTCAACAGAACGGAAAATTGACCGATGATTTCCTGGGTCGCCACCAAGACGTCGGAAATGTGATAGCTACTCACGTTGGGGTCTTTGACGAAGTGCCCACTCTGCTGGCGGCACAGCCACTCGACGATGCCGTTATCCCCACTGAGGTCGATGATCTGGAGCAGACGATCCAGCGGATTCTTGCTGCCACCACTGAGTTCGGTCGGCTTCTCGGCCCATTTGTAAACGAGCGAAAGTGAGACTCCCAACTCCGCCGCGACGGCCTTCGGGGTGGTTTTCTGTAACGCTCGCTTTAAGACTTCATGACTCTCCATGCCGGGAAACTACAAATTCCCAAGCCGTTGAAAAGCACACATCTGCTCCGATTTCGGACCGCGCTCCTAGCGGGAAATCGCATCGGCTGGCGGTGACGAATTTGAAACCTCGTCGGCTGTAGCCACCGGTTTCTCATCGAAGACCACCTGAGTTTTCGCCCATTCATCGCCTAGACGGCGACCACGTTCAGGCTTCTCCTCACGACTCAGCAAGATGAACAACTCGACAAAACCAAACAGCGGGATGATCAACCCGACGTTACGAATGACCGCAGTTTCCCAATTTCCGACGAGCGATTTACCCTCCAGCGTGACGGCTTTGATCTTCATCGCTTTTTTCCCAATACTCTGCCCCCCAAGGAAAGGCAGTGAATCGCGAGTGATCAAATACCCAAGAGAGGCGAGGTAGCCAATTTTCTGCGCGAAGCCCGGCAGCAACAATGTCAGCCCGATCAAAAGGCCGCTTGAAACCACCACATCGATCACCGCCGCAGTGATCCGGGTATTGAACGGAACCACCCCGTGCCTAGGCGATTCATCACCACCACCCCCGTCGCGGAGCTTCACCTTCACCCCGTCATGAGAAGGCATCGAAGGCGGCGGCGAGGTCATTGGTTGCCTGCTATCCAGCGGCGACAGCGGCGGTGGTGGTGGCGGATTCAGATTCGGCGGCGGAATGACAGGTCTCGGAATTCCTTGCGATGGCACTTCCTCAGGGGTTTCGGATTCTTGATTCATAAGGGTTCCTTCTCCTATCATGCTTCGCGGAAACGTCGAGACAGGATTCCATCAGTCGGCGGCCAGATGAGCAGACCTTCCATCAATCCACCATTATTCGAGGACCTATTTGCTGAACGAACCGATTTCCTCACGCACGAGTGGACTATATTTTCCGCCCACTCACCTCAGACTTTACCAGCCCTTCCCATGAATTGGGTTTATTTGCGCTGGATTTTGATCACTCGGTTCGAACTCACGTTCCCGGCAGCATCGACGGCGTTGACCGTGATCGTATTTTTACCCTTCTTCAGCGGAGTGGTGAACTGCCACTTCGCGGTGCCGGTCGCATTTTTTGTCGCACCGGAACCTACGCGATACCGGACGCGTGCGATGCGTCCACCCTTGTCGCTAGCAGTGCCCTTGATGGTGATTTTCGCAGCTTTGGTGGAAGTCGGAGTTTTCGCGACGGCAAGGACAGGCTTGGTCGTGTCAGCCGGCGGAGTGGTGATCACGGAAAAGCGGAGCACGCGACGGTTTTGAGTATCGCTCACCCATACGCCGCCTTTGACATTGTCCACGAAGATGTGTGCTGGAAACAGTAGCCCCTGACTATTTTCTGAAAACTGACCTTGGGTGTTGTTGTTCTGCCGATCCGAGAAAAAGTCCGGCTGACCGAGGACTCCATCGGCGGCAGCTCCACTTCCTTTGGTCGATGCATTATCAAACCGTAAAGCCCGTGCATAATATCTGTCCGCCACCCACAGCGTGTCATCCGAAGAAAGCGAAATACCCGAGGGTTGGTTGAGCTTAGTCGCCACGAGATCGAGGCTTTCCGTTGTGAAGTTCGGCTGGCCTAACACGACCGTCGCATTGGCACCATTGCCTAAAGTTGCCGCATTATCAAAGCGCAGTACCCGGTTGTTATCTCGATCTGAAACAAATAACGTCCCGCTGCTAGATATCGCCAATGAATAGGGTACGTCCAATTTGGATTGAGTCAGGCCATCAGTTCCGGAACTACCGCCGGTATCGAGAGTCGTTTGTCCCAATACCGCGTCCGCTGCAGCTCCGTTTGGCTTATTCGTGATGTTATCGAAGCGGAGCACCCGGTTGTTATTCGCATCTGCCACCCAGAGGCGGTCATTGGCATCCACCACGACATCGGACGGGCCAGCCATTCCTGCTGCATTGAATCTTTGGACTTTGGAGGTGAAATTCGGCTGGCCGTAAACTCTCGTGGCCGCTGGAAAATTTCCCGATGTGTTGGCATTATCGAACCTTAAAACCCGATAGTTATTGATGTCCGCGATCCAGAGTCTGCCTTGGGTATCGATGTGGATACCGACCGCACTGAATCGATTTTCATTCGGAATATCCGGTGTCGCATTCGTCTCGAAATTCCCTTGGCCGAATACAGCTTCAGCCGCAGCGCCATTGGCGAGGGCATCTGCATTCGAAAATCGTAATACGCGGAAACCATCTGCCACGAAGACTTTGCGAGTGGTAGCGTCAATCGCAACTTCACCTATATCTCCTGTGCTAAAATCACGAGCACCGTTCCCCACAGTCCTGCCTTCGAAATCCGCTCGCCCGAGCACGAGATTAGCGGCGGAGAAATTCGGGATGGATCTAGTGGATTGCGCAGGTGCTGTGTGGGCAGTCACCAAAGCGACGATTCCAGTGATCAAGGCGATGTTTTTTGATTTCATATAAGTGGATTGAAATAAACTCAGAATTCCGACTGCTCATTGGCTAAATCAAATGAACGTCTCGGACGGTGAAGGCTTCGTAGGAAATCACGAATATCGAGTCAAGGTTGCGCTTCTCTTTGGCCGAGATCGGGCAGTGATCCGCAGCGACCGCCCCGCAGCGACCACCACGGGAGCAACAGGAAGGGGCATCCGTCGGAGGGAGCAACGCTCACGGCGGCTGGAAGATCCCTCACGAAGGCTGGAGAATCCCTCACGCTAGCTGGAAGATTGCTCACGCAGGCTGGAAGATCCCTCACGCACGCTGGAAGATCCCTCACGAAGGCTGGAGAATCTCTCACGTCGGCTGGAAGATCACTCACTCTGGCTGGAGAATCGCTCACGGTAGCTGGAAGATCACTCACGCTGGCTGGAGCATTC
>JAYUHS010000145.1:0-27331 GCA_043766715.1 Luteolibacter sp.
TCCACAATCCCGGCCGTGGGAATTCTCGTGGCACGCGGCATGATTCCGGTGCTGGATCCAAAGATGGCGGTTGCCACGCTGGACTTCATCCTCGCGGCCCGCAACCGGCTGGAGCTGCCGGAGGATGAACCCTACAGCGATATCATGGATATGATTCTTGCCCGAAGAAGCGCAGTTTCGAGCAAGAAGGGAGCGGCGGCGCTTCAGCTTGCGAACCAGAAACTGGTCGCCAAGGCAGGAGAGGTGCGGAAAATGAAGCAGTCCCTCGACGAGCTGAAGCATGAGATCGCACGCAGGGAAAAACATGCCGTTTCCCCGGTGGCAAATCCCAAGGAAGCCACCCCGGTGGATGAAAAGTCGCTTCAGGAACTGCGAGCGAAGGTTCGGTTTCTCAAAGGCTCGCTGAGAGAACGTCATGAGGAGCGGGCGATCCTCCGCCGTGATTTGGAAAAGACGCTGACCGACCTGGAAGTGCTCCGCGACCAGCAAGTGCGGAATGAGCCGCACCCGGAACCAACCTGCGCTAGCGATCCAGAAGACTTGCTGGTCCTGGCGGGTGAGGCGGAGGGCAATCAGCCGTTGAGGGTGATCGAGTTTCCGAAGAAATTCCAACGAACCTTGGAAGATTTCCCCAAGCAGATCGGCAAGGGGGCGATGATTTTGCTGGGCAGGCTGGCAGCAGGCGAGCCGACCGCATTTACCGGCATCGTGCGGTTGAAGGACAGTCCAGATACGCTGCGCGTCCGCATCGGCATCGATCACCGGCTGCTATTCCGACTTCTGCCTGAGAGCATCGTGGTGGTGGACCTGATCAACCGCAGAGATCTGGAAAGCCGGATCAAGCACTTGTGAAAAAGTTTTTTCAGGTCAGGTGATGCAACTTCATTGGATCTGAAAATCCCTTTCGCGGGGCCATTCTGGGTGACGTGAGGTCCATCGCGTGATCTTCCTCTTCTCTTCAAAACGATTCGCGGGATTCGCCGGATTCGCGGTCCCTTTTTCTGGTATTTTACCGTCGAATTCCCGTGGCTAGAGAAGATTGAAGAAACTGCGAATCTGGCGGAGTTTTTGGGTTTGTGGGACGGCGAGGGATGATCTGCGTTCATTTGAGCTCAGAAAATGAGTAGAATTCAACCGCAGATGGACGGGATGGACGCAGATGAAGAGGATGAAGAGGATGAAGACCTCGTCTCGGATGCCGTATGTCGCTTTCGCGAAATTTCCAAGGGGGTGCTTGTCGATGGGTTTTGGACTTGGGGCGCGTTGTTGTTTTTGCTTGGTTCCCCGGCGCGGAATCATCCATTCTCGGGGCCTCAATCCCATTTCAAATCCCACCACTATGTCACGTCCTGTCACTCTCTTCACCGGCCAGTGGGCCGATCTTCCGCTCGCTGAACTCGCGCCGCTTGCCTATGAAATGGGCTATGACGGCCTAGAACTTGCTTGCTGGGGCGACCATTTCGATGTGGACGCCGCCGTCTCTAACCCTTCTTACGTGAAGGAAAAATGGGAGCTGCTTTCTGCCCACGGCCTCACTTGTTACGCGATTTCCAGCCATCTCGTCGGTCAGGCGGTTTGTGATCTCATCGACGAGCGCCATCAGTCGATCCTGCCGCCAGATGTCTGGGGCGACGGCGAGCCGGAAGGAGTCCGCCAGCGGGCAGCGGCGAAGATGATCACCACGGCCAAGGCGGCGCGGGCGTTTTTCGATGCGAAGCCGGGCCGCGAGGGCAAGGACGAGTTCCCGGCGGTGGTCAATGGATTCACCGGCTCCTCGATTTGGCACTCGATCTATGCCTTCCCACCGACCTCGCAGGAATACTATGAACGGGGCTTCCAAGATTTCGCGAACCGCTGGACGCCGATCCTTGATGCGTTTGAAAAGGCGGATGTGAATTTCGCGCTCGAAGTCCACCCGACGGAGATCGCCTTCGACATCGCCACCGCCCAGCGTGCGTTGGCGGCGGTGGGAAATCACAAGCGGTTTGGCTTTAATTTCGACCCGTCGCACCTCGCTTACCAAGGGGTGGACTACGTGAAATTCATCCGCGATCTCGGCACCCGGATCTATCACGTCCACATGAAGGACGTCTGGTGGAACCACGGCGACGGCACGGTGGGCGTCTTCGGTGGGCACACAAATTTCGGCGATGCACGGCGGTTCTGGGACTTCCGCTCGCTGGGCCACGGCGACATCGACTTCGAGGACATCATCGTCGCGCTGAACGACGTCGGCTACCGCGGGCCGCTTTCCGTCGAGTGGGAAGACATCCGCATGGACCGCGTTTATGGCGGCGAGGAGGCGGCGGCCTATGTGAGAAGCGTAGATTTCCCGACGAGCCGGATCGCGTTCGACGCGGCGTTTGATAAGTCGAACCAGTGACTTATCGCTAGAAGGAATCCTTTTAGGATGAGAGTGGTTGGGTTCAAATGCGGCCATCAGGCAGTGATGAGTGAAGAGAATTTAACCGCAGATGGACTCAGATAAACGCAGATGGTGGGGAAAAGTCCGTGAGATGAGAGCTTCTTCCCAAGGAGGGGTGATCTCCGAATCGCCTGCCCATGTGGGGACCATGAGAGGCGATTCTCTCCATCCATTGGCTTTCCATGGGCATGGCGGATCGGAGTCCACCACTCCTTGAACATTGAATTCAAGCGAAGTGAGGACTTGAGAGCGCGGAGCCTCTTCCCAAGGAGAGGTGATCTCCGAATCGCCTGCCCATGTGGGGACCATGAAAGGCGATTCTCTCAACTCATTGGCTTCTCATGGGCATGGCGGATCGGAGTCCACCACTCCTTGGGTGATCGTTTTACCGAGTCGATAACGACATGGCGCTAGAAGGGGACTTCGCTGGCGGTGCCGGGTGGAGGGCCCGGTTTGCGGCCGTGGGTGAGTTTTTCACGGCGTTCGCGGACGAGGCGGACGACGAGTGAGGTCCAGCCGGTCTGGTGTGACGCGCCGAGACCTTCGCCCGTTTCGGCGTGGAAATACTCGTGGAAGAGCAGGAGATCCTTCCAGTGCTCGACGTCTTGGTAGCGGTGCGCCTCACCGAAGCATGGGCGGTAGCCGTCCTTGTCTGGGAGGAACAGCGAGATCAGCCGGTCACAAAGATCGATGGCGATTTCCCGCAGGGTGGCGAGATTTCCCGAGCCGGTGGGATACTCGATTTGGAAGGAGTCGCCGTAGAAATAGTCATAGCGTTCCAGTGCCTCGATGATCAGGAAATTCGTGGGAAACCAGATCGGGCCGCGCCAGTTGGAATTTCCGCCGAACATGTCGGTGGTCGCCTCGCCCGGGGTGTAGGGGACTTCGTGGCGCTGGCCTTCGTGCTCGAAGACGAAGGGTTTCTCGGCGTGGGCCTTGCTGAGTGAGCGGATGCCGTAGTCGGACAGAAACTCCTTGGGATCCAGCATGTAAGCGAGGCTTTTACGGAGCCGGGTCTCGGAGGGGATCGCGAGTAGGCAGCGGCCAGGATTCTTGTCGCCGGGGACGCGGCGGACGGTCACGTATTTCAGGAGGTCCGGGCGGTTGACGAGAAACCAGTCCATGCGTTTCCGGAAACTTGGCAGTGCGTTGATGGTCTTCTGCTTGAGTACGGTGACGGCGCACATCGGTAGCAGCCCGACGAGCGAACGGATGCGCAGCGGGATCGGCTCCTTGTGGTTGATGATGAGCTGGTCGTAGTAAAATCCGTCCTCGCTGTCCCAGAGGCCGGTGCCGCCAAGCGAGTTGATCGCGTCGCAGATGTTGACGAAGTGTTCGAAGAATTTCGAGGCAATGTCTTCGTAGGCTGGCTTTTCGAGGGCGAGTTCGAGCGCCATCGACAGCATCGTCAGGCAGTAGGAAGCCATCCACGCGGTGCCGTCGGCTTGATTGAGCCGACCGCCGCCGGGCAGGGCGTGAGAGCGGTCGAAAACGCCGATATTATCAAGTCCGAGGAAGCCACCGCCGAAGACGTGACGGCCCTCGACGTCCTTGCGATTCACCCACCAGGTGAAATTGAGCAGCAGCTTTTGGAAGGCGCGTTCGAGAAATAACAGGTCACGTTTGCCCTTGGGATCGGAGATTTTATAAACCCGCCAGACCGCCCAAGCGTGGACCGGTGGGTTGACGTCGGAAAAGTTCCATTCGTAGGCCGGGAGTTGGCCGTTCGGGTGCATGTACCACTCGCGGAGCAGTAAAAGGAGCTGGTGCTTAGTGAATTCCGGATCCAGCGCCGAGAATGGAATCATGTGAAATGCAGTGTCCCACGCGGCGAACCACGGGTATTCCCACTTGTCGGGCATCGAGAAAATGTCGCGAGCGAAGAAATTCCGCCAATCCGAATTGCGCCCGGCCAGTCTGGCCTCGGACGGTAGTGCGCCGTTGTTGCCTTTGAGCCAATCGTCGATGACGTAGTAGAAAAACTGCTTGCTCCACAGCAAACCGGCGTAGCCCTGGCGGCAAATCAGGCGCTCGTCGTGGGAAATGGCCTTGGGGATGATCTCCTCGTAGAAGGCCTCACTCTCGGCGATGCGCTCGCGGAAAACGTCGGCGAAACCTTGAAATCCTTCGATGTCGTTCGATTCCGAGAGCAAGTGCAGGCGGCAGCGGACGGTGATCGATTTCCCAGCAGGGACGATGAATTTCAAATGCGCCGCCGTTTTTGTGCCGGACGGGGTGGGGGAAACGGCGGATTTCTCGCCTTGGATGAGGTAGCGGTGGAAGGCGTCCTTGACGTAAGGCTGCACGTTTGGCGTGCCGAAGACGGTCTGGTTGTTGGTTTCGTTCTCGGTGAAAAGCCATGGAATTTCCCCGTGATGGTGCGGTGAATCCACGATGAAACGGTAGTCGCCCAGTGATTCATGGGAGGCGGCGACTCGGGTACCGTCGGCGACGATGCTCGGTTTTTTCCGAGGGCTTTCGCGGTTCTCGCCCCAGCTCCAGATGTTCCGAAACCAGAGAGTCGGTAAAATATGGATCGGAGCAGCTTCGGGTCCGTGGTTGGTAACGGTGATGCGCCAGAGGATGTCTTCGGGCGTGCGCTTGGCGACTTCTTGGATGACATCGAAGTATTTCCCGTCATCGAAGAGACCCATATCCGCGAGTTCGAGTTCCGGGCCGGTGCGGCCGAGGGCTTGGTTTTTCTCGCGGATGGCGGTGTAGGGATACATCGCTTGCGGGTATTTATAGAGCGCCTTGGTGTAGGAATGGGTGGGGGTGGAGTCGAGGTAGTAGTAGCACTCCTTCACGTCCTCGCCGTGATTTCCCTCATTCCCGCCGAGGCCGAATAGGCGCTCCTTGAGGATGGTGTCATTCCCATTCCAGAGCACCGGGGCGAAGCACATCCGGCATTGGCGGTCCGACCAGCCTTGCAGTCCATCCTCGCCCCAGCGGTAGGCGCGGCGGCGGGCATGGTCATGCGGAAAGCTGGCCCAGCTATTGCCATGGTCCGAGTAATCTTCCCGCACGGTGCCCCATTGGCGCTCGCTGAGGAACGGTCCCCAGCGTTGCCACTTTTTCTTACCCGCCTGATCCTCAGTGAGTCGCTCGTTTTCCCGATGCATCTGCGCGGACTCTAAGCATGAACCGTGCGCGTCTGCCAGCAAGACCGGTGTGAATTCTAGGAGGCGATGACTGTAGAAAACGGCTGAGGTCGATCCGCGTTGGCAATCCAGTCTCTCACCGAACCGCTCCGCCAAGCATTGACTTTAAGGGGATAAACGAACCACTCCGTGAAATTGCGGAGTCCGTTCAAATGAAGGAAGTACGAGGACTGGGACTCGAACCCAGGACCAATTGATTAAAAGCCAACTGCTCTACCAACTGAGCTATCCTCGCCTTCATTTCCCCTGTGCAGGGGCGGGACAATTAGGATCAGTTCAAGAACTTGGCAAGCTGTTTATTGAAAAACATCGTGGGATTTCACGGTCGTGCGAAAATCGTGAGAGTGACTGACTACGAGTCTATTTCGACCGCTTCGGCAGGTGCCACGGGGGATTTTTGTCGTATTCCTTTTTCAGTTCAGGAAACGACTGACCGACGAGTTCGAAAACATGGGGAGAAATGATGGCCATTTGGAGCTGAAGTGCGGCGAAGAATAGCAGAACCAAGGTGAGGATTCGGAGGGGTTTCAGGGGGGCGACGTTGACTTGGTGACCTCCGGAGTGGTCCCAGAGCGTGGTGCCGAGACGTCTTGCGGCGAAGAGACTCAGGGCTTGGCAGAATACGGCAAGCAGGCCCCAACCGAAGCCGATGCCGGTGAACATGACCCGCAGCGAGCGGCGAGTGGTGGCGGCGAGATCGAGCCGCGAGCCGTCCTTGTTGACGACTCGCAGGCCGAGAAGCCATTTCCCCGGTGTGGTGGTAAAATAGTGGAGCAGTAGCGCCTCGCCAGCGAACCACGGGACCAACTGGAAAAACATTACCCATTGATTGAGCCATGCCGAGCCGATGTCTTGGCGCGCAGTCCACATGCCCAGCCACCAAACTGCCGAATACAGCGAAAGGTCGAGCCACCGCGCCCAAAACCGCCGGAGGTAGAAGGTTCTCACGGGCAGTGGCGGTGGAGTCACGGGTTCCGGCGAGAAGACGTCCGGTGTTGGCGTGCTTGGCTTGGCCGCAAGCTCGAACTCGCGGCTGAAAACCTCGATTTCAGCTAACGATTTCCAGCCGGCAAGACCTTCGTGCCAAGCGGGGGTCTCGCGTGGTAGCTCGCCGGTTTCGATTTTACGGCGGATTTCGAAATCGTGTAGTGGGCCGATTTTCTCGCCGTTTTGGATGATCCAGATGTCCATGGTTTAGAGATTTCGCAGGGATTTCGCCGCGTCGCTACGGGCAGCGAAGAATGCGGGGACCAGTGCGGCTAGGGAGCACAAAATGAAGGCCATGATGGCGAATTTGAGCTGCTCGATGGGGTCGTTATGAGCAGGCAGGACATTGAAACCGGTGAAGGACGAAGTAAATGGGTCAAATCCGACACCCCGCAGTGCGGCTTGGAGTTCACCGCGGAAGTGGATGACCAAGCGGCCAAGCCCAACGCCGAGGATGGCTCCGAGCGAGCCGAGAATCATGCCTTGATAGAGAAATACCCGCACGATCTGGTTCGGCGCGGCGCCGAGTGCTTTCATCACGCCGATTTCCCGCCGCTTCTGGATGGTGGCGGTAAACATCACCGCCATCATCGAGAAGGCAGAGATGAGAATGATGAATGAGAGCATGAAATACATCATCCCGCGCTGTTGCTCGATGAGTGAGAAAAACGCCTGATAGCGCTGACCCCAAGTGATGAGCGAGTAGTCTGTGCCGAGGGTTTTTCTGAATTCTGTGGCGTAAATTTCTGCCTCGTAGGGTCTGTCCACCCGCAGAGCGATGCCTTGCACGGCGTCGCCAAGACCGGCAAGATCTTGGGCGAGAGGGAGTGGGATGAAGAGATCGGGAGTGGCGGCCATTTGCGATGCTTGATAGACGCCGATCACTTCGGCTTCTTTCGGTAGCACGAGGGTTTTGAGGTTTTTAAAGGTCTCGGCGTCCATTTTTTCGGCATCGGTCGCATTCAGGTCTGCGAGGGCTTTTTCCACATCGGTCTTGGCTTGGGAGCTGAAACGGAATTCGGTTTCAGTTTTTTCCGCCGTATCCATGGCATTCAGGACGCGAGTGAGGAGGTCTTGCTCGGTCGGGCGGATGTCTTGTTGGAGGATGTCGAACAGTGCTTGGTAAGGTTCACGGTAGGCGGCGAGCGGGAGGGTGAACTCCTCGCCATCCGCCTTCCACGATTGGTTGAGAGTGGCGGTGGATTTTTGCCAAATTTCCGCGAAAGCCTCGCGGATAGGAGGTTTCTCGGTGGTTTTATAGGCGCGCATGACGCCCTCGATGTTCCGAGTGGAGAGCAGGCGGATCTTATCGCCGACGGTGATGTGAAGCTGCTCGGCGAGGATGGAGGAAATGACGGCACGGTCTTCGAGGCCGAGATCGGCGGTGGAAGTCGGGTGTCTTTCTAAATCCAACATGCTGGCCAAGCCTTCAATCTGGGCGTGGTCTGAGCTGTCGATCCCGCTGAAGAGCACGGGCCGCTGCCAAGTCGCGACATCGACGATGACGTTGTCCGAGATGTAGGGCGTGGCGGCCTCGACGTGGGGCAGGGTTCTCGCTTTTTTCGCGGCTTCCTCCCAGTCAGTCATGCGGCTGTCAGGCGAACCGGGGTCATACCGGCTCAGGAGGATGTGGGGAGTGGAGTCGAGAAGCCGTTTTTTGACATTTCGCTCAAGGCCAGAATAGACGGCCATGACCACCACGAGCACGAGCACGCCGAGCATCACGCCGAGCAGCGAAATGAGGCTAAATGAGGAGAGAACGGAGCGGCGGGGATTGAGATACCGCCGGGCGAGAAGGAGGCTGAAGGATCGTCTTTTGATGCCGCTTGCTAACCCGCAAGGTGCGGCGGGGCAAGTGCGGGTGTCGAAAAGGTGAAACGGCTAAGCCGCTGTGGCGATGGGATCAATCAGCGCTTGGCAGGCCGAGCAGCTCGATCAGTCGCTGCAAGTCGTCGTCGCCATAGTATTCAATCTCGATTTTGCCTTTTTTCGAGGAATGCTGGATAGAAACGTGGGTGGCGAAATGCTCGCGGAGCCGGTTGGTGATGGCGCGGACGTGGATGTCCAATTCGCGGGCAGCGGGGGCTTTTTTCGATTCGCCAGATTCTTGGGGGCCGTCGTTGAGGAAACTTTGGACGAGTTTCTCGGTCGCGCGGACCGTCAGCGTGCCGCGGATGATGCGGTCGGCCACCAAGAGCTGGGTATCGTGATCCTTGATGGCGAGAACGGCCTTCGCGTGGCCGACGGTGAGGCGGGCTTGGGCGACGAGCATTTGCACGTCTTTATGCAGTCCGAGTAGCCGCATGGCGTTGGCGACACTGGCGCGGGATTTGCCGACACGCCCGGCGATTTCATCCTGTTTCAGTGAGAACTCCTCGGCGAGCCGGACGTAGCCTGCGGCCTCTTCCATCGGGTTGAGGTCCTCGCGTTGGAGGTTTTCGATGAGTGCCATTTCTAGCACATCGCGGTCGGAGGCCTCGCGCTCGATGACTGGGACGGTGGCTAGGCCGAGTTTTTTCGATGCTCGCCAGCGCCGTTCCCCGGCGATGAGTTCGAGCTTACCATGGACGAGGCGGACGATGAGTGGCTGGATGATGCCGTGCTGGCGGATCGATTCCATCAGGTCATCCAGCGGGGACTCGACGAACTGCGTGCGTGGTTGCAGCGGGCTAGGAACGACCATGTCCAGCGCGACATCACGGACTCGCTTGAAATCCTCCGGGGTAATGTTGACGTCGGTTGCCAAGGAGGCGTCACTTTTCTTGATGAGTGCTCCGAGTCCTTTTCCGAGTGCTGATTTCGCCATGGGGGTGGAGCTTTATGCAAAGCTGGTGAGGAATCCAAGCGGATTTCCGTCAAGCTTGACGGCGCAGTGGGTAGTGGGCATTTCTCGCGGTATGAAATCTCCGGTTCAGATTGCTTTACTTACCGTCATGGCGCTCGCCGCAGGAGGTGCTCATGGCCAGGTCCAAGGTGAAGGCGTGCCTCCGCCACTGGCCCCCTTGCCTCAGGTTTCGAAAGAAGTTGCCGAACCGGCGGTGATGATTGCGGCTGGCGCTCCGGCGGATGTCATCGCTTCCGCCGTCGGTGCAGTGGCTGCGCTGGGGAACGAGGTGGTGCTCGGGCGCTACCAAGTCGCTCTGGAACGGATGAACCCTCAGTGGAAGGAACGCACGGCGAACCGAATGCAGGGCGGGAAAGATGAGTTGGAAAAGCAGCTCGCCGGGGTAGCCAAGCAGATGGTCCAACAGGGGATCAGTATGATTTCCTTTAAACCCCAAGGCCAACCGCGGTCGTTCGAGGTCGGCCCCGGAAAGAAGGTGGAAAAAATCAACGGTGAGGACGTCGAGAGTCTCGTTTTTAGTAAATGGTTAGTGATGGTACCCACGGTCACGAAATTTCGTATCATCCGGCAGGGCCAGAGTCGTCCGATCGTGATCGAAAGCGTGGGATTCCAAGTCGCCATCTCCGACAAGGGGAAAAACAATTGGACCTTCATCGATGGCTCCGGGCTGTCCGTGAATGACCTGAGGGGACTCTACGTGAACTTACCGCAGGATCTGCAATTTCCTCCTTTGGAAAAACGCGAAGCTCGTTAGACTGCACCCCATGGCAGCGAAGAAGAAGGTCCCGGACCCGAATGTTTTACACAAAAAGCTCATCGAACTCTGGAACCGCGGGCAGAGCTCGTATTGCGAAGTCCGTGGCTCGCAAATCCATGGCCGCGGTGTTTACGCCACCACCGCGATCGCGAAAGAAACGAAAATCATCGAGTATGTCGGTGAACTCATCGACAAGGAAACGAGTGAAAAGCGCGGCGTTTCTCAGCAGGAAAAATCGCTGAAAACAGGTGACGCGGCGGTCTATATTTTCACCCTGTCGCGCAAATACGACATTGATGGCAACGTCCCGTGGAACACCGCGCGACTGATCAATCATTCCTGTGGTCCGAACTGCGAGGCATGGATTGAGGGCCGGAAAATTTTTATCCATGCGCTTACCGATATCTCCGAGGGCGAAGAGCTGACCTTCGATTACGGGTTCGATGTGGACTGCTACGAGGACCATCCGTGCCGTTGTGGGAAACCGGA
The DNA here is from genome assembly GCA_043766715.1 of Luteolibacter sp. Taxonomy (GTDB): domain Bacteria; phylum Verrucomicrobiota; class Verrucomicrobiia; order Verrucomicrobiales; family Akkermansiaceae; genus Luteolibacter. Next base: position 10,665 of record JAYUHS010000145.1, read on the forward strand.
CTGCGTCGGCTACATCGTCAGCCGCAGCCAGTGGACGGAGCTTGGAACGCGGCTGGAGGCAAAGAAACAAGCCTAACGAGGCCGTGTCACCCTTGCATCAACTTCATACCCCACCAGATCAACGAGCCGGTGGCGGTGAGGAGTAGGACCAGCAGCATCACGCTGCGGGACTGGTCGCGGAGGATGTTAGCGACTTGGCCGCGGGAGACGATCAGTTCGTGTTCCTTGCGGCGTGTGCGGTCTGCGACTTCTGCGAGGGGTGGCATAGTGGACTCGCGGTCCTTGAGTTCTTGCGCGAGTTTCTTGGGGATTTCTGCGCACTCCCGCTGCCGGAGAAGCAGATGTTGGTCCTCTTGATGCAGGGCACGGAGTTCGAGATCTTCTTTGAGGGGGACGCTTCGGCTCATGGTTCAGGGAATTTTTATTTCACGAGGTAAACGAAAAGGGCAAGGCCGCCGAGCACGAGGATGGGCAGATTAAAGGCGAAACCGTTCCGCAGGTTTGACATGAATTCTGAACTGCTGGCGGTTCTGGCAGCGGCGGCGGCGGCTCGACCGCGTTTGGAGGGGCTACCGAAAATCACTCCGCTGCGGCCATTTTGAAAATGAGCGGCAGCTTGGTCATATTCATCCGCCGCGATGTCGATGGCCATCAGTGCCTTATCCAGTTTGTCCGGGAGCTGGTCGCGGGTCCATGCCTCGGGGTTGATTTTCTGGAGCTTGTCGAGGTGAGCGGCGAAACACACCCGACATTGCTCGAGGTCCTCGGCTTCTTGGCGCATTTCGAACAGCTCACGGTCAGTGAGGGTGAGGGACGAGGTGAGTTTTTCGCAGAGTTCTGCTTGTTGTGAGAGGAAGCCGCGCTTGCGCCCGGTGAGTGCCTCGAGCTCGCTTTTCTTGCGTTCGAGCTCTTCACGCTGGAGCTGGATGCGATCAACTTCCTCTTGGGCCGCTTGGAGTTTGCGATCGTAGTCGTCGTCGCGAGAACCTCCGTCGCTGGAGGCCATTTCCATTTGCGTCGAGCGGATCTTGATGTGGTGGGTGTGTTCGCCGAGTGAAGCCATGGGTGGAAAGAGGGTTAGCAGACCCTCGTGCTTTAGCGGAAATGAAATTTTTCAGCTAGCTAAATATTTTAGGTTTCTTGACCAATTCTCGGGGTGAATTGCTCACTCAAATGTAAAACATCGGATCCCCTTGGCGGCTGGCGATGCTTTCCAAGGTGATTTGGTCCAGCGACTGTTGGAAGCTGACGGAAATTTGTTCCCAAGCGCGCCGGACTGATTGTCCAGAATCACCGTCGCGGGTGACAGAGCACTGGAGCAACGCCGGGTCCACGGCTTCCACCACTTGGCGAAGGGTGATTTGATCTGAAGAGCGTGCTAACAAATAACCACCTGCCTTGCCGCGACGGCTTTCGATGAGATTCGCGCGCCGTAGATCGTTGAGAATTTGCACCAGAAAGTTCCCGGACACTGCTTCACGTTGCGCAAGGTCGTCCAGCCGTGTAAGAGTCCGCCCGTCATGGTATTTCGCGAGCTGGGCCATCGCCCGGCACGCGTATTCCAGTTTCTGTGAAATTTTCATGAGCGAACCTCAACAGGCCGGAGTTCTTCCGGCGAGCAAGAATACGGTAAAGCTTTGCGCGGGTAAGGCGGCGAACCTTCAGACCGTCTGGGAAACCTTGCGCAGCGAGGCGAACCGGCTGGTAGAGGAAGAACTGAGCCTCCGGCACTTAGTGGATGATGTCATCCTTTCCCGCGAGACTCTCGCGGCGGCGCTTGGAGCACGGCTCGCACGGCGGCTCGCTCGGGGAGATATGCCGCGAGTTAGCATGGAGCCGCTGCTCACGGGGATTTTCGAGGAAAACCCGCTAATCGTCCATGCGGCATCACGCGACTTACTGGCGATGTTTGAGCGCGATCCAGCCTGTTTTTCGCCGCTGGAACCCTTGCTTTTTTTCAAGGGGTTCCTCGCGCTCACGACGTATCGGGTGTCTCACCAACTGTGGCTGGAAGGTCGCCGCTGGCTGGCGCTGTATTTCCAAAGTCTGTCCAGTGAGGTCTTCGCGGTGGACATTCATCCCGCCGCACGCATCGGTTGCGGCATCCTGCTGGATCACGCGACCTCATTCGTCGTCGGTGAAACGGCCATCATCGAGGACGACGTTTCGATCCTCCACGAGGTCACACTCGGCGGCACGGGTAAGGAAGCTGGGGACCGCCACCCGATTATCCGTTCCGGAGTCTTGATCGGTGCTGGTGCGAAGATTCTCGGGCGGGTAGAAATCGGCACCGGCGCTAAGGTCGGTGCCGGAAGTGTCGTTCTTAGCGATGTCGCGCCTCACAAGACCGTCGCGGGTGTACCCGCCGTGGTGGTCGGCGTTTCTCGCGAAGAAAACCCTGCCACGGAAATGAACCAAACGCTCGACTGCAGTTGTCACATCTGATTTTACCATGAAATTCCCCATTCTTTTCACCGCCGCGCTCTGCGTCGTTTCGATCTCCTGCGACAAGGCTAAGACTCTCGTCGGCAAGGCCAAGGCGGCAGTGGAAAACCGAATCCACCAGACCGCCACGGATTCCGAAGTCACCCAAGTGGACCCAGAGCTCCAGAAACTCGTCGATCAAACACCCGAAGGCGTCATTTTTCGTAAGGACTTACCGTTTCCCACTGCCTTCCAAGTCAAGACGCTGCTGACGCAAGAAATCTCTGGTAGAATTATCGAGACCTCCGCCATTGGGAATCAAGTGACAGCGCAGAAAGGCACCCGCAGCACGGCCCAGAAGTTCGAGCGGTCAGGGGACCAAGTCCGCTATACCTTGGAGAAATCCACCTTCACAGATCCGATCATCGCCGGGGCGGATGATTCCAAAAAACCCGCCGTGAGAGAGCTGGCCCCAGCTTCGAAGCCGCAGATCTATCATAAAGTCGGCTCGACTTGGAAATCCGAATTCAGCGAGGGCTTCCGCGCAGTCGCCCTCTCCCGGCAGCTTTCGCCCAGATTCGAGATGCTGCTTGTCGAGAACGCACTTGCCCCTCGCAGTCTGTGGTTTGGTAAAAAGCGCATCAAACTCGGCGATCAAATCAAGATTTCTGACAAAACTCTGCCCATGCTTTTAGCCGGAGAAGCCAAGGGAATGTTCACGCTTACTCTCGAATCGATCGGCGCCGTTAAGGGACATCCTTGTGGGGTTTTTAACTTCACGGGCGACTACAGCCGCAAGCAGATCCCTGACTTCGAGGGAGTGGTCATGGACGAGGAGGTGACCATCCAGTCTGGCAAGCTCTGGCTGTCGTTGATCTATCCGCTAGTGCTGAGACAGGAGGCAGATACCATCCAGACGACTCGCCAAGGGGGTGAGGGGAATTTGGGAATTCGCACCCAAGGCTCGGTGAAGGTCTCGCTCATCCGTGAGTGGAAGAAGCTCTGACACAAGCTGGAAATCCCCGACCATTCTCCGCTTGCGGAGTGCATGGAACTGGCAGCATTCTCCAGAAATGACTGAAGAAAAAACGTTGTGGAAGGGCAGCTCCTCGCAGTGGCTTAATCTCGGACCCTTCACTGCCGCGCTGGTTTTGATAGGTGGTGTCCTCGCCGGTGCGGCATTTTTTCCTCCCGCATTGATTGGCCTTGTGGTCCCGGTGGGCTACTTGCTGTGGCGATACTTGTTAGTCCGCACCCGGGTGTTCGAGCTGACGAGCGAGCGGCTGCGAGTCACCAGCGGCGTCATTAACCAGTGGATCGACGAGATCGAACTTTACCGGGTCAAAGACTCGCAAATGGTCCGCCCGTGGTGGATGCGGCTTACTGGCCTTGCATCCATCGTTCTAGCAACCTCGGATCGCACCCTGCCCCATCTGACGATCCCCGCAGTCCGGGGTGGGCTAGAGCTTCGCGAGCTGCTCCGCATGAATGTCGAACTTCAGCGCGATCGCAAGCGAGTCCGGGAAACGGATTTCGACGAGGTCGGTGATGATAGCTTGGGTGACTCTTAACGATAGGCCGTTGAGAAAGGAAGGATCAGAAGGATGAAAGAAATGGAAGGAGCGGGAAACCGAAGCACCCGTCTTCCCAAGGCGTTCTTGGCGTCTTGCTTAGCGGTGAAAAAATGATTTGCCTCCAGATGATGCCCTAGATTTCCCCTGCGAGGTGGTCGCCCTGAGGGTAAGGCGCGGATTTTGTCCTGCAGAGATTACCCAGCCCGAAATTGCGTGGGAGTGACGCTGGTGACGGCGCGGAAGGTACGGGTGAACGCGCTGTGATCGTAAAAACCACATTCTAGGGCGATTTCTGCGACCTGCTTATCGGTTTCCCGCAACAGTCGTGAAGCGGCGGCGATCCGGGTCTTGGTGATTAACTGGAGCGGAGAAATCCCGTAAATCCGCTGGGTAAGGCGGGCGAATCGTGCCGCGGGCAAACCGGCGATGGCGGCCAACTCGGCAGGGGTGAGGGGATCCGCATAGCCAGTTTCCAGCCGCCGCAGCGCCGCCGCCACGCCATCGGGGATTTCCTTGGCTGGAATCGGCAATCTCACGTCCTTGGAAATGCCGATGATGCCGCTGACTTTTCCGGCGGAGTCGTGAAGCGGGAGCTTGGTAGTCAGGCACCAGACGGGTTTTTGTGGCAAATACCACTGGAGTTCCAGCCGCTCGATGATGGGGCGTCCGCTGGAGAGCACATCGGCGTCTTGTTCCGCAGGAATCCGCCCGAAATCGCCAGGACACACATCGCACGGGCGGTGTCCGAGAAGTTGAGATTTCTCACGGAGACCGTGGCGCTCGACGAGGGAATCATTCACCGCGAGATAGCGACCGACCGGGTCCTTGATGAAAAACGCGGTGTCCGCCATGTGGTCGAACAGTTGTTCGAGAATCCGCAGGTCCACCTCCCGAAGGGCGCTGGACAGAAGTGCGGTGGTTGTGCTGATTTTCATGGCGAGATGCGTTTCCGTGCCAAGACAAGAAGGCGAGGGGGAAATACGGTGTCGCAGGTCATGGATCAATCCTGTATCTGGATCTTCCAAGGCGGCAGACAGCGCCACCACATCTTTCAAAATAAGATTTTATGAGCCAGCCATCCAAGCCTGAAGGAAATGACGACGAGACCAGCTTCGGCGATGTCAAACAACTCGGCTTATGGGCCGCTCTCGGCAGTTTGGGTTACGTTTTTTGGGTGGTAGGCGGCATGGAAATGATTGAGCGGCTCGCTTATTATGGCGTCCGTGCCGTTTCTACCATCTACGCCACTCACTCGGTATCTGAGGGCGGGCTGGGCGTGACGATGGCGACCTTCGGCACACTGATGATGTGTTGGAATTTGGTCCAGTCGTTGGTGCCGATCTGCATTGGTGGTTTGGCGGATCGTTACGGATATAAGGAAACGATTTTCATTTCGACGGTGATCAAGTGCGTCGGCTATTTGTTGATGGCGTTATTTCGGAGCTACTGGGGTTTCTTCGCAGGTGCGATGTGCCTCGCCCTCGGCACGGCCATTTTCAAGCCGGGGATCCAAGGCACTTTAATCAAGGTAAGTAGTCGGCAGAACAGCTCGGTCGCTTGGGGAGTCTTCTATCAAACCGTCAATATCGGTGGTTGGTTAGGCCCTTTGATTGCGCTGCAAATGCGGCAGATGTCATGGACTTATGTTTTCTATACGAACGCCGCAATCATCTGTTTGAATTTTGTATTGCTACTTATTTACAAAGAGCCGGGAAAGGAAGAGCGGCTATTACGGCGGGAAAAAGTGAAGCAGGGCCAAGTAGTGGAGTCGAGCTTGCTGGTAGAGTCACTTCAGGAACTTAAAAAACCGCATCTTTATCTCTACCTACTAATCTTTTCGGTTTGGTGGTTTATGTTCCCGATGTTGTGGGATGTGCTTCCAAAATACATCGACGATTGGGTCGATACGCGGACGATCGTCACTGATCTTTTCGGAACGCAAGGCACCACCAATCACGTCACTCAGTTTTTGTTGGGCATGAGTAAAGATGGCCTACGGATCGAGCCAGAGGGATTGGTGAACATCAACTCAGGTCTGATCATGCTCACCTGCTTCATTTTCGCAGCACTGAGTGCGAAAATGCGTGCGATCAATAGCATGGTTATTGGGACGGTGTTTGTGGTGGCCGCGCTAGTGTTGTTCGGGATGTTTAACGTCGCATGGGTCTGTGTCGCTGCCATGGCCGTCTTCAGCGTGGGGGAAATGCTTGCGAGTCCAAAGTATAGCGAGTTCCTCGGTAACATCGCACCACGCGATAAGAAGGCGATGTGGATTGGTTTTTCACAGGCTCCGGTGCTGATCGGGATGACCTTGGAGGGTAAACTCGGGCCACTAATGTATCATCAGTTTTCGGATAAGGACGTTTTCGCGCGGGAAATGCTTTTGGCCAAAGGCTTTGATCCGAAGTTAGCGACCGAAGCAGTATTGCTCCCCGGCGAGGCATTTAAAAAGTTAGTCGCCTTCACCGGTGAGACGCCGGAAGCCCTGACTCGTGCGCTTTATGAGCAGCATCACATCGGCATGACTTGGTATTTCTTTGCAGTCATCGGCGTCTTCGCTGCGATTTTGATTTATGCTTATGGCAAGTGGTTGCAGACACTGGCTCGCAAGCAGAACCCGTAAAGTTTCAATCATCCTTATTTTATGAACAAATATTCCTACCAGTTTCTTTGCGGTTTTTTCGCCGCCGTTTCCTGCAGCCTCTCGTCCATGAATGCCCAGACCTACTTGCATGATTCCCGCGTGGATGAGCAAACTCGCGACTCGAAAGGTCCGTTCAATTATTTCCTAACTCCGAGTGATACCATCGGCTTCATGGATTCACCGAAAGCGTTCCAGCTAACGGGGGATGGTGCCTATAGCTCGTTCTGGGGCGAGCTCACCCTGTGGGCCGGAACTCCTCTGAAACGTCTTAACAGCCGGATGCGGACGCTGGATCAAGGATCAATCCCAGTGATTAGTTATGGCTCGGTCGTGGATGGGATCGAATACCGGGTGAAAAGCTTCGCGGCACCCGTCGAGCTGAACCCGCAGGGAAATTTAATGGGGTTTTTCCGGATCACTGCCACCAATCCGGGCCAGAAACCGCAGCGAGTGGCAATCGGTGCGAGGGCTTACGAAATCGAGGGCGCATGGCGGCAACCGTTTTTCGACCACACCCGACCGACTTGGTGGCTGAATCGCTTCATGGATGCCGCGACTTGGAAGCCATGGAAAATTTGGGAGCCAACCACCGTCGTCAATAGCGGCGAAGTCCACCGCACGGACAGCAAGCATCTCATTTGGAACTATCAGCCGGACGCCTCCGGTTGGAAAGTGATCGAGGCTCCTGCGAACTGTGAGCCGTTTGAGTTTGTGATCGAATTGGCTCCGGGGAAATCGGCATCGGTCGATGTGACCGTGCCCTATGTGCCGGTCGCAGATGAGCGTGCCGAGCAGGTCAAGGCGGTGGCGAATGCGAAATTCGACGACTATCTCACCCGCAGCACCCGTTTTTGGGAACAACAACTGAACCCGGAAACCGTCTTCGAGGTGCCGGAGAAGAAAGTTATGGAGATGCAAAAGGCATCCCTGATGTACGATTTGATAGCCCGTGATTTACAGGAAGATGGCAAGACGTGGATCCAGACGGTGAGCGACGTCCAGTATAACCAATTTTTCTCACGTGATGCGGCGTTTATCATCCACACCTATGACATGCTCGGGCTGACCAAGATCGCTGCTGAGTGTCTGGAATATGTCCTGCTGAAGGACGATCAAGGCAAGCTCACCGGCCTGCGGATGACTCATCCCGATGCTTGGGGTCAAGCGCTCTGGACCTTGGCAGCCCATTACCGAGTCACCGGAGACCAAGCATTTGCGGAGCGAGTCTATCCGCTGGTGCCCGGCCACGTGGATACCTTGGAAATCGAGACTGCGAAAGACCCGTGGGGTCTATGGCCCGTGGCTGGACCCTATGATAACGAACGCATCGACGGTCACTACACCGGTCATAGTTTCTGGGTATTACGTGGGCTGAAGGATGCGGTGGATTTAGCGAAAGCCGTCGGCAAGAATGAGGACGCTGCACGTTACGAGAAACTGTATGATGCCTATTTCGCGAAGTTTGACACTCATCTCAAGGAGATCACGGCCAAGACGGGCGGCTACATTCCTCCGGGCCTAGACGATCCTCTAGCAGGGATGGATTGGGAAAATGCTTCCGGCGGTGTCTATCCGTTTGGAGTGATCGCGGCGACGGACCCGATGGTGCTAAGCACGATCAAGACAGTTCGCGATTTCGCCTATCAAGAGGGAATCATGACCTATGAGCATAATGCCTATAAGGTCCGCAAGGCCAAGGAGGCGAAGGGTGTCGATTGGTCCGAGCCGGAGCATACAGTGGTCCACCACTACGAGACCTTTCATGTCATCCAGACCTTGCTATCGCTGGGAATGGATCGCGAGGTGATTAAAGATTTCTACTCCTATCTCGTCCACACCGGGAGCACTCAGACTGGATTTGAATACGATGTCTGGGCATGGCGTGACCGGAATTTTCACAATAACTACCCACCTCATGGCTGGAGTGCCGCCCGCTTCAATGAATGTTTTCGCAACATGCTCGTCCGTGAGGACATGCAGGCCCCAGTGCTTCATCTCGCGTCCGCACTCTCGCCGCTGTGGCTGGAAGCAGGCCAAGCGGTGCGGGTGAAAAAGGCCCCCACTGACTTCGGGCCGATTTCCTACACTATCGATTCCATCGCAGACGGGGCCACCGTCCGCATCGATGCCCAATGGCGCAAAGCTCCAACGAGCTTGAAATTCCACCTCCCATGGTTCGTGGACCTGAAGTCGGCGATGGTCGATGGCAAGGTGATCGATGCGAAGGATCGGGTGATTGATTTACCCGCGGACGCCCGCCAACTCGACCTGAAGTGGACGACCCACTCGAAGCAAGATCTCAGTTACCAAAAAGGCGTAGAACTCTACGTGGACAAGTATTGGAAAATCCAACTCGGTGAGAAGATTCCCAACTTCGACAGCCGCTGGATTTTCCCTGAATAAACCCGCTTATTCATCAAACCATCTCAACTCAAACCAAATTCAAATTACCTCATGAAAATCACTCGTATTCTCGCCTATCAAGTCGATCTCCCACTCCACGAAACCACCTACAAGTGGTCCGGTGGTAAATCGGTGACCGTCTTTGACAGCACCATCGTCGCTGTGGAAACAGATGACGGACTCGTCGGCTATGGCGAAGTTTGCCCTCTCGGCCCATTCTATCTACCTGCGTATGCCGAGGGCGTGCGAGCTGGCATCAAGGAACTCGGACCGCATTTGATCGGGTCCGATCCTCGTGAGCTTGGAAAGCTGAACCTGCTCATGGACGCAGCACTGAAGGGCCATCCGTATGTGAAAAGCGGCATCGATATCGCCTGCTGGGACATCCTCGGCCAAGCGACGGGCCTGCCATGCTGTGTGCTGATGGGCGGTCGCTACGGCGAAAATATCCGGCTTTACCGCGCGATTTCTCAAGAATCACCGGCGGAAATGGCGGCGAAGGTCGCTGGCTACCGGGCACAAGGCTACTCGCGTTTCCAACTTAAAGTCGGTGGCGATCCAGATACCGACATTGACCGAATCCACGCCGTCGCTGCAGAAATGCAGCCCGGTGAGCGTCTCGTCGCGGATGCGAACACTGGCTGGTCACAGCACGAAGCAGTGCGAGTGGTCCGTGCCGTCCGCGACTTGGACGTTTACATCGAGCAACCGTGTCTCAGCTATGAAGAGTGCCTTGCCGTCCGCCGCCAAACCGACCACCCCTTCGTCATGGACGAAAACATCGATAACCTCGACATGCTCCTACGTGCCAAGGGCGACCTCGCGATGGATTTGGTGAACCTAAAAATCAGCAAGCTCGGCGGACTGACAAAAATTAAGCAAGCGCGCGATCTTTGCGTGACGATGGGCATCGCCATGACTTTGGAAGATTCATGGGGTGGCGACATCACCACGGCAGCGATCTCGCATCTGGCGCACAGCACTCCAGAGCAATTCCGCTTCACCAGCACGGATTTCAACAGCTACGTCACCGTCAGCACAGCGGAAGGTGCGCCGCAGCGAGTGAATGGTTTCATGGCGGCCAGCACCGAGCCGGGCCTTGGAATCAAACCTCGGATGGAAATTCTCGGGAAACCTGTCGTGATCGTGCAATAACTGACTTGAACGCGCCGTATGTGGGGCTTTATTCCACAAAACCATGAGCTGCCGCCAAAGATTTGCGAACTTTCAATGGCGGCAGCTTCATTTTTTAACATTTGCTGGCTGCCCACCGTCAGGAATCCGAACTGAACCTCGGCGCTCAGTTTTCTCCGCACGACATGGCTGAAATTCCACTCCCTTAAATATCTCTAGATTCCATCATGAAACAGTTCCTTATCCCTATCGTCGGACTTTTAAGCGCTATTGCGTATGCCGCAGAGAAACCGGCGCTTCCTACCGCCTACACCAATCGCAATATCGAAGGTTGGAATGTCCGAATCGACAATCGATTGTTAGAAGGTGAATCAGCCCCATTGGGCGGCCAAGCGCTTAAAGTTCTCAATGCGAAGTTAGTCGATATCACTCTAATCGTGCCAGAAGTGCCGCTGGCGAAGTTGCGCGCGGTAACGATCGAAATGGATCTGAATTATGGGGCCTTATCTCCGATGCAGTATCACGGCGAAGCGAGCTGGCTGAAAGAAAATGGATACAATGAAAATCTAGCGAAGTGTGTGCATATTCCCATTGCCGAGCACTTGATGTCACCTACTGAAAATCGACGGATGCCGTTAGTGATTCTTCATGAATTAAGTCATGCCTATCACGACCAAGTTCTCGGCTACGAGGAACCAAGAGTAAAAGCAGCTTGGAAGAAATTTTGTGATAGCGGAAAATACAAATCGGTGCTCACCAGCCCTGGATACATGCGTGAACATTACGGCCTCACCAATCAAATGGAGTTTTTCTCGGAAATGACGGAGGCATATTTCGGCTCCAACGATTTCTTTCCATTCGTCGCAGGCGAACTCAAGCAGGCAGAACCTGAAATCTACAGCCTCATGGCAGAAATATGGGGTCCGATCTTATCGGGTGACGCAAAGCCAGCCACTCCTAAGCCATGAAAATTCCTTTGATCGCATTCATTTCTTGTTGGTGGGCTGCATCGGCATTCGGTGTAGATTACCCTACGAGCCTGCCGGACCTCACCAAGAATAATGCGGTGGACCGCAGCCAGACTTATAATCTCGGCGCGACTGGAATGCGTGGCTGGATTTATACCAGAGCTGCCAATAACCTCGATAGTGGGCAAGGTCGCACGACACTGATTAGTCGGCAGATTTTGGTCACTCATGTGGGAAAAAAATCGCCTGCGGATGGCGTGATCAAGGTGGATGACATTATCTTAGGTGTGGCCGGAAAGCCGTTTACAGATGATGCACGCAAGAGTCTAGCAAGGGCTATTCAAGACGTTGAAAAGGAAGCGAACCGTGGTGTCTTAAATTTGCAAGTGTGGCGGGCAGGAAAGATCTCGAATCAAGCAATCACTCTCAAAGTCATGGGCACCTACAGTGCCACGGCACCTTACAATTGCCCCAAGTCCAAGCTCATTTTTGAAGAAGCTTGCAAAGTGCTAGACAAGGAGCCTCTCTCGGCGGGATGGACAGGTGCTGTCAATGGTCTCGCACTGATGGCCACGGGCGAGACTAAATATCTTTCAAAATTACGAAAGTATGCGCGTGAAATAGCACCCAAGTCGCTGGAATTAAATAGTGCTAAAGTCGATACTTGGGGTTGGGGTTACCGTAATCTTTTTCTCTGCGAATATTTCCTACTAACTGGCGATCGCGAAGTAATGCACGCCATTGAGCAATACACGATCAGCCTTGCGAAAGGGCAAAGTTTATATGGGACCTACGGTCACGGCGGCTCAGACTTAAATGGCTATGGTGAACTCCATGGTTCCATCCCTCCTTACGGTCCAGTCAATGCCGCAGGACTGATCGCAAATATCTCCATCGTGATGGGTAGAAAATGCGGGGTTAAAAATCCTGAAGTGGAACCCGCCATCGACCGAGCTTCCCGATTTTTCGGCTACTACGTGGACAAGGGTGCAGTACCCTATGGAGAACACATGCCGTGGCCGAATCATGATAACAATGGTAAGAATGCCATGGCAGCGATGCTTTTCGCGCTTCAGGGAGATAAAGTAAGGGAAACACGGTTCTTTGCGAAAATGGTGACTGCCTCCTATCAGTGCCGTGAATATGGGCACACAGGTCAAGGCTTCAGCTACCTATGGGGCGGTCTCGGAGCGAATGCAGGAGGTCCGCTGGCCTCGGCAGCATTCATCAAGGAAGCCTCTTGGCACCTTGATCTCGTGAGGCGCTGTGATGGTTCATTTACCTACGATGGTGCTGAACAATACGGTGCGGGTAAGACAGACGATGACACCTACTATGGAAATAGCGGGTATAATGGATTGAGTCCTACCGCTAGTTATGTCCTAACATACGCGCTGCCGTTGAAAAAAATTTACCTCACCGGCCGGGAGGCAAATCCTGCTCATGCGCTTGGAAAAGAAGAGGTAGCCGAGGCAATCGCCTCAGGAAAATTCGATCTCACTCGTAAGACTTTGACGGAGGATCAGCTTATTGAATCGTTCAAGGACTGGTCGCCAATCGTCCGAGGCTGGGCGGCCGAAGAACTCGGTGCCCGGCCGGCAGGCAAAAAATATACCCGACGGCTTATCACCATGGCAGAAGCACCGGACGGCCGGATGCGGCAAGGTGCTGCTGAAACGCTCGGGTATATCAATGATCCCGATGCGATTAAAGTGCTATCGCGGTTACTCACTCACGAAGACAGATGGCTTCGAGTCAAGGCGGCCAACGCTCTGAAAAATATGGGAGCGAATGCAAAACCAGTCGTTCCAGATATGCTGAAGGCTCTAGTGGATACCGCAGAGCCGGTTTACCCAGTTGTTTGGGAAGATCCCATCCAGCTCACCCATGGTGAACTAGCTGCCACATTATTTGGCGGGCTCTTGGGTCAATCGCTTGAGGGAATCAATCCTAAGTTGCTTTATCCTGCGATCCGCGCTGTTGCTAACAATCCAGACGCGATGGCTCGGGGTAAACTCGCGGGGACGTTTGAAAATTTACTCACAGAAAAGGACGTCGATAAGCTGGCCCCGGATTTGGTCGATGCCGTAAAAATCATCGCTCCGGCAGACACGATGTTCAGCGGGGAAATCCGGATGGGGGCCTTCATGGCGTTGACCAAATACCACTACAAGGAAGGCATCGACGCGGGAGTAGTTTTTGCCAAAACGCAGGGCGGTCATGGTAGTCAGGTCAGGACGGCAGAAATCATGCAACAAATTGCAACGTATGGTTCTGCGGCACGCGTCGCCATTCCTGAGCTCAAGATTCTAATCAAAGAATTCGACGCTCAGACTGCAAGAAATGAATTCCCAAAAGATCTCAATGGCATGAGGACTTCCGCAGTGAACTCTACGATAAAAAGTATCGAGTCTGCCACCACTCAACCTCAGCTCAAAACAATCGCAGCCACGCTTCAAAAGCCGATTAAAACGGAAAAACATGTCGAAATTGACAAGCCGATCGCTCGTGCTCCGACTAAACGATATGGCAGCGGTGATATCGCCATTTTAACCACTCCTGATGGGGCAAATTTACCAGCATCAGCTTCCATCGATAATTTCCCGATGTTAGTTCGTTTACATAAAGACTGGTTTGATTTCAAGCAAGTAAAGCAAAACGGTGAAGATATCCGCTTCACTGATAGCGCAGGTGCTCAACTTTCCTATCAGGTGGAAGAATGGGATCCCGCGGTAGGCACCGCTAGCATCTGGGTGCTAATTCCCCACATCGCAGGGAACGCTCGCCAGATCATTCAAATGCACTGGGCAAACAGCAGTGCAATTAGCAAATCAGATGGAAAGTCGGTATTTAATGATGCCAACGGCTACTTGAGTGTTTGGCATATGGATCATCCATCAAGAGACGAAGTTGGAACCTTGAAAGCGACGGATTCGGGCACCACGGCAACAAGAGGAATGATTGGAAATGCAAGGCATTTCGCGGGTAAACAGGGAATCTCTGCAGGTGAAAACATCACAAATTTTCCAATTAAATCGGGTCCTCACACTTCAGAAGCGTGGTTTCGTGCAGATCGAAGTAATGGCAAAATTCTTGCATGGGGGAAAGATCAAAACCAAGGCAAAATCGTCATGGCATTTGCTAGTCCACCTCACATGACGGTCGGCTGTTATTTCTCGGGAGCGGATGTTGCGGGCAAAAGCTCTATTCCGCTCTCCGAGTGGACCCATGTGGTTCACACCTACGAAGAGGGAGATTCACGGATCTACATCAATGGAGTGCTAGACGGTGTCTCGAGTCGCAAGGATGCCCCGCTTAATATTCCCAATCCTTCTGGATTATGGATCGGTGGGTGGAGAAACGAATATGACTTCTTGGGTGACATTGACGAAGTAAGAGTCTCGAAGGTTAAGCGCTCTGCTGACTGGATAAAGTTGCAATATGAAAACCAGAAGGCGCAACAAACCCTCACCGGTCCGATTATCCAACCGGGAGAGGATTTAGCGGTGAACCACCAAGAGGTCACTATTGATGAAGGGAAAAGCACGATGCTTTTGGCTAAGGCGGGTGGTGCTCAGAAAGTTTCTTGGATTCTCAAAGCGGAGGGCAAAGAAACCGTGGTCTCTACCAACCGCTTTTCGTTCCTGTTCGACGCTGGCCGGGTCACAGGAGACCGCACAGCAGTATTACAATTCAAGGCAGTATATCCGGACGGTGTGAAAACCAAAGATATACCCATTTCTATCAAAGAGGCCGTCGATGAGCCTATTTTCAGTCTGAAAGCTCCAGCAACTTGGGACGGTCGCGCACCCATTGAGGTCGTCCCGCAGGTGGGCAACATGGCTGCAATGTTATCAAAGCAAGCGGGGGATCTCAAGGTCGTCTGGGAGGTCTCAGGCATCGCCGTAACCAAGGATGCGAGGGTTGATAAGCTTCTACTTAAACGAGCTCAAAATAGTGGTAAGGTGGTCGTCACCGCAACCATTTCAAATGGTGGTAAACCCTGCGTTCGTTCAGCGACCATCCAAGTGACCGAGCCAAAACAAGATCTGTGGAGTGTAGCGATCCCGGCGAAGAACGAGCAACCGGAACCCGGTCAATTCTTCGGTAGGGACGATAAAAATGAGGGCACGCTCTTTTACAACGGAACTTTGACCCAGCGTGCCGACTCAGTTTTCATCAAAGTTTTCGCCGATGGAAAACCTTACAAAGAAGAGACAGTTAAGCCTGCGGCCGATCAATCCTTCGCTTTCACGGTCAAGCTCAAGCCAGGTTTGATTAGATATAACGTTGAGTTCGGCACAGTCACCGGCGGAATCGAAACTATCGTCAAAAGTGTGGGTGACCTAGTCTGTGGCGATGTTTATCTCATCAACGGCCAGTCCAATGCGGTAGCGACTTCGTGGGGTGACAAAGAATTTCCCGAAACCAACGAATGGATTCGAAGCTTCGGAAGCTCAGGCGTTGATCCTTCGGATGTTCGCTGGGGACCTGCGATCCGTAGGGCTCAGGGAGACCGTTTAGCTATTGGCTACTGGGCGTTTGATCTAGCTAAACATCTGATGGAAAGCCACAAAATGCCGATTTGTATTCTGAACGGTGCGGTGGGTGGAACTCGGATCGATCAGCATCAGCGTAATTCAGAGAAGCCGGAAGATTTCGACACAATTTATGGCCGTTTGTTGTCGCGCGTTCGCCAAGCGAAGCTTAGTCACGCGATCCGTGGGATTTTCTGGCACCAAGGCGAGAATGACCAAGGCTCAGATGGGCCAACTGGTGGCTTTGGTTGGGAGCAATACAGGCAATACTTCCTCGACCTTGCTGCCTCGTGGAAAGAAGACTATCCAAACGTCCAGCATTATTACGTGTTTCAGATTTGGCCCTACTCGTGTTCCATGGGGCGCACGGGTTCTGATAGCCGTTTGCGGGAGGTCCAGCGTTTACTACCGACAGCCTTTTCTAAGATGAGTATTATGTCCACGCTCGGGATCATTCCTCCAGGCGGCTGTCATTATCCTCCAGAAGGTTATGCTGAATTTGCCCGGCTAATCTTCCCTCTGGTTGAGCAGTTTAACTATGGAGTTCAACCTCCCAGATTCATTACTCCACCAAATCTCAAGAGGGCGTTTTATTCGAACGCCAAGCGAGATGAAGTTATATTAGATTTCGACCAACCCGTGAAATGGGATGCTGTGCTTAAAAGTCAATTCTATTTAGATGGCGAAGACGGAAAGGTGATTTCTGGAAAAGCGGTAGGAAATTCTATTATTCTAAAGCTGAACTCAAGTTCAGGTGCACAAGACATAACTTATCTCAACGGGCAAGCTTGGAGCCAGAAAATGTTGCTACGAGGGGAAAATGGGATCGCAGCACTAACTTTTTGCGAGGTACCAATTGTTACTGGGAAAAAATAGAAATGAACACACAGCCGTCCCACAGGGAGGCATACCTTGTGTAGAAAAAGCGGGCTGGTGTTGAGTTGAAATCCCTGCCACTCGGTAGGGTGTTATGAACCACACA
>JAYUHS010000146.1:0-4056 GCA_043766715.1 Luteolibacter sp.
AAACAAACAAACGCAAACTACTACAACTAGTAGCCACAAGCGAAGGAGAATCTACCAGTAGATAATATTGCAGAAAAATTAAATCCGACAGGCTCCTAGAGCGTTCGTTTTGGGGGAATTCCAAATCATCCCACTTCAATGAAAACCTCCGACGCATTGGCGCCCGACTGTCAGCCGCAAATTGCATGGAATTTCACCGTTTTTTGCCTTCCCCGGGACGGCCAGTCGCTCTATCTCTGCCGCGCCTGTCCTGTCATAAGGTCCGGCACGCATCCTACATTGCTGTAACCATGCTCGCTCTTCTTGTCTTCCTACCGATTGCCGCGTTTGTTGCGATCCTGTTTGGCGCTCCGGCACGGCTGACCGCCATCGCCGCCGCTTCGATCAACCTTGTGCTTGGCGGGTTTGCTGCGTTTTTCTGGAACAAGCCCGATGTGTGGTCGTTCTCCGTGTCCGTGCTGGAGAAGCCCGCACTCCACCTTGCCTTCGGCTTCACGGATGGGATGAGCGCGATCATGGTGCTGCTTTCGGTGATCGTCACCCTCGCCGCGGTGCTTTCTGGGAAATCACCCGAGGGCCGCGAGAAGCTTTACTACGGTTCATCGCTACTTATTTCCGGTGGGGCGCTCGGTGCGTTTGCCGCGACAGATCTTTTCTTTTTCTACGCATTTCACGAGCTAGCACTCGTTCCTACTTTCCTGATGATCGGGATGCTAGGCCGGGGGGACCGCCGCACTGCTGCTTGGAAGATTACGATTTACCTCGGTCTCGGGTCAATCGTCCTGCTCGCCGGCCTCGTGTGGTTGGCCAATCTCACCGGCACCTACGACATGGTAGAAATGGTGAAAAGGGCCAGTTCGGTCGCCCCAGCCGCGCAAAAAGGCATCGCCGCACTCCTTATCCTCGGGTTTGGCACGCTCGTTTCGTTGTTTCCATTCCACTCGTGGGCGGCTCCGGCGTATGCCAGCGCCCCGGCTCCGGTGGCGATGCTTCACGCGGGAGTTTTGAAAAAATTCGGGCTGTATGGCCTGCTCCGGCTTGCGATTCCACTGGTCCCAGAGGGCTTGCAATTTTGGCTCACCCCACTGCTGGTGCTGCTACTTGGGAACATCCTTTGGGTCGGCTGGGTCACCATTTCTCAGAAACGCCTCGACCTCATGCTTGGAAATTCCTCGGTGATGCACATGGGCTACATCTTCCTCGCCATCGCCGCGCTGATCGCCTTCCCTGGGAATCCGCTGGCCCAGTCGGCAGCCATCGTCCTGATGTTTGCCCATGGCATTTCCATTGCCCTCCTTTTCGGCCTCACCGATCGCATCGAGCGCACCACCGGCACCCTCGATCTCCAAGACCTCGGTGGCCTCGCGAAATCCGCACCCGGCCTAGCCTTCGTTTTTGGAATCGCCGCGATGGCTTCCATCGGTCTGCCCGGACTCGCGAATTTCTCGGGCGAGGTCCTCGTTTTCCTCGCTGCCTTCAAGAGCTACAATGCCACCTCCGGCCTCGGCCCGGTCCAGATCGCCTGCATCCTCTCGATCTGGGGCGTGGTCATTTCCGCCGTCTATATGCTCCGCGCCTATCGCAATATTTTCCATGGCCCCAGCGTGAAAGCGACCACCGTCGTTGCCGACCTCACTCTAGCAGACCGTATCCCCGCCACCCTGCTGATCCTCGCCCTGTTCGCCGTCGGACTCTATCCGAACCTGCTGCTGAATCTCTTAAAGTAATCTTCGCTGATCACTCTTTTCTATGCCCGCTTACTATCTAGAAGCTCTCACCGTCGTCCTCGGCATCTGCCTGCTCATGGCCGAAGCCTTTTGCTCATGTAAGAGTAAAGCTTGGGTCGGCATCAGCGCCGCCGTCGGCCTCACCGCCATTCTCGGACTGACGTTCTACGCCATCGGCCCTGAGGCGAAACCCGCCGCCGAGTGGGGGAAATGGCCGCTATGGAACTTCTATCAGTTCGATAACCTCGCGAAATTCTACAAAAGCTTCGCGCTCGTCTGCACCATCCTCGTCTTATTGCTTGCGGTGGATTACCGGAAAATCCTCGCCCGTTTCACCGAGGGACCCGAGTCCGAGAATGGCACGGGTGAATTCTATGCCCTACCCGTTTTCGCCTGCGCCGGCATGATGTGGCTCGCATCCGCCAAGGACCTCGCGGGTGCCTTCGTCGCGCTGGAACTCGTGACTGTTACCTTTTACATCCTCGTCGCCTACATGCGGCGGAATGTCGGCTCGCTCGAAGCCGGGGTAAAATACCTCATTCTCGGCGCACTCAGCACCGGCTTCCTCGTCTATGGCATCGCTTGGATTTACGGCACTACCGGCACCATGAGTTTAGAAAAACTCGGACATCTCGGCACTGTCGCCAGTCCCAGTGGCCTGCTGTTCGGCATCGCCCTCGTGCTGGTCGGGCTGGGTTTCAAGATGGGCGCCGTGCCGATGCAAGTCTGGATTCCCGATGTCTATCAGGGCGCTCCTACTCCCACCACCGCCTTCCTCTCCGTCGGCTCCAAGGCCGCAGGATTTGTCCTAACCATCCGCTTCCTCACGCCTTTCCTCTCGAATGAATCCACCCGTGGACCCGTCATCACGCTGTTATTGATCCTCGCCTGTGCCACGCTGCTTTTCGGAAATCTCGCTGCGATCCCGCAAACCAATTTCAAACGCCTACTGGCCTACTCCTCCATCGCCCACGCCGGATTCCTGCTGCTCGCACTCGCCGCATGGTCGCCGGAGACTGCGACTTCCCAAGGCTCCGCCAAGGTCGTTTCGTTTTACCTCGCCACCTATCTGCTGATGACGCTCGGAGTTTTCTTCATCCTCGCCCAAATCCGGATCCATCGTGATGGCGAGGACATCATCGATTTCAATGGCCTCGGAAAAACCAACCCCCAGCTCGCGCTCGCACTCACCGTGCTGCTAGCAGCTCTCGCCGGAGTTCCACTAACGGCTGGGTTCGTCGGAAAATTCTTCGTCTTCTCACTCGCCGTTGAGGCCGGACTGTGGTGGGCAGTCGGCATCGGCTTCATCGCGGCAGCCGCGGGTTTCTACTACTACTTCGGCGTGATCCGTGCGGTCTGGTGGGCCGCCCCCGCCGATCCGAAGGCCGTGGTCCTGCCGCCGATCAGCCGGGTTTGCATCGCGGTGCTGACCACCGCCGTGCTCGTGCTTGGTTTCTGGCCACAGCCGATTTGGGCCTTGCTCAAGTAAGGACTCGCGCTGAGTCCAGTCGGTCATTTCAGCGACAGCCCGTCATTTGGATCGACCCAAGCAGCGTCGTAATTCTTGGCGTAGCTGAAAAGCTGCTTGTGGAAATAGGGCTTAAATTTCTCCCGATCTTCCTTCGCCAGCTTGGTCACGGCGGCTTCGTTCAGCGCCCGCATCAACTTCTGCATCAAGTGCAGAGTGAGCTGCCTGCCCTTGCGAGCCTTCTGCACCTGCTTGTGATTGAGTTGTTCACCAGAAACTTCCACCAATTCATGATTGGTAATGGTCCAGCGCACCATCAAGCCGTCGAGCGGCTGCGGTCCGTGATCGCGTGTCAGTTCATCCATGCGCGGGATGTAGCGCATCACGGAGAAACCACCTATGAAAAAAATCTCACCCTCGCGCGAGGGTCCCATCTAACCTATTGCCTCGACAGTTCTCTTAACTCCAATGATTGAGATCCCTTCACCTTCTCCACGATCCTCACGTTCCTTTGCGGCTAACAAAAAGCTGTCTTGATAGGATTTGAGGAAATAGAGAATTAGGTGCGCTTACCCTGCTCCGATCCACATTCACTCAAGATCTTAATCCTCCTCTTCCTTTGCGGCTTTGCGGCTTTGCGCGAGTCACTCTTCAGTTGGCCTGTGAAATGAAAATGCGGGTGGCTGGGATCTTTTATTCGGAGCGGGGAAGGCTCTTGGGATTGGCAAATGAGTCGTGAAGATTTTCTCGCGCAAAGCCGCAGAGCCGCAAAGGAAGAAAAGGTTTTGGCGGTGGAAATGGGGGAAGAATTCAAAACGCCAAGTCGCCAAGAACGCCAAGGTTTAAAATCCGAAAATCCAA
>JAYUHS010000147.1:0-10611 GCA_043766715.1 Luteolibacter sp.
CCATCCGGGCGGAGTTTGAAAGCGTCCTTTTCCCGGTCCAGCCGCAGCGGATCCTTCTTCGGCTTGCGCGTCCCAGAGTCCGGACCGTGGCAGTGGTAACAGTTCTCAGATAAAATCGGCTGGATCGAGTCATTGAAGGAAATCGGCGTGTCATCCACGACCACCGCCGCCACTTCAGTCACCGCCGGCTTCGTCGCGGAGGAAACTGCCTTCGTCGCACGCTCACAACCACCCAGCAGGCATCCGCCGAGCAGCGTGAGTGAAATCAGAAACTTGGATCTCATGAGATGATCAAACATTGGGGAAACTACGGGTGGTTAAACGCCTTCTACCTCGGAAATCTTACACCGCCACGGCAGTTTACAAGCCCGCCGAGTGCTCCAGCGACCACGCCGCCAGATCCTCCACCTCCGCCACCGACGCCACCTGGCACAGCTTCTGCCGCAGCTCCTTCGCCCCGGGAAATCCCTTGCAATAAGCCATCAACCGCGTCCGCATCGCCGTCAGCGTTTGCCGCTCATTGCCATGCCGCCCGCTCGTCACCGCCAGCCGACAATGCCGCAGCACCAGCCCCCAGCGCTCCTCCACCACCACCTCCGGCATCACCTCACCGGTCCGCAGGAAATGCTTTGCCTCCCGGAAAATCCACGGATTCTGCATCGCCGCCCGGCCGATCATCACCCCAGACACCGCCGTTTCCCGCCGCCGCCGCACCACATCCGCCCCGCCATGGATGTCACCATTGCCGATGACCGGGATTTTCACCGCCCGCGCCACCGCATCGATCACATTCCAGTCCGCCTCCCCGCCATAGCCCTGCGCCCGCGTCCGGCCATGCACCGCGATCGCCTGCATCCCGCTGTCCTCTAAAATTTTCGCCACCTCCACCGCATTTACCGAGTCCGCGTCCCAGCCGATCCGCATCTTCGCCGTCACCGGCACCTCATCCCCCACCGCACGCGCCACCCCCGCCGCCACCGACGCCAACATCGGGCAATCCCGCAACAGCGACGACCCACCATTCCGCGCCACCACCTTATTCACCGGACAGCCGAAGTTGATATCCACGAAATCCGGCCGCTGCCAATCGATGATCTTCCGCGCCGCCTCTCCCATCCGCTCCCCGTCTGCGCCAAACAACTGCACCCCCACCGGCCGCTGCTCCTCCGTAAACTCCGTGTATTTCCGAGTCCGCTCGTCCGCCTGGATGATCCCCTCCGCCGAGACGAACTCCGTCACCATCACATCCGCCCCCAGTTCCTTACAAATCTTGCGAAAAATCAAATCCGTCACCCCCGCCATCGGCGCGAGGTAGAGTGGGAACGCATCATCAGAAAACCAAGGCAGCACGTCGCAAACTACACACCAACCCTCCGTAATCCACAATCATCAATCGGCAATCCACAATTTGCCCTTGGATCGGAGATCGTTAATAGGAAGAGAAAGACCCAGCCTCCGTGACCTCCTTTGCATTGACCTAGCGTGATCCTTCCTGCCAGATTATGGCTACCCACTACGAATTCTTGAAACTACCCACGGAAAGCCTCATCGCACTTACCAAAGTCACCCATTACCTGCTGGTTCCGCTGGCGAGAGGCGACAAGTCTGGATTTCTCAAGCTCGCCGGATATGACATTTCGCTCGCGCTTAGGCTCGTGGATGATCTCCGCCACCAAGTGCTTGTCTGCGAGGCAGTGGCCACTGAACTCACCGAACATGGCCAATACTTTGAAATCTCCTGCCCCCTCACCGGACCGAACGGTCGCGTCCTCGACATCCGCACGATCTGGATGAAAGAGCGCTTGTCCGGGCAAACCAAATTCATTACCCTCATCCCGACTAAAATCCCATGAAACTTGAACTCTACACCGATGCCGTCCTCACCTGCGACATCCCCATGCATGGTCTTTGTGCCGGCGATGTCGTCAAAGTCGTTGATTTCCATCCAACCTCCACTGGGACAGGAGCCTACTCCATTGAAGTGTTCAATACCTTGGGCGAAACAATCGCCGTAACCTCCGTCAGCATCTCAGATCTTGAGCCGCTGCTCGCAAGCGAGGTCTTCAGCGTCCGCAAACTATCGCTGGCCGTCTGAGACATTTCCTTCAAAAATCCCCAATCATCAATCGGATCGAAGATCGTTGATGGTCGATAGTGGATAGTGGATAGTGGATAGTGGATAGTGGATAGTGGATAGTGGATAGTGGATAGTGGATAGTGGATAGGAAGAGAAAGAACAGAGCCTCGCACCGCTCACCCGATTTCACACCACTCATTCGTCGGACTTTTCTCTTCTTCACTTCTCTTCACTTCGACGTTCAAAGTTGAGCGTTCAGTGTTCGACGTTCCTCCCCCCTCTTCCCTATCAACCATCAACACTCTTCAATCCCCCGCCTCAGGATTTGCAGCACCGCCGAACACGCGGCGATGCTCCGGCGAGGGCGGTTGTCTCAATTTATTTCCCCTAAGCCCTCCACTAAGGATTTCAGATGAGGAAACAGCGCGCTGGCGACGATCTGGTGGCCCAAGAGCGTGAGGTGGGTGCCATCGGAGACGAGAGTTTGGTGGCGGGGATGCGCGGCAAGGGCGGAATAGGCATCCACATAAACGGCCCGTGGCTGCTGCGCGAGCGACTGTTGTAAGCTGAAGTGGCATTCTCGGGCGAACCGATCCGACCTCCGGCCACCGAAGACGAAGGGTGACATGACCACCGGGATGATGTGGTGGTCGAGAAGGGTCTGGACGATTTGCTGCATGGTTTCCAGATACACGGCCGGCGAGGTCATGGGCTTGAGCCGCAGCGCATCGCCGAGGAGGCCTTGCACCTGCCACCGCCCGCGGTGGATGAGCTTGGCTGGTCCGCTGGAGACGCGTCCCCTTGCTGGCGGAGTCCCGCGACTCGGGCGGTTCCGTTTCCCCCGCAGCGGCACGATGAGATCGCTGCTGGCGAACTGGATGACTACCACGCTGGGATGGAACGCCAGACAGCGGGCGGCCAGATGCTTGGGCACATGGGTGATCGGGAAACCGCCCATGGTGTAGGAGGAACTGGAAATCTCACGGCTCGATCCCCCACGCAGTTCCTCAAGCGCGAGGTGGAAGAAGGAGTCCTCCAGCCGGTAGGGGTAGCCAGCCATCATGCAGGCTCCTAGGCCTCGGATGCAGCACTCAGACATCGCCCACCTCCCTGATTTCTGGTGAGACCCAAGCAAGGCCATCACCGAGGTGAGTGGACTTTAAAATAACAACTGATAGGAGCCGGGAGCTAGTATAACCCATTGTTTTTCAACATTGAATGACTGGGGGCTGACCAACTCTCTCTACCGACCGATGGCTGTCACGCTCATTTTTGGTTCGAGTCAAAAAAAATTTAACAGACGGATAGATCGCCAAGCGTCAGACAATTTTCCGCGTTCGTAGTCCAGCTCTTTAGGGCGTCCTCTGCCCGCTTGAGCAAGTTGCTCCTAAGAAAGCCGATACGACGGGCTAAATGGCCATTACGACGGGCTAAATGGCCAATACGACGAGCGAAATGCCCAATACGACGAGCGAAATGGCCGATACGACGAGCGAAATGACCGATGCGACGAGCGAAATGCCCAATACGACGAGCGAAATGCTCATTACGACGAGCGAAATGGCCAATACGACGGGCTAAATGGCCAATACGACGAGCGAAATGCCCAATACGACGGGCGAAATGCCCAATACGACGAGCGAAATGCCCAATACGACGGGAGAAATGGCGAGTGCGGAGGGCGAAACGAAGGATCCCAAGCGCATCGTGCGGGGCGGTGACGAAATGGTGACAGAGATTGCCTTCATGGCCGGAGGGATCGGTAGGCATTTCTTGCTCCGACATTCATGATAAATCCTGAAATCAAGCTCACAACCGACACATTCCCTGAACGTTACCAAATTCTTCACTTGCTCGGATCAGGTGGCAGTGGTGACGCCTATCTCGCTTGGGACACCAGCCTGCGCCGAGAAATCGTCATCAAACGAGTCCGGACTAATGCCGCAGACGAAGAGGCCGTGCGGTGGATTCGCGAGGAGGCGGGTAAAATGGCAGCGCTGAAACACCCGAACATCGTCGCGGTGCATGATGTGGCACTGAGCGAGGGCATGCCTTGCATCGTGATGGAGCATGTCATCGGCCAGAACTTAGAACAACTCGTCCACAGCACCGGCCCGCTGCGCGTCGAGGTATTTGTGGAACTAGCCAAGCAGACGCTAGATGCACTGTTCACAGCCCATGAAATCGGGATGATCCACCGGGATTTGAAACCGTCGAATGTGATGGTTTCTAACCTCCCGAGTGGTTCCATTCAGTCCAAGCTGCTTGATTTCGGCCTCGCAAAATTCATCGATACCCAAGCGCCGTCGCCAAAAACAGTGTCGATTGGCGGAGATGTCCATGGGACGACGCACTACATTTCTCCCGAGCAACTGTGTCGTGAGCCGGTGGGCGTCTATAGTGATCTATACTCGCTCGGGTGTACGCTCTACTTCGGACTAACGGGCAGACCGCCGTTTGAGGGTGTGACCATCGCCGAGGTGATCACCTCTCACTTAAATAACTGGGTGATCTCGCCCGCGATTCTGCGGCCGGACCTACCGCTGGAACTTTGCGTGTGGTTGATGCAGTTGATCGAGCGTCATCCCGCCGACCGCTATGCCAATGCGCTTGAAGCCTTACAGGCGCTGCGCGAGGCAGCGATGTCTGCCGGAGTTCTCTCGATGACGACTTGCTCGATCCCGGTGAGTTTGAGCACCGCAGCGCAGCCTCTTCCAGAACCAGCGGCGACCACAACGACGGCGGTTCTAGGAAAAAATATCCCAGCCCTTTCCCCCCAGCAGACCGGGAAAAATCGCCGCTGGATTCCCATCACGTTAGGAATCGCCGCCACACTGGCGCTAGGCATCTTTTTCGGGTCAGTCGGTTTGGGCAGAGCGAAAACGGGGAATCAAAAGGCTCCCGCAGAAGTGGTAATGACCCGGCCTCAACCGAGTTCAGTGCAGGAATCACCCGCTCCGGCCACTCTTCTCGCACCCACCGTTGCTGCCCCTGCGGCAATGGAAGTTAGCACCATCATCGTCCCACCACTGCCAGTGATTCCCACACCGTCCGCCGAGCCGAAAATCATGTTCCGCGTCGCTGGCTCGAACACCATCGGTGCCGAGCTCTTACCCGCACTCATGGAGAAATTCCTCATCAAGATGGATGCGAAAAACATCCGTCGCGAGCAGCTCCTGCCAGATGAGACGGTGTTATCATTTGACCGGACTGGGACTAACGAAAGACAAGGAGTCCTCATCCAAGCTCACGGTTCTTCCACCGCATTTCAAGCACTCGAAACGGGAGCCTGTGACATTGGCATATCTTCGCGGCCGGTGAAAAAAGAAGAATGCGAGAAACTCCGCTCACTAGGAGATATGCTTTCACCGACTTGTGAACACGTCGTAGGGCTCGACGGACTCGCTGTAATTGTCTGCCGGAGCAACCCGGTCAATTCCCTAACTATCTCACAAATCGCAGGGATTTTCTCGGGTGAAATTCGCGATTGGGCGGAAGTCGGTGGAAGTCCAGGCCCCATTCATCTCCATGCACGGAATGATCAATCTGGAACCTATGATTCCTTTCGCTCCATGGTTTTGGGAGACCGAGCCTTAAAATCTGAGGCAAAACGCTATGAAGATTCTACGGCGCTTACCGAGGCTGTCTCGACGGACAGCGGAGGAATCGGTTTCATCGGCTTACCCTATGTGCGAGCCGCCAAGGCACTCGCGGTATCAGAGACGGGGGCTCAAGCATTGTTCCCAAATTCATTTTCCGTAGCGACCGAGGACTATGGATTATCACGACGGCTTTTTCTCTACACCGCCATGGTGCCGCGCCATCCATGGACCACCGCATTTACCGAATTTTCCCTCACCGATGAAGGGCAAAAGTTAGTTGAAGAGTCAGGTTTCGTCTCCCAACAGGTATCCATCGAGAACATACTAACTACAGCGAATATGCCAGAGAGGTATCGCAAGTTTGCCAAAACCGCGGAAGGCAGACTCAGTCTCAGTTTCCGCTTCCGGTCCGGTAAAACTGAACTGGACGCCAAAGCCATTCGAGACTTGGACCGCGTCGTGAGGCTATTGGCGAAGCCTGAGAACCGCCGCAAGCAGGTGCGGCTCTTAGGCTTCTCCGACCAATCAGGAAATCGTGATTCTAACCTTAAACTCTCAGAAGACCGAGCACGCGAAATTTTAGCTCAACTGAGCATGAGGGGCGTCTCTGTCAGCGACGTTTTAGCGATGGGTTCGGAAATGCCGGTGGCATCCAACGACACCAAGATCGGCCAAGAAAAAAACCGCCGCGTGGAAATCTGGGTCAGCTACTTGTAGCAGGATCAAGCCCTGCCAGCCGCGCGCACCCACACCACTGCGTGGAATTGCTAGCCTGTGACGGGTGGGGAGGTTAGGTTCTCCAGATGAACTCGCAACCACCTGACAATGTTGATGCGCCTGCCACCTTGGAAGTAGTGAGGGTTTCCCCAAAGAAACGGAAATGGCTCACTTGGGTGAGTCTTAGTGTGGTGATCATCGGTGTTTTGGTTTTGTTCATACCACGGATGATGCGGATTCGGGGAACATGTGGTCAAACTGAAGTTGTCAATAACGCGCGTCAGATCGGTTTGGCATTGTTTGAATTCAGTATGGAGTATGGACAGTTCCCAGATAAAACGACCATTGCCTTGGTCAGGGCAAAAAATCCAACGGACTTACCCCTAGGAACGAAAACATCGAACGACTTTTTCCGGCAGTTGATCGCATCAGGAGTTGCACCATCGGAGCAACCGTTTTTCGCGAAAGTCAAAGGGATCATCAAACCCGATAACATCATGACCGCAGGCGAAGCGCTTAAAAAAGGTGAGTGTGGATTCACTTATCTATCAGGTTTATCGGCTGTCGGCAATCCATCCCGACCACTTGTAGTCACACCGTTGATTCCCGGCACTGACCGCTTCGATCCCAAGCCATTCAAGGGGAAAGCAGTGATTCTCAGAATGGACAACAGTATCACATCGTTTTCGATCCGCGAAGACGGCCATGTGTGGGCCAACGGCATGAACGTGCTAGATCCTCACCATCCGATCTGGGAAGGTAAGCCACCAGTGATTGCCTGGCCGGAGTAAAAGAGACAAGCGAAACGCAGAGGCGCGGAGGTCGCAGAGGGAGGCGGGGAGAACCTTATAAAAATTCGGGAGCTAGAAATCTG
Organism: Luteolibacter sp.; assembly: GCA_043766715.1. Classification (GTDB taxonomy): domain Bacteria; phylum Verrucomicrobiota; class Verrucomicrobiia; order Verrucomicrobiales; family Akkermansiaceae; genus Luteolibacter. The sequence continues at coordinate 7,271 of JAYUHS010000147.1, forward strand.
ATCTCTCCGCGTCTTCCCTCCCCTACCTCCGCGTTCTCCGCGTTTCGCTTTCTTCAAACCAACTCCGCCGCGATCGGATCGACGAGGGCGCGGCCGTGGTGGATGAGGATGAGCTGGTTCCCGACGATGCGGGCGAGACCTTCGCTGGCGAGGTGGGTGGCGCGTTCGCGGGAATCGGGGTTGAGTAGATTGAGGGAAATCCCGTCCTTGGTGCGGAGTCCGAGGGCGATGCGTTCGAGGCGGCGGGCCTCAGGATCGAGCGTTTCTGACTCACTGAGGGCGTGGCCGATGGACTGGATTTGTGATACGTAGCGAGCGGTGTCCGCGACGTTTTTCCAGCGGACGTGGTCGAGCGTGGAAACGGCGGAGGGGCCGAGGCCGAGATAATCTTCGCCCCGCCAGTAGCCTTGATTATGGCCGGAGTGATGACCGGGGCGGGCGTAGTTCGAGGTCTCGTAGTGGTCGAATCCGGCGGCAGTTAGTAAATCGTCGGCTAGATGGAAGTGCTCGGCATCGTGGTCTTCATTCTCGCGCATTTCGCCACGGCGGAGGGATTCGAAGAAGGCGGTGTCCTCCTCGTAGGTGAGGTTGTAGGCGGAAATATGGTCTGGTTGGAGGGAAATGGTGTGCTCGAGCGTGGCCTGCCAATCGTCCTTGGATTGGCCGGGGATGGAGAACATGAGGTCGATATTGATCGAGGGAATACCGGCCTCACGGAGGATGGTGATCGATTCACTGGCTTGGGCGACGGAGTGCTCGCGGCCAAGAATTTCCAAGACGTGCGGGGTGAAGGACTGGATGCCGAGTGAGACACGGGTGACGCCGAGTTCGCGGAAGAGCTTGGCTTTTCCTAGGTCGAAGGTGGCGGGATTTGCCTCCAGGGTGACTTCATCGAGCTGCGAGAAATCCACTGAATCCTGGAGCGAGGTGAAGAGCCGAGTCAGGTGGCTGGGCGAGAGCATGCTCGGGGTGCCGCCGCCGAGGTAGAGGGTGCGTGGCTGGACGGTGAGGCGGGATTTCGCTTCAGCGACCATGGCATCGATGAAACCACTGATCGGCGTGGTGCCGGGAGTGTGCTTATAAAATGAGCAATAAGGGCAGACGCGGTGGCAAAACGGGATGTGAAGGTAGAGCAGCATACCGGTCAGCGGCACCAGACCTGCGCCAGATATTTCGCGACGGCCTCACTTGTCGCACCGGCGAGGTCGGCTTGGGGCCGGGCGAAGGGCGGGACGAACCACGGATACGAGCCGAGTAGATCGGTGATGACCGCGACCTCACCATCGCAAGTCTGCTCGCCGCAACCGATGCCGATGGTGGGCACGGCGAGGGCGGAGGTAAGGAAACGGGCGGACTCGGGGACCACGGATTCGAGCACGATGGCGAAGACCCCAGCATCGATGATGTCTTGCGCGCCCTCGCGGATCGCCTCGGTCTGCTCGGGGGTTTTGCCCTTTTTTCGATAGCCACCTTCTTCGAGAACCCGCTGCGGGAGCATCCCAAGGTGGCCCATGACAGGGATCCCGGCCTCGGTGATAGCGCGGATTTTTTCCGCTTGGCGGGTGCCTCCTTCGAGTTTCACCGCTTCTGCCCCAGCGGCGACGAGACGGCGAGCGCTCGCGACGGCTTGCTCTGGAGTGTCGTAGCTGTGGATCGGCAGATCGCCGACGAGTAAGGCACTCGGTTTCGCCCGGGCGACGGCGGCGATGTGATGAAGCATGTGCTCCATGGTGACGTGGGTGGTATCGGGAAATCCGAGCACCACCATCCCGAGCGAGTCGCCGACGAGCAAAATGTCGATACAGCCCTCGTCAAGCAGGCGGGCCGTCGGATAGTCGTAAGCCGTCAGCATGGCCACTGGTTTGCCACCTTTGCGGGTTCTAATGGCGTCGGCTTTAAGGAGTGCTATCACGTGTATGGGTGGCCGGATGAAAAACAAAAGAACCTCGCCGATTTCCATAAAAAAGCCCCCGCTGGGCGGAGGCTGGTGAGAAAAATGGCGACCCGTAAGGGAGTCGAACCCTTCTTGCCAGGATGAAAACCTGGAGTCCTAACCGATAGACGAACGGGTCGTTCGTGACGACGGCGGAAAAGAACCGCACTGGCCGAGCGGTTGCAAGATTTTTTTGGCGAAAAGTTTCCCAGCACAGAAATAAGCCTGATTCTCGAAAAGTAGCAGACCGAACTCGAATGGTGGCTTGTCAACCGAGGCGAGATTTCTACGGTGACGCCCACTCGCACGAACTACTCAATTTCCCTAAAATTCTGATGAATACGACCTTACTCGCCCAAGCTGCTAATGAAGCCCGTGGCCTCGCCATGGATGCCGTCCATGCCTGTAATTCCGGCCACCTCGGCCTGCCACTGGGCTGCGCCGAAATCGGGGCGGTGCTATTCGGCGAGTCGATGCGCTATTATCCAGACGCGCCGAAATGGCTCAACCGCGACCGTTTCATCCTCTCCGCAGGCCACGGCTCGATGTTCCTCTACAGTTGGCTGCACCTCTCTGGCTACGCGGTCTCCCGAGACGATGTGAAAAATTTCCGCGCCCTGCACTCCATCACTCCCGGCCACCCAGAATTCCATGAAACCCCCGGCGTAGAGGCCACCACCGGTCCACTCGGCCAAGGCGTGGGAAATGCCGTGGGCTACGCGCTCTCCGGGAAACGCGCCGCCGCCCGCTTCAACACCGCTGACCACACGATTTTCGACCACCACGTCATCGCCATCCACGGCGATGGCTGCCTCCAAGAAGGTGTCGCGAAGGAGGCCATCGCCTTCGCTGGCCACAATGGCCTCGATAACCTCGTGCTGATTTATGATTCGAACGACGTCACGCTCGATGCCATGGCGGACCAAACTCAAGGCGAGGATGCGGAGAAATATTTCGCCTCGCAGGGCTGGGATGTCGTCACCATCAATGGCCAAGATTTACTCGCCATCGCCGCCGCACTGGTAAAGGCCAAGGCCGACAAGAACGGTCGCCCCAAGGTCATCATCGCCAAAACCCTGATCGCCAAGGGCATTCCCGAGGTGGCAGGCACTGCCAAAGGTCACGGCGAAGGTGGGGCTAAATTCATCGACGCAGCCCGCGCCGGACTCGGACTTCCTGCCGCCGAGCATTTCTACGTTTCTCCTGAAACTACCGCCTACTTTGCAGAGAAGACAGCAGCGTCCAAAGTGGAATTTGAAAAATGGCAGGCCACCTACGATGCCTGGTCCGCCGCTAATCCCGACCTCGCCACCGAGCTCACTGCCGGAGTGGCGCTTGCCGTGCCGGTCGATCTTAGCTCCAGAATCCCCGCCTTCCCCTCAGATTACAAGGACGCCACCCGCTCGGC
>JAYUHS010000148.1:0-10457 GCA_043766715.1 Luteolibacter sp.
GGCGGCCCCATTGCTCGGCGACGGTGGCGGTGGTGCCGGAACCGCAGGTCGGGTCGAGCACGAGGTCGCCGGGGTCGGTGGCCATGAGGATGCAGCGTTCAATGGTCTTGCTGCCAGTTTGGACTACATATACCTTCTCATCGGTGAAGCTGCCGGTCCCAGTGTCGGTCCACATGTTGACGTGGGGATAGACGGCAAAGTCGTCGATGAACCTCACGTAACCCAGGCTCTTTCCCGCAGCGACAAGGCGATCCGCTTTGAGCAGCTTCCTCATGCCTTCCGGGTGCGTCTTCCAATGTTTGGTCGGGCCGCACGTAAAGGACTCGCCACAGTATGCGATGTCAGTCGAGAGCTTGTCGCTGAAGCCTGAAGAAGTAGCGTTGTCAACCCTGAACACTCGTCCGTTCTCAGGAAGTTGTTCGAGTGACGAAAGCTCGCCCGACGTCATTCGGCGTCGCTCACCGTTTGAGCATTGAACACGCGTGTAGACCCCCGCGTTGTCCGACTCCAGCCCCTTCGAGAGATAGAGCTGCCGGTACTTCACTACTTCGATCCTCTTCGCATACCAAAGAATTGCGTCAGTCACCGTGCCGAGTACGTTGACCTTCGCGTTCGGGCTGCTAACGGCAGATGTCTTCCGGAAGGCGATCTGAGAGCAGAAGTTACCGTCGCCAAACACCTCATCCATCACCGCCCGAACGCGGTGAACATTCTCATCACCGATCTGCACAAAGATCGAGCCGGAATCGGTGAGCAGATCGCGGGCCACAGTGAGCCGATCCCGCAGGTAGGTGAGGTAGCTGTGGATGCCGTCGCGCCAGGTGTCACGGAAGGCTTTGACCTGCTCGGGCTCGCGGGTGATGTGGTCGGCCTTGCCGTCTTTCACATCGCGGCTGGTGGTGGACCACTGGAAGTTGCTGTTGAACTTGATGCCGTAGGGTGGATCAAAATAGATGCACTGGACCTTGCCGCGCAGGCCTTCGCGCTCGGCGAGGCTGGCCATGACTTGGAGCGAGTCGCCGAGGATCATGCGGTTGGACCAATTTTGATCGTGCTGATAGAACTCGGTCTTGTCTGCGCCTTTGGGGATGCCGTTGAAGTCGGCGAAGAGGTCGGGGGTGACGTGGCCGTCGTCGTGCTGCTGTTGCTTGGACTGGCGGAGGAGGTCGTCGATGAGGGCCTTGGGGTGGACCTTTTCTTGGATATAGAGCGGCGGGGCGTGGACGACGAGGTCGCTCCAGTCTTGCTCATCCTTGCCGCGCCAGACGAGCTGGGGGTCGAGATCGCGGTTTCTGGGGTAGCGGAGGGTTTTGGGGGATTGTTGCTCCTTTTCGACAAAGGATTGCTGCTCGACGGAGGGGATGTTTTTCCGCTTGGCCTCGGCGTGGTTGAGAGTGGCGACCTGCTTGGCGGTGGGATAGGTGGTGCGTTTTTTAGCGGGCATGGGAGAGGAGAGCTGGAGATTGGGGATTTGAGATATCAGATGGAAGAGGCGAGACGGGATACGGAGACTGGAGTGACTCTACAATTTCTTCTTGCGCGGGTTGGATGGCGATGGCCAACTTTCTGCGGAGGCTCGGCCGAGAGAATACCGCATTCCCAAGGGGAGCGGGGAACTCGAAGGCATTGCCTCCTTTTTTCTTTTCAACGTCTGGGTTCATAAAGATCGGGGACGCAGAAAATTCCAAAGCTCTTGTAGGTGCGCTCGCCATCGTAGCCGTCGCCTTTCCATTTCAATCCGTTGATGCGGCGTCCGTATCGCTCGGCGATCTCAGGCCGCACGGGCGCATCCATCTCACCGGGCCGGCGATAACCCCAATTCACCGCATAAATCAGCAGATCCGCCATTTGCACGGGGAGGGTCATGTTCGAGGAGACGAAAAAGGGTGAAGGGACGATCCAGGTCGCCCGCTGTCTCCCCTTGAGGGTGCCAGTGAAGTATTTTTCGAGCTTGCGGACAAACTGCCGATCCGCCTGCTCCTCGACTTCGTCCATAACGAGAATCCCACGCTGCCGTTCCTTTTCGAGGAAGTAGAAGAATCGTTCCAAGAGGAAAACGTGGTCTTTTCTCAGGATTTCGGGTGGCGGCGGGACGTCCGGACTAGGTTTCCCAGCACCACGGGGAACCGCCGAGGCGAAGACCTTGATCTGATAGCGCTCGAAGATGTCAAAAATACCGTCCGCCATCAGGAGGCTGGCTTGGCCAAAGGCGGCGAATTGATCTCTTCGCGGAGATTTCTTTTCCAGGCCCGCTTGCAGGAATGCCCGGCAAAGTCGCCGACGCTCTGAGTCCGGGATCGTATCGGCTTGGGCAGCATATCTGAAGCGATCAGTCTTGAGGAGTTTGGATCCCTTCACTTCGGATTTGTAGTCTGCCAGCCGTGCGCCGAAGCAGTCGAGTTCCAGCCGATTTGCGTCTTGGAGAAGAGGCCAGAGTTTCTCCTCTGCGATGGCGAAGCCGCCGCGTACTTCGTAGGGCGTCTGCTTGTGATCGTGTCCGCTCTCATCCATGAAAAGAAACCACGCCATGGTCAGACGGCTTCTGGGACAAGGGTTGGATCGACTGATGGCGAAGTCGCGGTCTCGATCATCTTCTCGAACTGTGCCTCCACTTTGGCGGCGAAGTCGGCCTCGATTTCATAGACATCGCAGAACTCGGCGAAGGCCCAGCGGCCATGGGTGGCGAGGTGGTTCACGCCGGGAACCCAGTAGGTCTTCATGGTGGTGGCCTTTTCCTTGGCGTCCTCGCGGCGGTAGCCTTTGATTTCTACGATGAGGTGGAGCAAGTCGTCTGGGCCGTGGCCGTCATCCACGAGGACGATGAAGTCCGGCAGGTAGCGACGGGTTTCCGAGCCATAGCGGTAAGGGACCTCGAGGCCGAGGTTGTGATTCTTGACGTAGGAACGGACTTGCGGATGGCCTTCCGCGACGCGGCAGAACTCCGCTTCCCAATCGCTGTCGAGGATGACCCAGTTGAGCTGGCACTTGGGCGGTGGGCCACAGGTGTCCCAGCGGTCGGTTTTCGAGGTATTGAAACGGACGTACTGAGTGGAGCCGGTGGAGTTGTAGGGATCCAGCAGGGCCTTGATCGGTCGGGTGTCGGCGAAGGCGGCGGTGATGCCAGCGGTGATTTTGTTGCAGGCCATGTCTGCGAGCTGCTGATACATGAGCAGGGCGGGATAGGTCTCCCCTTTGCAAATGAGACAGGTGTCCAGCCATTCCATGGTGATGCGCTTGAGCTGGCCGAAGAGGTGGAGCTTGGCTTCTTCCCCGGGATCGCGCCACTTGGTCATGACCAGCCGCTTGGTGAGATGGAAGAGCAGCGTGGACGAGCGCATATCTCCGAGGTGCTCCAGCGTCATGTCCACCGTTTCACCGATGATGCCTGCGTTCTGACTAATCGAGGGGCCGACTAACTCGGGGCTGAGGATCAGGGTGGAGTCTTCATCAAATTTTGCGCTGAGGCGCTCCTCGGGGAGTTCGATGCGGTAGCTCTCGACGCGGGGGAAGCGGATTTCCAAATGATCGCGCTCGGGGCGGATGGCTTTGACTTGGACCGTCTCGCGCGGCGGTTGCGGCGGGGCGATGACCGGCTTGGCGGTGAAGTCGAAGGGGATGCCGAAGACATCGGCATACTCGACGTTGAAGAGGCCTTTTTCGTTGAGTTCGTAGGATTGGCGGCGGAGGGCACGGCCGATGACTTGCTCGCACAGGAGCTGGGTGCCAAAGGCGCGGATGCCGAGGACGTGGGTGACGTTGTTCGCATCCCAGCCTTCCGTGAGCATGGAAACGGAAACGACGCAGCGGATGTTGGCACCGAGTTGGCCGGCCTTGCCGACGGTGTTCATGACCTCGCGGAGGAGCTCTTGGTCGGTGATGTCGGCGACGGAGCGGACATTGCCGCTGCGCTCGTGCATTTCCCGGCGGAAGCGCTCGATTTCATCGGCGGCCATGCTGCGGAAATTGTCGTCGAGGGCGTCGCCGGATTCGAGCTGTTCGCTGTCGATCAGTAAGGTATTGGGTCTGGAAAGGGGAATGCCGTTTTCGTCGAAATTCCGGAAAAGTTCGTGGCGACCGCCGACGGTGGTGGTCGTGCCGTCCGCGTGTTTTTGGACAAAGCCGGAGATGAAATCATAGACCAACTTCGAGATGGCAGTGTTTTGGCAGACGATGATGAAACACGGCGGCACGGAAATGCCGCTGGATTTCCAAAGATCGAAGGTCTTCGCATAGTGGCCGTAGAGTGACTCGATGGCGGTCTGGAGGAGGACGGGGAGCTTGAGCGGATCGAGATCGGAGGCTTTGTTCCGCCCCGCTTTGGGTAGGCTGGCTTTTTGGTTTTTCAGGCTTTCCCAAAGATTGCGGAACATCGGCATCTCGCTGCCGGGGATGTTCTCTGCTACCGGGACCCGAGGAAGTTTCACGATGCCGCACTCGATGGCGTCCATCAGCGAGAAATCGCTCATGGTCCACGGGAACAAAGTGCCCTCGACGTAGCCCGAGCCACTGAGGAAAAACGGCGTGGCGGATAGATCCATCACCCGCGAGATGCCGAGCTTGCGGTTCACGGCTTCCAAGCCGGAGATCCAGAGTCGGGCGGCTTCCTTGTTTTTCTCGGCTTCCTTTTTCTCTTCGCCCTTGAGGTCTTCATCGCCGGAGTCGCTCTCGCCGGGTTTCTCGCGGTAGCAGTGGTGCGCCTCGTCATTTAGAATAAGGATGTTTTTTAAGCCCATGAGATCCGGCATGACACGCTGGATCATCTGGCCCTCGGTTTCCTTGGTCTGGAGATCGTCGCCGGTGCGGCCTTTGAGAAGTTGGCGTCCGCCTTTGGAAATCTCGATGCGGTCGCGGAGCTTGAAGGCGTGGTAGTTGGTGATGACGATCTTGGCGCGGTTCACGTCGTCGAGCATGTCGCCGGGGACGAGTTCGCGGTCCTTGTAGTAGCTGTTTGGGTCGTTCGGTTGGAGAACTTGCAGGCGATCCCTGATGGTGAGGCCGGGCGCGACGATCAGGAAGCCACGAGTAAACATCTTGCTACCGGGGCTGCGGGCAGCATTGACGGTCTGCCAAGCGATGAGCATGGCCATGACCGTGGTTTTTCCCGCACCGGTGGCAAGCTTCAGAGCCAGCCGCATGAGATCGGGGTTGGCCTCCTTGTTGACGCTGTCGAGTAGGCTGAGGATGCGTTTCCCGGAGGTGGATTTGGGGGCGACTTCGGTAAGCCAGATGGCGGTCTCGACGGCTTCGACTTGGCAGAAAAATGGCCGGGGTCCGCTGAACGGGTGGTGTCGCCAGTGCTGGAGTAGTCGCTGGGTTTCTGGAGTGACCTGCCACAGGCTGGGAGCAAGATTCCGCCAAGTGTTCACGAAGCCACGGACGTCGTTGATGGTGGGATTCGGGTCGTAGCGTTGGTCTTGAGTTGAGAGTCCTTTTCCTTCGTTGAATAGCATTTCATCCTGCCCCTTGGAACCCTTGCGCTTTTTTGGCTTCGGGATGGGGGTGATGAATTCCGCACGGCGGCGGGCCTCAATGATTTTCTGAGTAGGCTGACCCGATGGGTCTAATTCCCAATGCCGAGGCGGGCACTCGTAGGGGGAATTCAGAATGGGGTGGAGGAAAAAAACATCGGACATCTGAAGGGAGACTTTCAGAAAGGATCAAGCGTGGCGATGAAGGAATCAACGTAGCTCCGCGAAACCTTCTCCTCCAGCGACGCGCTCGTCAGCCTCGGGGTCGTCTCCGTCATCGGCATCATCCTCAGCATGGCCACCTCCATTTTCCTGCTGCCCGGCTGGCGGCATCGCGGTGCAGAGGGGTGAATTTGTTCCGAAAAGGACGCGATGAAACGCCGAAGATTTCCTATCAACTCCCCCTTTCTGCGGATCGCTTTTTTTCCCAGCCTTATGAACCCGTTTTAAGTTCCCCAAACTCCGCACGATCTGCATCAATATCCCCATGGCCAGCGATCATCCGTTCCAACATCTTTTCGAAACGCTGGGTCGCGTCCCCAGTTCTCACGCGGTGTCAGTGAACCGGCAGGCGTATGAAATTTTGTCCGGGACCTTGTCCGTGCCGGTGGAGAAAATGGGCCGCTGCATCCTGCTCCGAGCACCGCGGGCGGGTCATGGCAAGACTCACTTGCTGTCGCGGATCCAGCATCAATTGGGTGCCACCACCGAGTTTATCCCACTGCAGGCGGCGGCGGGTTGCCGGATCGATGCGGCATCGGTGACGGATGACACGCTGCGCCGGTTGGTGCGGCAGCTTCCGGCTTCTGGGGGCCTGACGGTCTTGGATTTACTGACGCGCCGGTGGTTCGCATCCGCCCTTCAGCCGTTAGTCAGCTCCGGTGAGGTGCCGTGCCAAGACAAGGAGGGGGCCTTGACGGCGCTGCGTTTGCGACCGATCGAGACCTTCGATTTTCATGCTCCAGATGCGGTGACCGCGCACTGGGCACGGGAAAACTTCGACGTTCTCGGCCAGCGACTCGCGCTGGAACTTTCCAAACGTGGTGGCTTCTCAGTGAGTGGGACATCGTTCTGGATGGATGCGTTATTTCGGTTTTCCGCCGCACCGCTGGATCACTCCGGGCGGGTCAGGACATTGGTCGATGAAGTTCACAACGCGAGCGGGATGGAAATGGAGCGTTTAGAGGCGCTGCTCGGTCTGCTGACCCAGTTGATGCGTGTGGTGCTCATCGCCGACGAACTCGAAGAATTTTACACCGATGAAACGGCGGCCCTCCGGCTCGCGGCATTTCTCGGCACGCTGCGTCAGTCGGTCGAGCGTCTGGATGTGATCCTTTCGCTGAATCAGGATATTTGGCAAAGTGCATTTGCCCAGCGCCTGAGTGGTGGCCTCGCTGACCGTTTATCCGAGGTCGTGGTAGAACTTGAGCCGCTGAAGGAGGCGGAAATGGTGGCGCTACTGGACTCGCGCATCCCCGGCTTGGGCCATCTGCTGCTGGGTCGCATCGATGTCGCCACTGCTGGCACTCACGCTCGTGGCCTGATCCGAGCTGCGGGTCTGGAATGGCTGAAGGCCACTGCGAGGGACTCGACTCCGGCGTCGGGGATTCCACTTTTCGCAGATTCGGCACCGCTGCCCGAACTGGACCCGCCGACTCTCCCGGCGGTAGTTATTTCCGATCCCTCCATTGAGAAATCAGGGGAAGAGCCTCCCATGCAAGAACGGGCCTCGGACGAGTCTGTTGCGGACATTTCATCGCCATTTTCGGTGGATCTCGACTGGCAAGAAACCCAAGAACCCGCGCTCCAACCAGAGGTTAAAGCTCTGCATCAAGCTACCGCGAAGCCGATTTCACCACCCTCGGTGGCCACGATCCCAGCACCCGCAGACACGGACCGCGTCGATAGCTTGCTCCGCCAATTCCGGAATCGCTACGGTCGCGGGAGCTTGTGAAAATTTTCACAAACCCCTTGCGAAATCAACCGGACTGGACACTTATTTCGGCGGAAAATCCGGCATGAATACGACCATTCAAGAATTCGAAGCCCCTGACACTCTCACTCGCGCCGCCCGTGGCGCGGACAGCTACCATGCCGAGACGGACGATCTAGTCGGCGAGCGGATGGTCCTGAACATGGGTCCGTCCCACCCGGCAACTCACGGGGTGCTGCGGCTAATCTTGGAATTAAATGGAGAACTCATCCATTCCGCAGACCCGGATGTGGGATTCCTCCACCGCGGGGATGAGAAAATCGCGGAAAACATGCATTACAACCAGTTTGTCCCCTACACGGACCGGCTGGACTACCTCGCGCCGCTCGCGAATAACGTGGCTTATGCCTGCGCGGTCGAAAAATTAATGGGCTGGACCCTGCCGCCGCGTGGCCAAGCGCTGCGCGTCCTATGCTGCGAACTCGCACGACTTTCTTCCCACATGCTCGGCGTCGGTGTCTGCGCGATGGACGTGGGAGCGATGACGGTTTTCCTCTACACCTTCACTGAGCGGGAAAAAATTTACAATATGTGCGAGCAGCTCACCGGTGCTCGTTTCACTACTTCCTACACCCGCGTCGGCGGTCAGTTGCGCGACATGCCGCCCGGTTTCGAGGCCACGGTCCGCCAATTCCTCGACGAGTGCCTTGTGGCGATTGGCGAAATTTCTAAGTTGCTGGATAAGAACAAGATTTTCCTCGATCGGATGGTCGATGTCGGCGTGATCAGCCGCGAATCTGCCATCGCGTGGGGCATGACCGGCCCGAATCTCCGGGCTTCCGGCGTCGCCCGCGACCTTCGCAAAGACAGCCCATACCTCGGCTACGAAAAGTATCAATTCGACATCCCTATCGCCGACGAGGGTGACTGCTACTCTCGCTACCAAGTGCGGATGGAGGAAATGCGCCAGTCCATCCTCATTTGCCGCCAAGTCCTCGACACCATGCCAGACGGCCCGGTGAATCTCGCAGACTCGAAGAGCATGCTGCCGAATAAAGAAAAGGTCGCGATGTCGATGGAGGAGCTGATCCACCATTTCATTATTTCCACCCAAGGCATCGATGCTCCGGCGGGTGAAGTTTACTTCGCTGCCGAAAATCCTAAGGGCGAGCTTGGCTTCTTCATCCATTCCAAGGGCGGCGGAGTGCCTTATCGTTTGAAGATTCGCAGCCCCTCGTTCTGTAATCTCTCTATCACTTCCAAGCTGCTTCCAGGTCACATGGTTTCCGACATTCCAGCCATCCTCGGCTCGCTGGATTTTGTGATGGGCGAGTGTGATCGGTGAAGTATCATCGCCACCTCATGAAATTTTTAGCCTCACTACTCGTTGGATTCGCTTGGATCACCACGACCCACGCGGAGTTCGAAAATTGGACCAACAAAGACGGAAAAACCACCGAGCTGGACTTGCAAAAAGTGACTTCTACCGGCGGTGAGTTCAAAACCCGCGCGGGTAAGACCGCTATCATCAAGCCCACAGATCTATCCGCAGCGGATGCCAAACGGTTGAGCGAATGGAAGCCAGTGGTCGTCAATCTCAACACCAGCGTTTTCGACAAGGCACTCGACGGTAATCTCATAGTTCTCAAGGGCAAAAAGTTCGCGTCACTCAAGGAGCTGGTGAAACCCACCAAATACTATTTATTCTACTACACCGCTTCATGGTGCCCACCCTGCCAAGCGTTTACCCCCAAGCTGGTTGCATTTTACGATGCCAAAAAGCCGGGTAATTCTGAGTTCGAAGTCATCCTAGTCACCAGTGACAGCGATGAGGATTCGATGCAGAAATACGCCGTAGAGAAGAAAATGGGTTGGCCGCAGCTCAAGCTTTCGAAGGTCGAGCGATTTAAAAAAGAATTCAATCACCCAGGGTCCGGTATTCCTAACCTAGTGCTCACAAATCCCGCCGGCGAGATTCTCAAAGCCAGCTACGTGGATAAACAATACCAAGGACCTGGTGTGGTAATGGATTATCTCGACACACTTTTGAAAAAATAGGCCACCCACGCCTGTCTCCGCACCGTTCTATCTCTTATGTCCGTCTCATCGCTCGAAGAATCCGTCGCCTCTCACGAGACGCCCGGCAGCCAATTTTATCCACCATTCGCCGTCACCGCAGAACTGGAAACAGAGGCTGACGCACGCATTTCCCACTACCCGGAGAGCAAGCGCTCCGCGACGCTGCCGCTGCTGCATATCGTCCAGCACCACTTCGGTTACATTTCCAGCCCAGCCATCGAGTGGGTGGCGGAAAAACTCGGCATCGAACCAATCAAAGTGCTAGAAGTCGTGACCTTCTACCCAGGATTCCGCCAGTCAGCTCCAGGGAAATTTCATATCCGCGTTTGCCGGACTCTGTCGTGTGCGATGGGCGGCAGCTACGAGCTAATGGAGCGATTAGCCAAACTCACTGGCATCGACCGCTCCACCAGCGATTCCCACCATCACCCTATCAGCGTCTCCCCGTGCGGGAAATTTTCCGTGGAGTTCGCCGAGTGCCTCGCCTCCTGTGGCAGCGCACCAGTCTGCATGGTGAACGATGACTTCCATGAGGCCGTCGTCCCTGCCAAGGCAGAGGAACTGCTCGCGAAATACTCGCCGAGCGAGTGACGTCCGGCCTCAAGGCGATGCCATAAACGCTAGGGACAAGAACGGCAATACTGTGGGTCCAGCCGTCGGTGTTCTGAGGCTGGGCATACTACCACTCTCTGATAGTGGGACTGTTTCTTCGGAAACCATGAACACCGAGTAAAGAGAGCAATCAGTATTGATATCTCGCTCTTCTCTTCGGCGTTCAATGTACTCTAATCAAACTGCCCCCAACTCCCCCGCAGCGGATGGTATTCAGTAGAAGAGCACAATCGCACAGGTGGTTTCGACAAACGTAGGACTCATTTGAAATCACTACCGTCCCACGGCCTGAGCATGTTGCTCCCAGAGCCTCGATTTGGCGGGGCCTTGAGCGTGTTTTGGGGAAATGCCGATTGCGAGTTTTT
>JAYUHS010000149.1:0-1396 GCA_043766715.1 Luteolibacter sp.
GCACGGACCTCGGCGATGAGGAGTTTCAATTGGGCAGGATTCAGTGCCATCATCCGATCCATGAACTCGAGAGCCATCTGCTGCGTGGCCTTGTCGGGCAGGCCACCTTTTTTCTCGAGGGCCTCCATTTCCTTAGCGACACGGATAAACTCGGCAGCGGTGTTCTTGGCATCCGCCTCCTTGTCTTCGTGCTGACGCTCACGCTTGGTGACGCGGAGGCCATCCTCCTTTCGAATAGAATCGAGGGTGATACCAGCTTGGGCTGCTTCCGCGACCAGCTTGTCACGGCTCGCACGGACTTTTGCGTGCCGCTGGTGATCTTGCCAACCGAGCACCGAGCCAAGGCCAAGGATGAGAAGTGAGAGAGCGATGGAAATTTTCATGATCCGGTAGCGGGTTATTTGAATCGGCTGAGGATTTCCTCGCGCTTTTTCACATCGGAAATCTTCGCGGCGAGCACCGCAGCCTCCTCCTTGTAACGAGGCTCTGCCTCACAATCCGCTAGAAAACTGATGAGTAACTCGTCATTGCCACTCGCCTTGTGGTATTGGGTGGCGAGGGCTGCGGCTTCGGAAAATTCCATTTTGTTGCTGCCACGAGTGGACTTGGCAAGCGCGAGACCAGTCACCTTTTCCGTCGTGCTCGGAGCTTGGCTGACCACCCAGTCACGCATGGTATCGATGTCCCCACGGGTCACTTTTCTATTCCACGAAAGCCGTTCGATCTTCTGCTCTGCGGCGAGCTGGATGCAGGCAGAGCGTTCCGCAGGAGTGGCCTTGATCCGATCCATATACTCGCTGACCTCGGTGTACTCTCCTCTACGTATTATGTTAGAAACCTCCTGCTTGAACGTCTCGACCTGAGCTTCCTGCGGCAATCCACTACGAACCAGATTGGCATACGCGAGCTGGTTTTTGTCTTCGATGCCACCTTGGTGGGACTGCAATGCGCCGGCACGCTGGTCTTCTGGCAAGGATTTCAACCGAAGTGCAGCGGCCGCAGGGGCGGTCGCAATCAAGGCCCTGATCAATGATCCCTCTAACTGCATCCGTGCCTGGCTTTTGCCGTCGAGTGACTTGCTATCGAATTTTCCAGCGGCGATCTGCTGGTCGAACCAAGCCGTTGCGGCCGCTGGATCTTTACCCGCCCAGTTCTTCATCGCGCGAGCGAGTTGTGAGTTCATCATCCCACCTACGTCGCTAATCTGATCATAATAATGGATAAGTGCATACTCTGGGTAATCTTCGCAAAGCGGCGCGAGCAACATTTGCTGGAGCATTTGCACCGATTCGCTTGGCAGGTCTAGGGTGACAATCTCATCTAATGCGGAAATGAGTTCCTCCTTGGAAAGTGCGCGGAGCTTTTTTTGGAGCTGGAAATATGCCCGCATGTCGCC
>JAYUHS010000150.1:0-1384 GCA_043766715.1 Luteolibacter sp.
CCCTCACCCAAGCCGCCCAGCAATCCGATTTCTACCTCCGCGAGGAAATCCCCCTGCCACCCGGCGAGGTCATGGAAATCGGCTCCATCGCCCTGATGCCTGAGAAAAAAATCGCCGTCACCACCCGCCGTGGCGACCTCTGGATCTGCTCCGGCGCTTACGGCGATGACTTAACCAAAGTCACTTGGAAAAAATTCGCCCAAGGCCTCCACGAACCCTTCGGCATGTTCTGGAAGGCCGGTTGGCTCTACCTCACCCAGCGCCCAGAAGTCACCCGCCTCAAGGACTCCACCGGCAGCGGCGTCGCCGACACCTTCGAGACCATCAGCTCGGAATGGGGCATCAAGGGCGACTACCACGAATACGCCTTCGGCAGCGAACCGGATAAAAATGGCGATATCTGGGTCGTCCTTTGCCTCACTGGCTCCTTCACCGCCGACTCCGACTGGCGCGGCTGGTGCCTCCGCATCACCCCAGACGGCAAAATGATCCCCACCTGCTCCGGCATCCGCTCGCCCGGCGGGATCGGCTTCAATGCCGAGGGCGATACCTTTTACCTCGATAACCAAGGTGTCTGGAACGGCTCGTCCTCGCTCAAGTGGCTTAAGCCCGGCTCGTTCCAAGGAAATCCTGCCGGAAACAAATTCGCCAAGCTCGCCAACCTCCCGGACCAGCCCGACGTCGCGGATAAATCCCGCATCCTCACCGAGCGCACCAAGTTCCCGGCCTTCATCCCACCCGCCGTCATCCTGCCTCACGGTAAGGTCGGCCAATCGCCCACCGGCATCGCCTGCGATCAGACCCAAGGGAAATTCGGACCATGGGCCAAGCAGCTCTACATCGGCGAGCAAACCCACTCGCAAGTCCAGCGCGTCTGCCTTGAGAAAATCAACGGCCTCTACCAAGGCGCCGTCTTCCATTTCCTCGAAGGCTTCGAAGCCGGCA
This sequence comes from Luteolibacter sp., assembly GCA_043766715.1. Taxonomy (GTDB): domain Bacteria; phylum Verrucomicrobiota; class Verrucomicrobiia; order Verrucomicrobiales; family Akkermansiaceae; genus Luteolibacter. Next base: position 946 of record JAYUHS010000150.1, read on the forward strand.
TCATCCCCCTCCGCCTCGACCAAGACGCCGGCCTCCTCTTCGCCGGCGGCTCCAACCGTGGCTGGGCCTCGCGGGGCAGCAAGCCGTTCACCTTCGAACGCGTGAAATGGACCGGTAAAACCCCATTTGAAATCGAAACCATGACCGCCAACCGCGACGGTTTCACCCTCAAATTCACCGCACCCGTCGATCCCGCCACCGCCGGAAATCCCGCCAGCTACGCGATGGACGCCTTCACCTACATCTTCCAAGCCGACTACGGCAGCCCAGAAGTGGATCAAGCGACGCCGAAAATCACCGCCGCCACCGTCTCAGCCGACAAAAAATCCGTGCGCCTCAAGATCGACGGCCTCGTCCGTGGTCACATCCACCACCTCGACTCCAAGGCCGTCAAATCCGCCACCGGCGAGGCCATCTGGCACCCAGACGCCTACTACAC
>JAYUHS010000151.1:0-26188 GCA_043766715.1 Luteolibacter sp.
CTCAGGCTCGGGTGAGCTTGGTGGTGTCCCAGAGTGGCTCGCCGAGGTCGGTAGCGATTTGATTGAACTCGGCGACTTCGGCGTCGGTGAACAGGAGGCCGCCGGCGGCGTCGGAGCGCTTGCGGAAGCCGAGCTCGATTTGGCCGGGGAGTATCGCGCCGTCATTGCCGTGGCCGAGCACGTCGTCGATGACGGCCTTGAGGTTGTCCTTTTGACTGCGGCCGTGGGCGAAATTTCCACCAGATAGGGCGTCGGGATGGATGACTTGAAAGTAGAAGACGGCGGTGTTTTTTTCACCGGCAGTTTCGAGTTTGCGGCCACGGAGGGTGGGAATGGAGCCGCCGATGAGGCCACCGAAAATTTCGTTGAGCAGGCACATGCCGTAGCCTTTGTGACCGCCGAAGGGGAGGAGGGCGGCGACTTGGTGTGGGTCGGTGGTGGGCTGGCCGTCGTGATCGACTGCGGCACCGGGTGGCAGGGATTTGCCCTCGCGTTTCAAGGCTTGGACGCGACCCATGGCGACGGTGGCGGTGGCCCAGTCCATGACGATGGGTGCGCCGCCGGACTCCCAAGCAGGGATGCCCCACGAGTGGGGATTGGTGCCGAGGGTGGGGAATTTTCCGCCGAAAGGCACGACCTCGGCCAGCGTCGAGGTGCAATTCGTGTAAGCGTAGTAGCCACGTTCTGCGGCTTCCATGACGTATCCGCCGCCCCAGAGGTAGTGGAAGCAGTTGTCTACGGCGATCTGCGCGATGCCGTATTGGTCGGCGAGTTCGATGGCGCGATCAATGGCGCGGTAAGCAACGGACTGACCGAGTTTTTTGTTCGCATTCCAGCGTTCGGAGGCAGGGAAACGGGAGGGTAAGACTTCGATTTCCGCGCCCGGGATGCAGCCGCCGACCTTGGAGCCGAAGAGGTGGTCGAGGTGGAGGGCCTTGAGCGCATGGTGGGTGCGGATGCCGTGGCGTGCGGCTTCGGCGGCGAGTTTTGCTCCTTCTCCTGCTTCGTCAGCGGTGTAACCGTGAGATTGATAGGCTTTGATGACGAGTTGGTCGTGGTCGTGGCGCGGGATGACGAGAAATTCTGACATAAAGTTGAGTGATGGTAATTGAGCGAGGAGAATGACCGAGCGCCGTCTGATGTCGAGCGGGATGGATTTGCCCTGGGACCAGCATTTCTTGGTAAAAAAGAACCGGTCGGTGGATCGAAATGGGCATGAGGTGATACCCTTCCAACCACACCGACCGGCCATTTTTCGTGGACGAGTGGTTACCCAATCATCTCAGTTTCCAGCCTCGATCAGCGGTCCATGATCGAGTTCCAGTGCTCGACGTGGTCCTTCTGGGACTCGAACAGCGCGGTGGTGTCCTCGTGGATGGTGATTGAGTTAATTTTGTCACCCTTGGCGATTTTATTCACCACATCTTGGCCAGTGATGACCTCGCCGAAGACGGCGTGCTTACCGTCGAGGTGCGGGGTGGCGAGATGGGTGATGAAAAATTGGCTGCCATTGGTGTTCGGCCCGGCGTTTGCCATAGAGAAAATCCCGGGCTTGGAGTGCTTGAGCGAGTGGTCGATCTCATCGGCAAACTTGTAGCCAGGTCCACCGGAACCGGAGCCAGTCGGATCGCCGCCTTGGACCATAAAGTTGGCGATCACGCGGTGGAAAGCCACGCCGTTGTAGTAGCCACGCTTAGCGAGGTTGAGGAAATTCGCGCTCGTGATCGGGACCTGTGAGGCGAAGATCCGGGAGTTGATGTCGCCAGCGGTTGTGTGGAGTGTGATTTTAATATCGGACATGGTCGGTAGGTAATACCGGAGCGACGACGTTGGCAATATTTACCCTTTCGGCGAGGGGTGAGAGGGTAGAAATCAACAATCGCGTCCGGTTTTTCGCGATTATTGTCCAAGCACCCAAGCGTATTCGCCGGCGATTTGCGCTTCCACCGGACGCCGCAGTCCATCTGGCAGCATCCCCCAAGTATAGGTCTCGATTTCGTAGTGCTCGCAGGCGCTGGGGTTTTCCCTTCGCCATGCGAGAACCTCACGGGTCTGATCGCGGGTCGAGCGAAGAGGCGCGGTGGGCTCTGCATCGAGTGGGATGTGGAAATGCACCCGCATTTCCAAAAAATGTGCGGGATCTACTGTTCCGTTTTCCACCGCAGCGAAGAATTCTGGTAAATCAGGAAACCGAGTGATCGTGCCATCGCCCCCACGCAGCAGGACTTGGTGGAAATACACCGGTTCGTCGAAGGCACGGATCGCTCTCAACGCGGCTGGATCACCCGGATCGAGCGACAGGGCGCTGGACAGGTGGATTTTTGAAATTCGGATTCCTGCCTCGGTCAAGACATCCAGTGCCCAGCCTGCCGGATCGTATTCCAGTGCGAAATGGCAAGCATCGTAGTTGAGCCCGATCCGCCGCTGAAGGATCGCTGAATCAGGCGCATCCTCGTGCAGTTCCTCGAAAAACTTCAGTGTCTCCGCAGTGTTTTCGAAATGCCCAAGCGGCTCAGGTTCCAGTCCGAGGTGGAAATCATGGCCGGTTTCCACAGCGAGATTTTCAAGCCACCCTGCCAACTCGATTAAATGTTGCCGAATCGGCTCGTCTGCGGCGGAGAATGTCTTGTGTGATCCAGGCAGAGTCGAGACCGAGGCACCGGTCCCCGGCCTCGCGATGACGGCGAGAATTCGGAAAAGATCCTGTGTATATTCCAGCCGCGCCCGGTCGGTCCAGTCGGGTTTAAACACCTGCTCTTTCACCCGTGTCCCATGGAAACTGCCGTAGGGAAAACCATTGATTGTGAAAACGTAAGTGTTCGTTTTCTCCAGCCATTTTTTAAAATTCGCCAAGTGCTCACCTTCCAGCAATTCCCGCGCCGCCACTGCCGACAGCCGTAGCCCGATGGCAAATGACTCACTAGCACCCAGCAATTCGCTGGCCCTCAATCGATCACGAACGGCGAGGACGTGTGTGGCCAAGACCTCCATCGTCATTTCCCACGTTTCCGCCGGGTGAATATTCGTGCAGTAAGAAAGGTGGGAGTCGTGAAATTTCATAGAAGATCAAGTCGCCGCAGCGTGAAATCGGATGCTCCGGCCTGCAAGTGAGATTGATGTCGATGAAGATCAAATTAAAGCAGGTCTAACGTAACTCACTTTCCCAAACATGCTCAAAATTCGGAACCTATTTACCCGATTTTTTTGGGCTGATCGCCTGAAACCAATTCTAGTTTTACGACCCAAAAATTTTCGTCTTGCCGATGCGAAATGGCATTGCTAATCGTCGCTTGACTCAGAAAAAAATCTCATGAAATCACTAATAATCAACACGATCGGTTGCTGCGTATTGCTTTTTCCCGCCACCCAAGCTCAAGCCGTTGGCGCTGGCTCGACATTCGGAGGATTCACCGCTAAACAGACATTTTCTCTGAAAGTGGTGGGTATCGCTTCCGCCACCCAAGTGGGCACCACAGTCACCGGCGGAAAAACGATTCCGGCAGGTTTGCCGAAATTTAAAGTCAATCAAATCGTCAAGTTCACCATTGGCAGAAAAGGCCAACTGACCGGACCTGGATTTTCCATTCCTTTCGATAAGGCTGCCTCCACGGCATCCCTGAACAACTACGACAATTTCCCCATTGGTGGGAAGAAGGCAGCCAGAGGCGCGGTGATTTTCAAGGATACGCAAGGAGACAATAATGGAAACCCAACGGGCGGGACGCTGATATTCTCGAAGGTCACCGTAAATGGACCGAATGTAACCACGAAATCGGTTACTTATTCCTTATATAGCGCCGAATAAATTTTGGGAGTTCAACATCAAGGAGGGTAATCGCCCTCCTTGATTGTTGGGTGAGACGAATCTTAAAAATTACTGGCGTGAGCGACTATGGCTGAGTGGGGCGGGCGTATCGGCTAGGTGGAGACAGACGCAGCACCGCATCCTTGACTTGCAGTATGAGGTAACACGGCACAACCTCCTATCATGATGCAAGTAGTGACGGATCGCTTGAAGAATTTCCTCCAATATGTAGCCGTAAATTTGATCGAGGAACCGAGCCAAGCGCAGTTAAAAGTAACGGAGTTAGGACCCAAGAAGTTGCGGTTCAAGCTGATACTCGCAAGGCAAGATGTGGCGATGCTGATCGGTCGGAATGGTTTCACGGCATCTGCAATCCGCAGCGTGTTGAAGGCTGCGGCAGAGCGTGAAGGGGTGCAAGTTTCCTTACAAATCCACTCGCACGAGGAAGAGGCAGAAATGTTGGCGCGGGATTCAGGCCACTGAAGGGTCTGCGGTCGCCAAGCAGCCGGGGCAATTTTGGGCGAAATGGCCGGGTTCGATTTCGTCCAGTGGCGGGGAATTTCCCGTGAGGCAGAGGTCGGGTTTTCCAAGCCGGTTCCGCGGTTGGAATGAGCAGCCGGAAGCCGGATGAGAAAGATCCGGCGGTAAACCGGGGATGGTGTAAAGCGGCTCACCTTTCGGATGGCTCGCGGGAATGGATTTCAGGAGCGAGCGGGTGTAGGCGTGCAGCGGGCGGCGGAAAAGCTCGGTTTTCGGCGCACTTTCGACGATGCGCCCGGCATACATCACGTTGATTTTGTCACACATTTCCGAGACCACCGCGAGATCATGGGTGATAAAAATGACCGCCGTGCCGAGGTCCCGTTGACGCTCGCGGATGAGGTCGAGCACTTGTTTTTGCACGGTGACGTCGAGTGCGGTCGTCGGCTCGTCGCAGATGAGCAGCTCGGGGCGGGTGATCAGGGCCATGGCGATCATCACTCGCTGGCGCATGCCGCCGGAAAATTCGTGCGGATAGGAATGGATGCGCTTTTCTGGATCCGGGATTCCAACTTCGGCAAGCGCCTCGATGGCACGGTGAAGTGCTGGCTTGCCGTGGCAGTTTTCATGAAGGGCGAGCGGCTCGGTCAGTTGGGCACTCACTTTCATGAATGGGTTGAGCGAGGTCATCGGGTCTTGGAAAATCATGGAAATCCGCTTACCCCGGATGTTACGGAGCTGTTTTTCCGGGATCTTGAGTAGGTCGAGGCCATCGAAAATCGCTTGTCCGCTATGAATCCGACCGGGCGGCTGGGGGATCAGCCCGAGCAGCGAGTAGCAGGTCACAGATTTCCCCGAACCCGACTCACCGACGATGCCGAGCGTCTGCCCGGGATCGACCGAGAAGGAAACATTTTCCACCGCATGAACGACGCCGTTACGGGTGTGAAAGCGGGTGGTGAGGTTCCGGACGTCGAGCAGGGGCATTGCAAGGAGACGTTGGAAGACCGTTGTGAAAAGTGCAAGCTTCGCTCACCCTGTGGCCGTCGCTACATTCCGCTGGGGCAATCTCATTTTTTCCTAAAATCACCCAAGCCCACCCTCATCGTTCAAGTTCTTCTCTTTACCACCACCGGATTCGAGGCTAGTTCCGTCGCGCGATGCATGGATTTTCCTACAAAAACGGTTCACTTTTCTGCGAAGACGTCGAGCTTGCTGCCTTGGCTGCCGAACATGGCACGCCTCTTTATGTCTATTCAGGCGGCACGATCATCGACCATTTTAAGCGACTTGATGCAGCGCTCAACGGCGTGGATCACGAGGTGGCCTACGCGGTAAAAGCGAATTCTAATCTCTCCGTTCTCCGCCTTCTCGCCACGCAGGGTGCGGGCTTCGACATCGTTTCTGGCGGCGAACTTTTCCGCGTCATCAAGGCGGGTGGTGATCCGGCGCATTGCACGTTCGCAGGTGTCGGCAAGACTCGGGACGAAATCGTTTATGCGCTCGAAAAAGGAATCTACTCGTTCAATGTCGAGAGCGAGGAAGAGCTCCGCTACCTCGATAAGGTCGCCGGCGAACTCGGCATGATCGCCCCGGCGGCGGTCCGGGTGAATCCAAACGTGGACGCGAAAACCCACAAATATATCTCTACCGGCAAGTCGGAGAACAAGTTTGGAGTGGATTTTACCGCCATCGCGGATCTCTACGAACGGGCCTCGCGGGAGTTTAAAAATATCAAACTCCGTGGCCTACAAATGCACATCGGCTCGCAGCTTACGTCCATCGCGCCGTTCATCGAAGCGGTGGAAAAGGTCACGCCGTTGGTTGTTTCACTCAAAGAAAAATACGGCATCGAGTTCTGGTCGATCGGTGGCGGCATCGGCATCATTTACCAAGAATCCCTCGCATCCGCCTCAGCCGATTGGTGGGAAAACCAGCCCACGGAAGAGCGGCCGCTGACGATCGCACGGTATGGCGAAGAGCTGGTCCCTCGGTTGAAAGACCTCGGCTTGAAGATCCTCTTGGAACCTGGCCGCTTGATCGTCGGGAACGCCGGTGTCCTGCTGACTCAGTGTCTTTATGAGAAGCGCGGCTCTGCGAAGACCTTTAAAATTGTAGATGCAGGGATGAACGATCTCATCCGGCCAGCGCTCTACGAGGGGCATCACGAAATAGTTCCCCTCGGCGAGCCTCTTTCGGGCGAGCGGCTCAAGGTCGATGTCGTCGGGCCGATTTGCGAGAGCGGCGATTTCTTTTGCCAAGACCGCCCGCTGCCGGATTTCCAACCGGGAGATCACGTCGCGTTGATGTCGGCTGGAGCCTACGGATTTGCCATGGCGTCAAACTACAACTCGCGGCCACTGCCTGCGGAAATCCTCGTCGAGGGCGAGACAGCCACCGTGATCCGCAAGCGGCAGACGCTCGAAGATTTGATCGAAGGCGAGCTCTGAATGGATCGATCCGTGTAGGTTGCTCCGCACTTGCATTCATTCGTTGCCCGGAAACACTCGCTCCAATATGAGCGGGTGGACGGAGGAAATTTTACGGAAAGCGGCCTCGTGGCAGGCATTTAAGGAGGGGAAATCTCTTTTGGATAGCGGCATGGTGGTGGAAGTGACCACCGGTGCTGCGAGTTGGCAGGGCACCGTAAGGATGGGCAAGCGGCTGATGAAAGTCAGCGTGGTCGTGAAATCTCCGACTTATCTCGACACAAACTGCCCCTGTTCCGACAATCAACGGTCGGGCTCGTTCTGCTGCCACGCCGTCGCCACTGGGCTGGCCACCCTGAAGCCTGTCAGAGTCACGCAGCCGATTCAAACGACCGTTCAAAAACCCATCCCTCTTCAAGTGCCTGCCGTTCCGTGGCAAGTTCTGCTGCCCCTGAATTGGCGTGACGCTCTGACTCGGGGGAAATTTGCAGCGACCCTCGCCCTCGCCACGGGCGAAGAAATTTCTCCGGCTGACGACCGGCTGAGTGCCTGGCTGGCGAAGGAGGGTGTGGTGATCAAGTCGATCCTCAGCCTGAATTTTGACGGGGCGCGTGTCCCTTCCTTTCTCGAATCCATCGCAGATCATCCGCGACTGGCGGCAGGAAAGGATCGGTTATCGATTCAGATTCGCTCGGGTAAACAGTTACAACTTGTTGAGGCAGAACACCGTCTGAATTACATTCATCTTGTGCCCGATCCGGCCTCCGGAGTCTGGACTGGCATCGGTGGCTCGTTTTGGCAAATTACCGAGGACTCGATCACGCGAGTGGGTGAGGGGAGTATTCCAGCGGATCTTGCCTCCACTTTCGCCGAACTCGCGGCGGGGAAATCCGTAGAAATTCCAACTCAACGATTCTTCAACCATCTCGATTCTTGGCAAGAGTGGCTGCATTTCCCGGAAGGATCGTGGTTGGACACGCTCCACTTTGTCCAAGCGCCTGCCGTTTTCGAACTCACGTTGGAGGGTTCGCTCCAGCACTTAGAAGCACAACTCGCGGTGCGCTATGGCTCCGCCGCGCCGGTTCCACCGGGGTTGGGGAAAGTAGAGGGGCTGCCGCGACTCACCGGCGAGCATTGCGAAGTCAGAGATCTGAGCAAGGAGGAGCAAGCTACCCGGCGTTTGATGAAAGCAGGCTTCGCCGTAGAGAATTTTTCAAGCGGGCGTTGGGTCATGAAAGGTGAGCCTGCCGTTTTAGCCTTCCTCACCAAATCCCTACCGCTTCTTCGCAAGGAGTGGGCGGTGCTAGAGGGTGAGCGATTCGCTCACGTCCAGAAACAGGTAGCGGTGGTTTCCCCTCAAATCGAAATTCTCGGCTCAGGAGAAGATTGGTTAAGTTTCGATCTTTCGTTTCAAACAAGTGATGGAATCTCGGTGCCAGCAGCAGAAGTGCGTCGTTTACTGAGAGCAGGCAGTGGCTCGAAGCAGTTGGGTGAGCGAAGGCTAATCATTTCCGATGATCTCGCGAATCTCATTGACCCATTGTTTTCTGACCTCGATTTACGCCAAGAAAATGGTTGTTTTATGGCTTCAGCTCGCTCGGGAGAGCTGATCCGAGAAATCCGGAATAAGATTAGTAAATCACAGACAGTCAATAGTCAGCAGGATATATTTGTCTTTGATCCTCCGGCTACTTTATGTGCAGAATTACGTCCTTATCAAGCACTGGGTGCTGGATGGATGCTTGATCGGGTTCAGCGATTCGGCGGAGTCCTGCTGGCAGATGATATGGGCCTCGGTAAGACAGTGCAAACGATCGCTTTAATCGAACGCGTGTTTCAAGATGAAGTCGATGATTCTGGAGTGGTGATGGTGGTGGCTACCGCTTCGCTCCTAGGAAACTGGCGGGCCGAGTTTGCTCGATTTGCCCCAGGTCGGACGGTCAGGATTCTTCATGGAACGGGTCGAGATTCGGAACGGGAGAAAGTTCAGCCGGGTGATGTGATTCTCACCAGTTATGGAACTCTAGCCCGCGATCTGGCCTATCATCTCAAGCAGGATTACCGGGCCGTGGTGGTGGACGAAGCCAGCTTGATGCGGAATCCAGATACTGATCATGCCAAGGCCGTCTCCAAGTTGAAAGCGACGTGCCGGATCGCACTCACAGGGACGCCTATTGAGAACGGGGTGAAGGATCTCTGGTCCATTTTTCGCTTCGTACAGCCGGGCTGGCTTGGAAGCCGGGAAGATTTTAAAGATCGTTACGAACAACCGTTGGCAATCGGCGAATCAGCCGGGGCGGTAATCGAACGTCTTCGGCTTAAAATTTCTCCATTTCTACTGAGGCGAACTAAAGAGCAAGTGGCGCCGGAGCTGCCTTCCAAGTTATTCATCGATGAATTTTGTGACCTAAGTCCCGATCAGCAAGGAGTTTATAAAGAGCTGCTGGTGGAGGGGCGGAAACGAGTGGATGCCATCTCTGATTCGGGAAATAAAGGCGCAGCACGGATGCAAATGCTCACCGCTCTGCTGCGCTTGAGGCAGACTTGTTGCGACCTTGCTCTCCTTAAAAATGAACGATTCAATCAACTGTTGGTATCTCGTCGCTCGTCGAAGCTCAATCGGTTGTTGGAATTGATCGAAGAGGCGGTAAATGGAAATCACCGAATGCTTATATTCAGTCAGTTCCAGACACAGTTACGGGAAATTGAGAAATGTATTTCTGAGCGGGGTTGGGAGAGTTTACGGCTGGATGGACAGACGCGGAATCGGCAACAGTTGGTAGATAAATTCCAGCAATCGGACGGTCCGCCCGTCTTTCTCATCAGTCTCAAGGCGGGTGGTTACGGACTGAACCTGACCGCTGCCGATACAGTGGTCCACTTCGATCCGTGGTGGAATCCCGCAGCAGAGGCTCAGGCGACCGACCGTGCACATCGGATCGGCCAAACCCGCCCGGTCACCATTTACCGACTTCTCACCCGCGGAACGGTCGAGGAGAAGGTCGTCCGCCTCCAAGCGAAGAAACGCGAACTCGCCTCAGCAATCGATGAGACGGGTGCAGGCGACGCGGCGGGCTGGAGCATGGAGGAGCTGGAATCCATGCTGGAGTGAAAACTTGGAAGGCTACCCAAGGGGCCACTTATTTTTTTGGAACCGCCGCGGTGACCCATGAAGCGAATTTTGCAGGATTGATCCCCTCGGAGAACCCACCGTTTGAAAGGCGCTTGCCTGTGGCGTCTGTGAGGAAATACGTGGGGTAGCCGGTGACTCCGAATTCCTTAGCGAGGATCTCATCCTTCTTATTACTGGCACTCCCACCCGGACCAAACTCAAGCTTGAGTAAAACGAGATTTTTATCTGCATACGTTTTAAACTCGGATTTCGAGAAAACTGCTTCTTCCAGCTTGATGCAATAAGGGCACCAACTGGTGCCAGTGAAAAGGACGAGGATGGGTAGGCCTGTTGCTTTGGACTGTTCTTGGGCCTTGTCCATCTTGGTCAACCATCTGGCCTTGCGGTTCGCATCGGCGGTGGGCTTGGTTTCAGGAGTGGTCGCTGCGGGCGGAGTCGCTTTGTTTTCTTTGATTAAATCTTGGTCGGCGACTGAGAGCTTGGCCTTGGCGAGGGTGCTGAGCTTGCCATTTCGCAGCCGGAGAATGACGTTATCGCCCTCGGCTTTCACAAATTCGGCATCAAGTTTGACACCTTCCAAATTAGTCCAAGTGCGAAATTCCGCATGGAGCGGAGAAATTGAAATGAAGGTGATGGCGGCTAAACCGATAAATGCTCGTTGCATGACTCGGGATGAATCGCCTATTTGCGGTCTTTCGACAAGAATTATCCCAGTGCGAACCTTCGCCGACATTAAGGCGCACTGAGAATGCCTTGATGGAGATCTTAGAAAGTTTTTCTCAGATGTGAGGGCAGGATGCTCAGTTGCTCGCGGTATTTCGCCACCGTCCGGCGGGCGACTTTGATGCCCTGCTGGTCGAGCGCCTTCATCAAAAACTCGTCGGACAGTGGTTTGGCAGGATTTTCTGCGGTGACCAGTTGTTGGATCGCTTCGCGAACTCCGGCGTTTGAGACCTCGGTGCCGTCGCTCGTCTGATAGCCCGTGGCGAAGAATGCCCGCATTTCCATCAGCCCGTGGGGTGTGAAGATGTATTTCCCTGCGACGGCACGCGAAATGGTGGTGGCGTGGAGGCTCAGTTCGTCGGCGATGTCGTTCATGGTCAATGGCCGCAAGTAACGGTGGCCCTTGTTGAGGAAAGCTGGCTGGTGCTCGATCAATTTATGGGCGATGGCGAGAATGGTCTCTTGGCGTAGTGAAATTGCGTGAATCAAGCTGCGGCCGTCGCGAATCTGGTCACGCAAAAATTGGCGGGCCTTGGCGTCGGTCCCCGTCTTTCCGATCATGTCCTTGTAAAAATCATTGATGCGGAGATTCGGCAAATGCTCGCCGGTAAGGTGGGCATACCAGTTCCCATCATCGTCACGCTCAATGACGACATCCGGTAAAATGTAAGGATTTCCTGTGGGATCATACTCGCCACCGGGGTTCGGAGTCAGGCGACCGATCCTTGAGGCGGCTTCGGCGATGCGCTCGACGGTGGTGCCGAGAACTCGCGCGATTTGTGGATGGCGCTTTCTGGCCAAGTCTTCCAAATGGTCGCGAACGATTTTGTATTCGATCGTTTCCTTGCCGGTGGTGCGCTCCAGTTGGAGTAGAAGTGACTCTGGGATTCCCGTCGCGCCGATGCCCACCGGATCAAACGACTGGACCAACTCCAGTGCTTGTTCGACATGCTCGGGTCTCAGTCCCATCCGGACCCCGAGTGTTTTCGCAGGCAGGTCCAGAAAACCGCGGTCATCCAGATTTCCTAAAATCGCTTGAGCAGCTTCGCGAATTTCCGGATCGACCATGGAGAGATCGAGCTGCCGCTGTAAATGTTGTTGGAGTGTTTCCGGTGCGACGATGGAATCGTAAATCCGTTGGCGGCGCTCTTCGTCCTCGCTGGTCCATGGTGAACTTTTCCCTTCAAGAATCGTGCGGTCGCGCCAATCGTCGTCGGTTTGATTCATGTAATCCAGCGAGTCCGCTTCTTCGGGATCCGGTCCCTCCTCGTCGAGCGAAACGCTTTCGGTCAGATCTTCCAGCACCGGATTCGTTTCCATGGCTTGGCGGACGAGTTGGGAAAGCTCCAAGGTGCTGGCTTGCAGGATCTCCAAGCTTTTGCGCATTTGTGGCGCAAGAGTCTGCTGTTGGGAAAGCGATTGATGGAGAAATGCGTCGGCCATTGTCTGCAAGAGGCGTAACAGACAAACCCTAGAATTTCGGCACAAAAACGATGCAAAATTTATGCCATGATGCAAAATTTTACCACTTGCGTTCTGCTAAACCGTGTTTGGATTTTAGAGTGACGGGGACGTGGGTTTTAAATCGAGGCGAAGATTTCTCAGGATCTCTTCGGTCCATTCAGCGGAAACTTCGGCGACCGCTGCGTGGTGACGCCAATCGGCAACTGCAATGTGCACCTGTTCAAGGATGGTTTTTGCCTTGGAGAGCTTGAGATCTGCCGCCCCAGCCGCATCCAGCAGATCGGCGGTGGTGAAATTTTCCCGCTTTCCGGCGAAGGTCATCTGGTGGCGGTGGGTCCATGCACCGCTCGGATTGTAAGCGTAAATCAAGTCATACGCCGGAGCGAGTCGCCAACCGCCGCGCCGATCCATGATGAAGGCAATGTTCTTGGTGTGATCGTCCTGGTTTCTCGCGAGGATATTAAACAGCGCGCGCCGGTAAATTTCAGTCAAGTCGGTCTGCGGTAAGTCCAACAATCGGGCGATTTGAAACGCTTGCTCGTAGGAATAGGCCCCGGCTTGGTTGAAGTCGAAGTGGCCCATCGCACACAGGCTCTGCATGTGGAATTTGCCACCTTCCGGACTGCGGTCGAAGCGGCGTGTCATGAAATGGGCACGACCATTTTCCTCAAGTAGCCGACAGTCGCTCATCGTGATCCCGGCGGCCCGTGCCATCAGGTGATAGGCATATTCGATGCGGCCGTAGCCAAGCGGATCGTTGAGTTCCTTATCGCGGTTCGCGGAAACACCGTCGAATTTCAATAACCAAGCTTGGAATCCGGGTGAAAACGGCACTTGACCCGAGCGGATTTCACCCGTTTTCGGATTCCAAGCAATCACCGCCTTGGCTCGCGCGCCTCCGGCGGAAGTGCCGACGCGGAGAATGGTGGCAAGGGCTTCCGGCGGTTGAGAAAGATTAGCGTGTAAGCTTTCCCGCGAGGCAAGAGCGTCATTCGCCAACTGGATGAGCGATTCTAAATGGAGAGTTTCCGGTGGTGATTCCGCGAGCAAGGTAGGGCGGAATTCCAGCGCTCCCATCGCGCGAGTCCCTAAGTAACAAAGCCTTTCGACGGGATCAAACGATTCGGGCCTCCTGCCTTGGCTGGCCAGCCATTGGTCGATCAGGAGATTTCCAAACTTATCCGGCAGTGAATCCGCCAGTAGTCCGGGCAGCCCCTTGAACGTTTCTCTCGGTAAGTTCGGAAACGAAAATCGACTCGGCCCGAGCGGTAGCATGATCGGGGAAACCTCGATGCCGCTGCCGAGGAAGGCCGGGTCATACTCAAATACTCCTAACTCACGATCCGGATCCCAAGTCACCGCACCGATGGTGGTTTCGTAGAGTTCGATGGTGGCGGAAGTCATCGGGAAAAATTACATTTCATCGCCCCATTTCCAAGGGGCCGGCTTGGGAGTTCTGCGTGGCTTAGACGCATATTTCACCGGTGTTTCTTGCAACTTCATCATCGCAATCGGGCTGATGCCCGGGTCCGGTAAGAAATCATCTAAGGTGTCTAGGGCATTCATCCCGCGGAGGAGCGCGATGAGAGTGGTGAGTGTCGAACCCTCACCATTTTCGATGGCAGTGATGGTCCGGCGTGACAGCCCACTGCGTTTGGCGGCCTCCTCTTGGCTGAGGTTGAGGTCGAGCCGACGATTCTTGAGGCGCTTTCCTAGCTCTTGTTCAATTTGGGGATTGGAGAGGATTCGGATCATGATGAGTAGAAAGTTGCTCAAAAAGCTCGTTTCCGCCCTTAATTGAGCAGATATCCACTTCATTGTCAAGTATTGCAAAATACTTGAGCAATTTTGCACTCAAAATAAGCGATTATTGGCTAATTTGAGCGGATAATTGCTCAAATAAAGTAATCAACTCCCGCGCTGAACAACGGTTGGTGCTTTTCGCCAGGGAGATTCTTCGCGACGAAGCTTCCGCTGCGTTCGGTGTGGGCCATCTTGCCGAAGACGCGACCGCAGGGGCTGGTGATGCCTTCGATGGCAGCTAGCGAGCCGTTGGGATTGATGACGATGTCCATTGAGGGCGAGCCGGCTTCATCGCAATATTGAGTCGCGATTTGGCCGTTCGCAGCCAGTTCTGCGATCACGGAGGCGGAGGCGAAAAATTTCCCTTCGCCGTGTGAAACCGGCAAGCGGTGGATTTCTCCGACCGTGCTGTGAGCGAGCCATGGAGAAAGGCTGCTGACGACTTTAGTCCGCGTGTAACAGGAAATATGGCGACCGATTGAGTTATGCACCAGCGTCGGAGCCTCCTCCGCAGCATCGCGGATCTCGCCGTAGGGAACGAGGCCGGTTTTGATGAGTGCTTGGAAGCCGTTGCAGATTCCAAGGATCAGACCATCGCGGTTATTTAATAAGTCCATGATCGCATCCGCCACTTTCGGGTTGCGGATGATCGTAGCGATGAATTTCGCGGAGCCATCCGGTTCGTCCCCTGCGCTGAAACCTCCCGGGAACATCAGAATCTGCGACTGACGGATCTGTGCGGCGAGAGCGGTGAGAGATTCCTCGATGTGGCTTGCGGAGAGATTTCGGAAAACGAGAATTTCTGCTTCAGCTCCGGCCTCGCGAAATGCTTTGGCAGAATCGTATTCGCTATTAGTCCCCGGAAATGTAGGGATCAGGACTCTAGGTTTCGCCGTCTTGAAGCGCGACACACGGCCGGTAGGCATCGAAATAGGGGAGATGATCGGTGTCGCATCGTGTTCAACCTGAGTCGGATAGATCGGCTCTAGCGTGGCGGTCCAAGCACTTTCCAGCTCCCCGAGCGAATGAGTTTCCGCATTGAGAGATAACGTGCCGTCGGCCGTTGTTTTACCGAGGACTGTCGATGAAAACTCTGCAGGCAGTGGCTCGGGGTGTTCGATCAGGAAGGCGAAGTAGCGCTCGGTAGAGAGATCAAGCGAGGCGTTGATCTCCGCACCGATGTGGTTACCGAAGCTCATTTTCGCCAGTGCTGCGGCGATGCCTGGCTGGCCGATGTGGTGGAGCGAGAGGATTTTTCCCGCCACGTTGAGCTGGTGGAGTGCCTCTGTGACTCGCTTGAGTTCTTCGAAATCTGGCAAGTGATCCGCATCACGAGAAATCTCCACCAGTGAGATCGTCGAGCCGGCTTGCTTGAATTCTGGTGACAGGGCGAGTCCAGCTTTCCCTAGGGCGAGGGCGAAGGAAACGAGCGTCGGCGGAACGTCGAGCTCGTTGAAGGAGCCGGACATGGAGTCCTTACCGCCGATGGCTGCTAGACGCAATCCGTATTGTGCCTGATAGGCCCCGAGCAGAGCAGCGAACGGCAGGCCCCAGCGAGTGGCATCGGTGCCGAGTTTCGGGAAATATTCTTGTAACGTTAGGCGGATGTCACGCAGCCGTGCTCCGGCAGCGACCGCCTTGCAGACAGATTCGGTGACGGCGTAGAGTGCGCCGTGGAAGGGGGACCAGGCGGATAGATCCGGATTAAAACCCCAGCTCATGTAGGTGCAAACGTCGCTATTTCCCTCTAGCAGCGGAAGTTTCGCGACCATGGCGTCTGGGGGTGTCAACTGGCGTTCGCCGCCGAAGGGCCATAGGACGGTGCCAGCGCCGACCGAGCCGTCGAAGATTTCTCCAAGGCCTTTTTGGGAGCAGACGTTGAGATCTGTGAGCGTCTCTATCAGCCGTCTGGCGGAAGGGGTAGGTCGCTTGGAAATTCCGCCGACGTGGACTTTAGTGCTCTGCTGGACGCCATTCGTATCGAGGAAGGCGCGCGAGAGATTCACGATGGTTTTCCCGCGCCAGTTCATCACGAGGCGGCCGCTATCGGTGACGTTGGCGACGTGTTGACACTCAAGGTTTTCCTTGTCGGACTCGGCGGTGAAATAGGCGATTTCGGCAGCATCGACACAGATGGCCATGCGTTCTTGGGATTCTGAAATGGCGAGTTCGGTGCCGTCGAGACCAGCGTATTTTTTCGACACGGCATCGAGGTCGATCACGAGTGAAGGCGCGATCTCACCGATGGCTACGGCGATGCCACCTGCCCCGAAGTCGTTGCAAATCTTGATCTTGCGCGTCAGTTCTGGGTTGCGGAATAGCCGCTGGATTTTGCGCTCGGTGGGTGCATCGCCCTTCTGGACTTCTGCGGAATTTTCGAGTGCGGCGTCGGTGTGCTCCTTGGAGGAACCGGTCGCGCCTCCTACGCCGTCACGACCCGTCCGCCCGCCGATGAGTAAAATCACATCGCCCGGAGCGGGTGCCCCACGCAAGACATGGGAACGTGGCACGGCGGAAACGACTGCACCGATTTCTAACCGCTTGGCAATATAGCCAGAGTGATAGACCTCCGCGACTTGACCGGTGGCGAGACCGATCTGGTTCCCATAAGACGAGTAGCCACGGGCGGCAGTCTGACAGATTTTCTTCTGCGGGAGCTTGCCGGGAAGCGTCTCGGAAAAGGGGGTGCGTGGATCTCCTGCGCCGGTGACTCGCATCGCCTGATAGACGTAGGATCTGCCTGAGAGCGGATCGCGGATGCAGCCGCCGAGGCAGGTAGCGGCACCACCGAAGGGTTCGATCTCTGTCGGGTGGTTGTGCGTCTCGTTTTTGAACATCACCAGCCACTCTTCCTCGGGCTTTCCATCGATGGATACTGGCACGACGATCGAAGCGGCATTGACCTCCTCGGAAACTTCCAAGTTATCAAGTTCGCCGGAATTTCTCAACTCACGCATGCCGATGAGGGCGATGTCCATCAGCGTGATCGGCTTGTCGTTTCGACCCAACTGCTCGCGGGTGGTGAGGTAAGTCTGCCAAGCGCGTTGAACGCAGTCGGTGCCTTCGCCGAAGGTGACTTCGTTGATTTTCGTGAGAAAGGTGGTGTGGCGGCAGTGGTCGGACCAGTAGGTGTCGAGCATCCGGATTTCCGTCAGGCTCGGGTCGCGCTTTTCCTCATGGTGGAAATAGTTCTGACAAAAGGCCACGTCCTCCGCAGACATGGCGAGACCGAGGTCCTTGCGAAGGGAAAGTGGATCGAGTAAGGCGAAGCCGGAGAGGATCGCGACATCGGCGGGTTCATGAGTGATTGGCTCCAGTGACAGGGGAAAGTCCATCGATGCCTCATGCGAATCCACGGCATTGATGACGTAGGATTTCACGCGCTGAACTTCATCCGCAGAGAGCGAGCCTTCGAGTACGATGATCTTGGCACAAGCGATGAGTGGCCGCTCCTTGCCGGTGAGAATCTGCAAGCATTGTGCTGCGGAGTCGGCACGCTGGTCAAATTGGCCGGGGAGAAATTCTACGGCGAAACTCGTCTCATTTTCCGAGATGGCGAGCGTCGCTGAGGCCGTATCCACCTGTGGCTCAGACAGAATAAGACGCA
The DNA here is from genome assembly GCA_043766715.1 of Luteolibacter sp. Lineage (GTDB taxonomy): Bacteria > Verrucomicrobiota > Verrucomicrobiia > Verrucomicrobiales > Akkermansiaceae > Luteolibacter. The sequence goes on from JAYUHS010000151.1 coordinate 17,445, forward strand.
CAGCCGAGGAAAATTCCTCATCGGTAAGCCCATCAATATCATAACGTTGGGCGATGCGGACGCCTTTTAGCCCAGGAAGTAAGAGGGACTCTTGGAGGTCATGCAGGAGGTGGCGAGCCTCGGCGTGGTGTCCGGTCTTTTTTTCGACAAAAATACGGTTCATGAGAGCATTGTAGCGACAGAGCTTAGGAAGCTGCAAATGCTATGGACCCACCGCACGAGGGCAAGCCGAATGGCGCTCGGACGTATTCACGGGGCCGACCCTATGAATTGAAGTGGAAAAGAATCAGCGCTTGAACCGAGCTTGGTAATCCCGGTGAAGCTGCCAGTGGTTTAGCTCTAGTTCCTCCACAGTCATCGCGGCCAAATCGGCGCTGAGACGCACCGGTAGATTTAGGAATTCCTGTAGTATTTGAATTTTACCGATCCAAAGACCTCTTTCTTGGCCCTCGACACGGCCTTCCACACGGCCTTCCACACGGCCCTCGGCTCTCAGTTTTTCAGCGACAGACATGAGATTGATTTCAAGTTCAGGATTGCTTGAGAGGGTATGATAAATCCCTTTCGCGTCAAGTTCGCTGTCGGTATGAAGTGCGTAGAGCAGCAACAAGCCAAGTAGATTGTTGGGAAGGTCGTTCGCGGAAAAATTAGCGAGCCATTGGAAAAAGCGTAGTAGTTCTTTTTCTCGGGCGAGTTTCATCAATTGCAAGACGACCCGCAGCCGGGTGTCATGTTCGGCGGTGGCTGGATCGTAGCAGGTGAGATCAAGCAGCGCGTGTCTGAACTTCGGCAGGAAGGGGAGCAATTCGGTCGCGAGGTCGTCTGGCAGTGCGAAGAGAGTCTCGAAATCCGTCGAGACATTCCACGGCTGCGGCCCTTGGTGGATGACGAATGGAAGCAAGGCCGGCAGTGGGAATCCGTGTTTTTGGTGATGTTGATTAAAAATCTCAGTCATGTATCCCAGCAGCCGCAGCGGCATCGCGGGATCTGGGGTGCTCTGGTGCTCGAAGAGCAAATAGAGTAGGGTCTCTCTAGCACCGATGATTACGGAAAATAGCAGGTCTGAATGCACTTGCTGGAGACTTGTTTTCACGAAATCACCGGGAAGGACAACCAGCGTGGACCAGTCGATCTGGGCTGAAACGGCAGCGGGCAGGTGACTTTTGAAAAACGCCGTTGCGTGCTCGGGCTGCGAGAACACGGCCTTGAAAAAGCCGTCATGGGTGTGAGCGGCGGGTGTCAAAAATTCTTCCACTGAGCGGGATCTTCTATCAATCACCCCCCAAGTGCAAGAAGCCACTCACGGTGGCTCAGGTCGCGCGGCTGAGTGCTTGGTGGTGGAGTTTTTCTAAATCCGTAGCGGGGATCGGCGTGGGGTCGGGATACTCGAAGACGTCGCCCTCGAAATTTCGCAGCGTGATCCGCCCGGACGCGGTGTCGATGACGTAGTTCGGGTTGATCGGGATTTTCCCACCACCGCCGGGGCCGTCGATGACGAACTGGGGAATGGCGTAGCCGGTGGTGTGGCCACGCAGACCTTCGATGATCGCGACTCCCTCCGCGACCGGGGTCCGCAGATGGGATGAGCCGGTGATGAGGTCACACTGGTAGAGATAATATGGCTTCACTCGGCACATCAGCAGCTTTTGGACGAGTGCCTTCTGGACTTCCACACTGTCGTTCACGCCACGTAGTATCACACTTTGATTGCCAAGTGGGATGCCTGCATCGGCGAGACGACCGAGAGCGTCGCGGACTTCGGTGGTGAGTTCGCGGGGATGGTTGGTGTGGATGGAGATGAAAAGCGGGTGGTGCTTTTTCAGCATGGTGCATAGCTCCGGGGTGATCCGCTGCGGTAGGAAAATGGGAATGCGTGAGCCAATCCGGACGAATTGGATGTGCGGGATAGACCGCAGACGAGTTAGGATTTTATCCAAGCGATCATCGGAAAATAACAGGGGATCACCGCCAGAAAGCAAGACATCGCGGATTTCGGTGTGCTTTTCCAGATACTTGAATGCCGGTTCCCACTGAGTTTCTAAGTGCTGTTCACCGACGCCGGAAACGACCCGTGACCGAGTGCAGTAGCGGCAGTAAGATGCGCAGCGGTCAGTGACGAGAAACAGAACACGGTCTGGATAGCGGTGGACGAGGCCTGGCACTGGCATGTGGGAGTCTTCGCCGCAGGGATCTGCCATTTCCTCGGGCGCATTCCAGCCTTCTTCGATCCGTGGGATGACTTGGCGGCGGATCGGGCAGTTCGGGTCATCGCGGTCGATGAGGTTGAAAAAATGCGGGGTGATCGCCATCGCCAGCTTGGTGCCGGCGAGGAGGACTCCGGCGCGTTCCTCGTCGGTGAGATTTAAGCGGGCATCAAGATCCGCGAGCGAGTCCACGCGGTTTCTCAGTTGCCAGCGGTGGTCATCCCATGAGTCGGTGGCTTGGTCCGACCAGTAGCCGGGAGCATGGGAAATGAAGGTAGGCTCAAGGTCGGTGGGGCGCATTGAAAAGTGGGTGGGCCGCAGAATTGGGCCTCGGGAGATTTTGGACCGCATCAGGGAATCTGCAACCGAGAATGTTAGCGGGGCAGGATTCTCACTTCGCGTCGCAACGCCGGATCAGCTCGATCAGACGGCCAGTGGCAGCGGCGACCGTCGGGGTAAATGGTAGTTTTTCGTCCGGCTCCTCAGGGGTTAACATCGTCCGGGTGGAAACTCGCACGGCAGGTAGGCCCATTTCAAAAAGCGTGCTAGCGAGGTCTGTGTCATCGCCCAGACATACGACTTCCGCGCCGTAAACCGCACCGAGGCCGGAAATGAGACCGAGCGGAGTGGCGGAAACCTCGCGCGATGATAGCCATAGAGGTTCACCCGCACCCATGGCCTCCACGCAGAGAACAGCCTTGGGAATTCCGGCGGATTTTACTAACGCACGGAGCTTAGTGGCGGTTTCCAAGACGGGAGACCCGAGGTCGTTCGCGTGGGGAACGAAGACGAAATGCACGGGAAACTTCGGCGTGTCCCCGGCGAGGGCTTGCGCCGCAGCCAGTGTGGCGGCGAGACCGGTCGCATTCGCCTCGGCTCCTGGCGATCCGGCGCGGCTGTCATAAGAAGTGAACACCCAGACCGCCGCCGCGGCGGGATCTTTTGCCGTGAGTGTCACTTGGAGGATCGGCCAATCCGCCGGGCCGTTGGATTTCTTGACCGCATAACCGGTGTTCGAGGAACCGAGCAGTCCTTCGATCATGGCGGCAGTTCGGGATAAATTAGCCGCAGCGGTGGCGGACGAGACATTCCGTTCACCGATGACTTCGACGATTTTTTTCAAATCATCCGCCATCAGTGGCGTGGACACCGCTTGGATGAAACGCAATTGCTCGACGAGCGCCTGCTTCTTCTCGCGGTGGAAATAATACCACAGCGCAGCACCGCCCGACCCGAGCAGCCACAGCGGCAGCAGAACGAGGAACAGCGTGACCACGACGGGCCGTTTTCGGGATTCAGCCATGCTCAGGGTGCTTTTTGTGCCTCATCCGCAAGTGTTTGGGCCGTCTCCTCGTCCACATCCATCTCCACCTCGATTTCCTTCCGCAGCCTCTGGGAAACCCACGGGCGGATGAATCCATAAAGCAGGAACAGGCTAAATAGCACCACCGGCATCACGTAGCGGAACTGGATCGTGGCGAAAACCAACAACAGTGCGATGACGATGGCACCCAAGGTTCCGCGCGTTTTCCAGCCCACTTTCTTAAAACTCGGATAGCGCACGTCACTGATCATTAACAGCGAGAGCCCAAGCATCGCCCCGGCGAGGATGTATTTCCAAACACCGAGTTGGAGCTCGTGGTCGGTTTTATAGAGATCGATCAACAGAAACGTCAGCGAGGCGATGAAGCCCGCTGCCATAGGGATCGGCAGGCCGCGGAAATCAGTGGAAGCGCCGGGTTTTTTCGGTAGTGCTGCGAGGCAATTGAAGCGGGCCAAGCGCATCGCCCCGCAGACTAGATAGATCAGCGCGATGACCCAGCCGATGTTGGCTTGCAGCGGGAAAAGCACGGCTTTCGAGAGTAGCATCGCCGGAGCCATGCCGAAGGAAATGATGTCTGCAAGCGAGTCGAACTCCCTCCCGAAGGGCGATTCTTGACCGCCGAGCCGTGCCAAGCGGCCATCCAGCAGATCGAACAAACACGAGCCGAAAATCAGCAAAATCGCGTATTCGTAGTAGCGCCGGGAAATTTCGTAATACTCCTTCGCCGTCAGTGGCAGTTCGCCGGTGTTTTTCTGCACTTCGATGAGTCCCTTGAAAATCATCAGCACCGCGAAGAATCCGCAGGTGAGATTGAGGGCCGTCATTAAATTCGGCAAAAAGTAGATTTTCGGTTCGTCAGGATCGCGTTCCCTCGGCATGGCGGCAGCGTAGCCACGGCAGTGGGTTTGGAAACAACGGAAAAATTCCTCAAGCCGCCGGGGGATGGGATTTGAAATTGAGTCACCCTTCGCGCAGAAACTCGCGACCACTTTGCGGCTTGCGGGCCGGGGGCGGATTTCTAGTCTGTGGAGACGAGTGGCAGGGTGCTGCCGTGGATGAATGATGAAACCAATCGCGACGGAATTTCTATTTACCCTCACGAATCCGGGGTCGGAAAAGGCACTGAAGCTGGAGGTGGGGGCGATGGGCCTGCGTTGGCGGTCCAGTTATCAACGGCGCGGGTTTGTGACCTTCAAGACCGAGGGCCCGTTCTCGCTGGACTCGCTGGAGGTGGAGCTGGCCTGCGCGCGGCGGTTGTGTCTCTCGTTAGGGAAATTCGCCACTCGAGAGGCGGCGGTGGAGCGACTGGGCGACGCGGGTGTGATCCATCACGCGAAGTTTCACGACCGGAAAATGCAGGGAGTCAATCAGGCCGGTGGGGTGGTGAGGCCGCCCGAGGGTGAACTCATCGGCACGGTGGTGGAGCTGGGCGAGGGAGAATTCTGGACCGGGGTGCATCGGCATCGGCGGTTTCTCAGTCCAGATCCGGCAGGGGACTCGGGGATCGCGATGACGGAGCGGTCGCCATCGCGGGCGTGGTTGAAACTGGAGGAGGCCGCGCGGTTTTTTGATTTAGAAATCACGAGCAAGGACATCGTGGTGGAACTGGGTTGTGCGCCGGGTGGGGTGGTGCTGGCGCTGCTGGATCGTGGTGTGTCAGTCATCGGCGTGGACCCGGCGAAGATGGCAGCGGTGGTGATGGAATCCGGGATCACTGACCGTGAAGCCACGTCGGTGGGTAGGCCGTGGTTTTACCATTGCCGGAAACCTGCGGCGCTGGTTAGCAAGCGCGATCTCGGCCAAGGCGTGACGTGGTTTATGTCCGACATGAATCAATCCCCGGAAGTGGTGCTCAAGGAATGTGCCAGATTTTGCAAAATGGCTCCGAGCATCCGCGGGGTGTTGATCACCTTGAAACTGACCGATCTGGCGCAGGTGGCGGAGAAGCCAGTGTGGATCGCGGCGCTGCGGGAAATGGGATTTACGACCGTCCGTTTGCAACAGTTAGCGGTGCATCACAAAGAATTCGCACTGTTGGCGATTCGGTAATTTACCCCACGTCGTCCCGTTCCGTCGAGCCGATGCTGCCTGTTGTCGAGCGTGTCAACGCCCTTGCCGCCCGGGCGAGAAACGGCGTCGAGCGTGTGAGCCTGCTTATTTCTGCGGTCACTCATCCTGTCGAGCACTCCTGCGGGTCCGTCGGCCATGCGCCCCTCGCTGTCGATCACCCCACATCGCTGGTCGGGCGTGTCAGCCGCGTTGTCGAGCGTGTCAGACCCGACGTCGGGCGTGTCAGATGCGCTGTCGAGCGTGTCAGACGCGCTGTCGAGGATGTCAGTCGTCCCGTCACTCGTGTGTAGTTGATTCTTGGCTCACCCTAGCTTGATCGCCTCGGGCAGCATCCAGCAGAAAAGCCTGATTTTTGGATTGAGGGGAATGTGCCCGGAGGCTACATGTTCGAGAACGTTCATGCCGAAACGCCGTTCTAAGATCGCCCGGTCGCTCAAGCAGCTCGGGGAAATCCAAGTCACCGAATGGGACTTCATGGCGTTGCTGAACACGGACATCGAAGAATTTGAGTTTGCGCGATCGCTGAGACGTTTGGGGCAGATCCGGGTGACGGACTGGGATTTCAAAGACGTGGTGCCTGCGGTGAAAAAGGCGGCGAGCCAAGAAGTGGACCTGCTCGACATCCTACGACGGACGGCCAACTACAGGGTGATCGAGTGGGATTTTAAAAATCGCGTGCCGACCGCCGCCGTCGTGCCCGTTTCCGTGCCCATTTCCGTGCCGGAGGTAGCGAAATCTGCGGGCCAGTCCGAGATGCAGGAGATCACGCTGCGGCTGAAAAATTTCCTGCAATACGTCGTGGTCAGCCTGATCGATGAGCCGAGTCACGCGCAGATCAAGGTCGCCCCGCTCAAGCCGACGGGGTTGTGTTTCCAACTGATTCTAACGAAGAAGGACTTGGTGGCGGTGATCGGTAAGGAAGGCCAGACGGCGGCGGCGATCCGTGGCCTGCTGAAATCCATGGCCAAGGGCTACGGGGTGGCGGTCTTGCTCCAGATCCACTCGCATGAGGAAGAAATCTTGCGGCTCGCGAAGGATGGCGCGGCTCGCTGACTGAGCTGGGATCGGAAGGTTGTTTTCGGTAGCGAGGCGGCTAGGTTTCTGGCGATGCAAGTTTCTGACCTGACTGCCGACTCGCCGATGGCGATGATTCTCGAAACGCTGCCCGGGGCGCGGCGGGCGATTTTCGCCCGCTATCATCTCGGTGGATGTTCGAGTTGTGCGTTCTCGAATGAGGAAACTCTTGCCCAGCTTTGTGCACGCTCGGAAATCCCAGCGGAGGAAATGCTGGAGCATCTACTGACGAGCCACGTCCATGACTCGGCGATGTGGATGGAGCCGACGGTGGCGAAGGAGGAAATGGCGACGCTCCGTTTGATCGATCTACGGACTCGTGAGGAGCACGAGGCGGTGGCGATCGCCGGCTCGGAATTTTTCACTCAAGAACTCCAGCAAGCACTTTTTGCGGCAGATCCGAAGCCGCGCATCCTGCTTTACGACCACAGCGGGAAAAACGTGCTAGACCAAGTCGCGTGGTTCCGTGGTCACGAATTGCAGGAAACTTATGGGCTGCGTGGGGGGATCGATGCGTGGAGCCAGGAGGTGGATCCGGCGGTGATGCGCTACCGCATCGAGATGGATGACTGAGGCGGTAGCTGGCGATTTAAAATACCCAACTGCAGCCGACCGTGAAGCCGAACGCGTCGATTCCGGGGTTCGGATCGGTCAGTCCGAGGTTCGAGTGGTGGATGAAATACGGTCCCGCTAAGAGCGAGAGATTTTCGGTAAGCTTCTGGCGGATGCCGAGCTGGGCGAACCAATTAAAGGTGAAATCTTGGCCGAGCCCTTGCTCGCCGCCCGAGCTATTCGTCCAGCCAAGACCTCCGCCGATGGAGAAGTAGGCGGATGTTTTCTGTGAGGGGAACCAATACTCGATGGAAGGCGCTGCGGTGAGGCCGAGATAGGTGTCTTCCGGGCCGTGGGTGATCGCCTCGAACAGGGCGGAGAAACGATTCCGCACGACTAATTTCGCGCCAGTTTCATCTTCCCACAGCGTCCAGACTACCGGCGAGCGGAGGGTGAGCTGGGTGGGGATGATTTCGTAGTCGATCTCGGTGTTGTGACCGACGTTCCACAGGTAGCCGCTTTCTAAGGTCCATTCCCACTGGTCGGATTCGTCGGCGAGGGCGGGAACGCTCAGTGAAGCGAGCAGGGCGCAAATTTTCATGGCTTCTCGCTAGCGACACCCTAGCGGCGGGTCGAGCCTAATACTCCTCTTCCTCGTCGCCCGGCACTGGCGGGATGATGTCCTCACGCATCAGAAGTCGGCCAAGATCGAGATCGTCCAGCAGATCGCCGGGAGTATCGCGGACGATGGCGGCGTAGGGGATGATCCGGTCCAGCTCGGCGATGGCGCAGTGGACCATGGAGGAAATGATGTCGGCATCGAAGCGCTCGCGTTCGAATAAATTCGTGATCCGAAACACAAGGAATTCGCGGTCCATGTCGTACTCGAAGCCACCGAGCGTGAGCTGTTTATTTGCCCGAGCGAGCAGTTCGAGGACGGGTGATCGGTGCTCATCGTCCAGCGGCATCGGCGATTCGGAGACGATGCTGAGTGCGTTGAGTTGTGGGTAAGCTTGGGCGATCAGATCGACCCGAGTGTGGTGGGCGTCGAAGCCGGCGCGGAGGACATCGCGGCCCTCGACGAGTTCGCAATGCCAGCCGTTTTGGCCGAAGGCTTCTTCGACCGTGAGAATTTGTCGGGAATGGGGACGCATCAGATTTTTAGCCGTTCGGGCTGGCAGGAGATAGCCGCCCGAAGACCGCTTTGGCAAGCAAGGTCCGTCGATCCGCACGAATCGGCAGGAGTGAAAGGTGGATGCCCGAAGTTTTTCCTGAATCGTGATGGAGCGTAAGGCGGGTGGTTTTGGCATTCATCTCGGCATGATCCAGCTCCTGCCACAGGATTAAGCGCATGCCTTGCGCCGGGCGAAAAAATGGGAAAATTTCAATTCCGAGCGGGGTCACGATCAAATAAGCATGGCGCGTCAGCCGGATGGCGATGCGGGTCATGAACCCGGCCAAGGCCAGCGGCAGCAAGGCCCAGGCGGGGTGGGGGACTTGCGGGTTGAGGTCGCGGTAAA
>JAYUHS010000152.1:0-1378 GCA_043766715.1 Luteolibacter sp.
ATTTGCACCCGGCCGACCTTCTCTCCCGCGTTGAAAGACACTCCGAGGAAAGACAGGCTCTGGCTTGCAACGGTCCCGACGGGCACGTTGAAAACGCCCAGTGATGCATTGAGTTCGTTAAAATACTCGATCTTTGTGCTGCCGAGCGTGTCCACATCCGTGAATATCGCGCCGAATCCTGCGACTGTCGCTGCCGTGGCAGTGCCCGGCAGGAAGAAGTTCACATCGGTGACGGTACTTCCCAGCGCGGTGAAAAGTCGCTGCGCGGAGAAGATTCCGAATGTGGTGCCATAGCTCACATTGATGTTGCCAAAATTCGCTGCCGCCGGCTGCCCCGCGCCCGCATCCGTCGTCGCGCCGCTGACCTGGAATCCCGTCCCCGCTGTCGAGAACACCGCGCCGCGCGGAGAATTCACGTTGAAGAAATTCGCCGCGAGATTGTTCGGCGCAGACTGGGTTGCGGGGACGCCATCCCAATTGATTTCGCGGCGCAGGCCGCCAAACGATCCGTTCGCACCAGCCGTCGTGCCGCCACCGATGTCGAGGCGGAAAGTATCGCGAATCGGTGTGACGGATGCCGCTGTGGCATCACCTCCGAAGGATCTGACGACCGGTGCCGCCGGGGCACGACACGGGACGAAGAGGGCCAGTGCTGCAAAACTGAGGACGACCAGATGGGAGGAGGAGTGGTTATTCATGTTATGAAGGGGATTATTGTTTCACCGGAGATATGGTTTACGAGATTGGTTGGCAACCTTGATTTATTTGAAACACAGAGTAAGCAGACAGATTTATCTCTCTCCGACATTCCGCGGAGGGTGAAGAGGAGGAACCACGGATGACGCGGATCGTTCGGACGAAAACATTCCTCCGCTGGAACCCAGCCGTGCGATCCGTAAAATCCGTGGCAAAACTCCGCGCGCTCTTCGTTGCCGCTGGAATGTTTCTGTTGACCGCGTGATTCCCGCCCGCTCTATTGCCGCCGTTCAGAAATCGGGCTGTGGCTCAGCTTGGTAGAGCGCCTGTCTCGGGTGCAGGAGGCCGCGGGTTCGAATCCCGCCAGCCCGACCATGAACGCGCCGAAGGCGCTGATCGTCCGGGGGGATGCGGTTTTGTCTTGAGCTTCTCCGCGGGCTGCGACGTTTTTCCCGGCATGCTGAAACACTGGATGGTCAAATCCGAACCCGCCTCGTATTCGTGGGAGCAATTCACCAAGGAGGGACGCGCGGCTTGGACGGGCGTGCGGAATTTTCAGGCGCGAAACAATCTCCGCGCGATGGCGGTCGGCGACCTCGTGCTTTTCTATCACTCGGTGACGGGCAAGGAAGTCGTGGGCATCGCGAAGGTCGCGCGTGAGGCGTATCCCGATCCGACGGCG
>JAYUHS010000153.1:0-3883 GCA_043766715.1 Luteolibacter sp.
GGCGCATGGATACCGCGGCAACCGGAGCAACTGGTCAAAGAAACGACATGGGAGCGATGAGCGATCCGGGCTGCATCCTGATCCTCCACACCACGCTGTACCGTGAGGGCGGCACAGAGTTCGATCTGGCGGCGCGCGAACTTGAACGCGCCAAACGCGCGGAATCTCCGGAACGGACGGTCATCCGCAAAGCCGTCGAAAGCAAGAAAGCCTTCGTCGCCGAAATCAATTCGGTCGCGGAACAGTCGCAGCAGATTGCCGAACTGCATTTCATCGGCCACAGCGGCATGTATGGGATCATGTTTGGCACCACTTCATGGCCCGAGCAGTTCAGCCCGTTTGAATGGAAGAATATGAAAATCCCCTTCGCCACCGATGCCAGGGCATATTTTCATTCCTGTCGCAGCGGCCGCTGGTTTGCCCGCTTTTTTGCGACCGTTTTCCAGGTGAAGGCTTACGGTTATTTTTGGTACACAACTGTGTCGTCACAGCGGGATCGTTTCGCATGGCGACGGTCAAAAGAGGACGGCAAACCGGCTTTCATCATTTCCGTGCCCGGTCGCAAATCGCATGGCCTGCTGGGATCGGCAAAGAAATTCCTCCTTCGGCCCTGCAGCTTTCCGATGCTGGAATTTGAACCTCCGTCGGAGAAAGTGGACACGACCTATGATGGCGTTGCGCCGCTCTATGATGATACTTTCGAGGACATCTCGGTAAGGGCTGATGAACTGCGCTGGCTGCGCCATTCGCTATCTGATCTGCGCAATCCCACACTGCTCGACGTTGGCTGCGGCACGGGATCCTTTTTGCGCGCCATCGAGGATCTTGTCGAAAAGGCTCAGGGGGTAGATTTGTCTGCTGGAATGGTGGCCCACGCGAAGAAGCGCTCGACCGCCAGCGGGAAACTGAGCTTCACCAAAATTGACGGCCCGCAGCTTCCTTTTGCCGATGATAGTTTCGATGTGGTGACTTCTGTCCTGTCATTTCGCTATCTGGATTGGGACCCCATCATTTCCGAAGTGCTCCGCGTGCTGAGGCCCGGCGGACGACTGTTCATCATAGACATGGTGGCGGCTCCCGTGAAATGCCGCCATTGGCCGCGCCTGCTGCTCGACAAGTGCAGGCAATACCTGATGCTTAAGAAGCACCCGCATTACAGAGAGGCGCTTCGGAAAATGGTGGGCGACCCGAGATGGAAGAAAATGCTCGAATACAACCCGATTCGCGCCGAGCACGAGATGAAATGGTATTTGGAAAGCCGCTTTCCTGGCGGAAAACTGGAGGTCATCAACTATGGCTGGAATTCACGCGTGTTAGCCTTCGCCTCTCCGCCGCTGCATGAAAAGAATGTCGCGGAACTCTCGTTCCCGTGATGGAAAGGGCCGGGCGATGATCGGAATCATGGACTGGGGTATCGGCGGGCTCACGGTTTACAAGGCCATGAGAAATCGCGGACTGACGGCCGATGTCCTCTATTTTTCTGATTCCGGCACGACGCCGTATGGCAAACTATCCAAGGCCAGTCTGCGCAAGCGGTTTTCCCATATCGCAGATTTTTTCCAGGAAAGAGGAGTGACTCACGTGCTGGTGGGATGCCACTCCGCAAGTTCCGCATTCGATCCGGACGCCGACACAGGCATGGAGTTGTTCGGCGGAGTCTCCTTCGAGAGCATCATCCCCGCCGCAGTGAGAACCTCCCGTCGAAGTAAGTCCCAAAGCTTGGGCGTGATTGGTGGCGAGCGGACAATTCAGTCAGGAGTGTACGAACGGGCATTGGCACCATTAGGCAAGCAACTCGCCTCTTGCTCCGCACAGGCACTCTCCGCATTCGTGGAATCCGGTGACCTTCATTCACCCTCTGTCGAAATGGAAGTGCGCCGCGTGCTGGGGAAACTGGGGCCCATCGATGCGCTGCTGATCGCCTGCACGCACTATCCCGCGCTGACGCCGCTCTTTGCCAATGTGTCCCCGGCGTTGGAGCTTCTCGACCCCGGTGATGAGATGACTGCCTCGCTCCAACATGAGGGCTCAAGCCGGTTTGAGTTTTTCACGACTGGCAATCGCACTGCATCAGCCCGCACCGCACGTCTCGCGTTTGGGATCGAGATTGACGCCTGAGAAGACGTGCGGACTACTCCCTTCGCTCCTCCGTCACTGACTCCCCTATGAAAACCAACCTCCTTGTCATCCTCGGAATATCGCTGCTCAGCTCACTCCATGCGGCTGACCCTGTGCCGCCAAATGGCTTCCACGCCATTTTCAATGGAAAGGATCTCACTGGTTGGTACGGATGGAATCCTCACTCCACAGCGAAGCTCGCCGGCGAAACATTGGAGGCGAATCTCAAACAGCAGCGCGAGGATTTCGGAAAACACTGGCGCGTCGAAAACGGTGAACTGGTCAATGCCGGCACCGGCCCTTACGCGACGACTGAGGCGGAGTTTGACGACGTCGAATTGCTCATCGAATACAAGACCGTGCCGCATGCCGACAGCGGAATCTACCTGCGCGGCTGCCCGCAGGTGCAGATCTGGGACAAGACGCAAATCTTCGATGAAAAGAAGCCTGACCGGAAGCCACACCTTGGTTCGGGCGGGCTCTTCAACAACACGCCAAACACTCCCGGCCGCGATCCGCTCGTGCTGGCGGACAGGCCGTTCGGGGAATGGAATGCGTTCCGCATCCGGCAAATCGGTGCGCGCACCTGGGTATGGCTCAACGGCAAACTCACCGTGGACGGCAACCCGATGGAAAACTATTGGGACCGCGTCAAGCCGTTCCCCTCGAAAGGTCCGATCATGCTGCAGACCCACGGCGGCGAAATCCGCTGGCGCAATATCTTCATCCGCGAAATCAGCGCCGAAGAATCCAGCAAGACAGCAGGCGAGGCTGAGCCAAAAAGGTAGCACCCGCTCGGAAGATCGGCATCAATTTCAGAAGGCTCCCGTTATTCTGAAATTAGCTTCCATTTTCCCCAAAGCTTTGGTGTGAGTTCTGCCTCGCTAGGCACATCGGCTGTGATGGCTGTGGCCTTGTTTGACCAGTAGATCCGCTGCGTGGTCTGGCCGCCACTGCCACGCAACACACCGATGTCAGCGCTGATGGTTTCGCCGATTTTTGGTGACCAATGGAGTGTTTGCAGCGAGATGCTGATCTCATAATTCCCGGTCTTATCGGCAGCAAAGGACATGCTCTCAGTCACATCCTTCACCTCGTCCATGGCAATGCTCCGCCATGGACTTGCGAAGCGGACGGGGTGTTTTGTGCCGGCGACTTTCACGCGGTAAAGCATGGCGCGCGGCTGGCCTTTGACGAGCGTGACTAGCAGCCGCTGATCCGTGTCCGCCTGCAGCATGAGGTCGAGACAGCCACCGGTCTTGAAGAGAGCATCCGGGGTTTCTCCACTGTTGCTGAGCATATCCTTTTCTGTCGTACGCCAGACGGCATATAGCCTGCCACCGCTCACACAGACAGCCGCGCTGACCTCGTAGGGCTTGGAGTCGCTGTTGAAGTTCGCCTTCGTGCCGCGGCGGTCAATGCTGGCCCAGTCAGTCGTGACCGGCCAGTCGTCTAGTTTGCCGTCCACAATCGGCGCCTGCTTCCGAATAGGCACGTTGAGTGTCCCGGTCCCGCGCGCCTTTTGGCGGGCCACCTCGGCACGAGCGAACCAGTCGCGGGCTTTTTCAAGGTCGTTGGTTGTCACAGTGATGGTTTGCTCAGGGAGGCGTTGCAGTGTTTCGAGCCCGTCCACGCGCACGAGGCTGGTGCGCGCTCCATCAACGAGGAAGACATTCCCGTCTGGAGTCTGCGTGATGCTGGGCCAGAAGTTTTCGTCGTGCAGCGACACATCGGTCACATCCATGCCGCGAGTCGCGACCGGAGC
>JAYUHS010000154.1:0-10219 GCA_043766715.1 Luteolibacter sp.
TTGTCACTGCGGGTCTGTTTGCGAGCCATTCGGCCCGTTTAATTCAAACGGTCGTTGGGTACAAGTGCGAAGTGGTACCAAAGTGAGGTTGCCCTGGGCGAATACGCCTTTCTTGGAATAGCGACTGATAAACTACTTCATAAATCAGGAGAAGGGTATCGAGAGGCTGAGCATGGAACGGTTCCTGCTTTGATCGAATTGGCTGCATTTCACCTTTATCCTTTTTTCGGCAAATCCGACAATCGCGATTCTGGAAACGTATCCGCGATTTCCAATCTGCTTGAGGAACTCAATAAAATCCGTGGATTCGCGACGGCATTCTCTGTCGACTACGAAGACAAAGAGTTGGCATTGCTCCAAGTGCGCGCTCAATTGTGGGCCGAATCGGTCAGAGGGAGTGCTTACCCACCTCAAACTCGTCACAGAATCGAGCGGATTCAGGGGCCGCATGAAGAATGGTTCAGAGGTAAGGTTGGAATTGGACCGCTCAGAGCGGTGGAAATTCTAAATGCATTTGAGGGATTGGCGAATCATAATTTAGCGGACAAGAGGGCTCTGTTTGGAGAATTCATGGAAAAGATGTTTGATTTTGCGTCGCGAGGAGTGGGCACGGGTAAAAGCTCGGATTTTCCAGTCGATCCTGTTGAGGTCGATCAGAAAGCCGAAGAGTTCAATGGGATACTGGAAGGGTTCTCGGAAGGGATTGCTATATCCTTCAATCAGCTAGCTTCGGTGGTTTCCGACCTGTCGGAGGGTGAGTGGACAGCATTAAAAAATCTAATTGGGCTTTCTGTCGAAAATAGACCGGCGATCACACATCCAAGAGAGTTACGAAAGCGGCCTGTGTATTTTCTCAGTGAGAACAGGGTCCTTGTTTCTGATCTGTCGTCCGCCTTTGATGCGGTATTTGAGGCATTTGACGATGTGACGCGATCTGACTCTAGCAACTTCAGAGACGCCATCTATGTAAAAGAGATGGCGTCGTGGATGGAAAATGAAGTTTCAAGCTATCTCCTGCGGATATTCCCGCAGGGCAATGTTTTCCTTAATTTGACTTACCCGGATCCCGACAATCCTGGCGGCGAGACGGAGTTAGACGGTGCGGTTCTGTGGGGGCCTTTTCTTATTCTTGTCGAAATCAAGGGCACTCAATTCAGTGAGAGCGCCCGTCATGGGAACCCCTCAAAACTAAGGAAAGATTTCAAGAAGAGCATCGGAGATGCCTTCGATCAAACGATCCGGGCGAATCGCTATATCAGTTCCAAAAGCCCGGTGGTATTTCGAGAAAAGGGAACAACGCGGCAACTGGTTGTGAAAAACGAGGATATCCGCCGGATATATCCAGTCTCAGTCACGCTCCATCATTTCGGTGGGATGGCAACGCAGCTTTCAATGGTCTCAAGATTGGGATTGTTCAAAGAGGGAACTTACCCTTGGTCGCTTTCTTTGTCTGATCTAGACATTGTGACCAGATTTTCAGGATCTCCGGACGTGTTTTTGCATTATGCGCAAAGACGGATCGAACTTCAGGAAAGCCAAGAGCAAATTCTCGGTGATGAACTGGATGTTTTCGGGCAGTATCTCGACGATCGATTGCATCCCTCAAACATCTGGGGGCGTGAACCTGAGAAAGGTATAACTAAACGACTTTTCCATTTTGGAGGAGGATCTGAACGTTTTGATGAATGGTATCAGGCACAAAGCGGGCTTATTGAAAAAGCCCCTGATATTCGCTTGGATGTTCCTCCTTTGTTTTTGGAGATATTGTTGGAACTTCGACGCTTGAATGATGACGGAGCACGCTGGATTGCCTTCGCGCTTTTGGGGCTCTCCAATGCGGCTGTTTCCGGCCTTGTGGAAGCAGTTGAGAATGTCAAAAAGAATAGAGTCGGAGATGGCCGGGTCGGACGCGCAACCTTTGTTGAGGGCGACTTGGTTGTTTCTATCTTGGGCGGTGTTGATATTCCAGAATCAGAACTTCGGAAGCAGGTGATTTCTCGCTGCACAAAGGAAAAATATCGGTTGAAAAAGTATTCTTCGATTGCGCTCGGTATGCGTGTTGATGATATCTTGAAACCATTCGCCTTCGCATGCTGGCTCGAAGGCCCCTGGGAGGAGAATGCTGAGTTGCAGGAGGCTATCGATAAGGAGCGGCCTAAATTGCTTCCCGGAACGGCTTTGCCCGGACGGAATGACCGATGTCCTTGTGGAAGTAGGAAGAAATTTAAAAAGTGCTGCATTAATAAATATAAAAATCGATAGCGAATAGAACCTATGAAATGTATTTTTTGCCTCGAGGACAAACAATCGTCTGATGAACATGTTATCCCAGATAGCATTGGTGGAAATATCCACATAAATGAAGTATGCGGTTCCTGTAATAGTGAATTGAGCCGCGTAGTCGACGGGCCATTTGCCAATTCTCCGGTCATTGAGTTGGCTCGCCATAATCATTCTATAGGCGGTAAAAGAAATAAAATTCCTTTTCCATTTCGGGGCGTTGGCGTCACTGAATCCGGTCTCCGGGTAGGTCTAAGTAGAGATTTTGAACAGCACGTGAAGCGTGAATTTGAAGTCACTGTCGATGGTAAGGGAGGAGCTGAAGTTTACTTCGTTGCTGATGTATCGGATGTTCAGAACTACGAAAGAATGTTGGGCAAGCCTCTTCGCAAAGCGTTATTGAAGGAGTTTCCTGGTTGGTCAATTGATCAGATCGACGAGCAAGTGAACGCTGTTGTTATGCTAGCGCGGAACCAAAAGCCGACATCCGAGAGTTCACCCATAAAGCACGAATGGCGCATCAGTATGGACGATCTGTTGTTCGAATTCCTGAAAATAGCTTACGAGATATGGTTCCGTCGCTTCGGCTATTCCTGGGTTGAGTCTTCAAAAACGGCTCTAATGTTGCGTAAAGCCATTATGGGTCGAGATAGAAGCCTCCCTATAAAAGGAACCTTCGCAGAAGCAATGGAGATCCCGGGAAGCGATCCAACAAAGAATCACCAAATCATTGAAATCGGGGGCACTTGCTCGATACGTTTATTTACTATCACATGTCTCGTTGAATGCGAACAAGGCGATACGCGGTTTATCCATGAGCAAGAAAAAGCCCGCATAGTTTTTCAAGATTTCAATACTGGCGAGGTGGTTGATGAAAATCTCCCGGATTACCTAGCAAAACATCTTCCCGAATAGCTAATCATGTCTAAAGGTTACACCGAAGACCACCTCGTCGAGCAACCGGCGATCCAGCTCATGCAGCATGAGCTGGGCTGGGAGGTGGTGAATTGCTACGACGAGTGGAGCGGCGGCGTCAACAATCAGGGGCGGGATGGGAAGCGGGAGGGAGAGAACATCGAACATCGAACGCCCAACATTGAACATCGAAGTGAAGAAGTCAGGAAGACTTGGACGAGTCCGGCGCGCCAATGGCTGAACCCGGATCTGCCGGTGGAGGCGATTGAGGGAGCGGTGGTGGGAATTTTGAATGGAGGAGGAAGACAAAAGAAAGGTCCACGCCGCGTCGATTTCCTGATTTCACTAAAAGCGACTGTTTCACCATCTGCTGAAACAGTCAAATTTACTGAAATTGAACGCTTGCAGGATTTCACTGAATCCACTAATTTCACCGCGTGCTGAAATCCACTGGAAAACTGAAAGAGCGTGAATTGGAGCCGCAGTTCCAAGCGACCCTACGTGGACTGGTGGAGCGGGTTCCGTTCTTGAAGCTGGCGTCGTTGAAGAAGGATGTGAAACTTGGCAAGGATCGGATCGGTCGCCCGGACTGGCTGGCGGAGCTGCGGGCCGGGGACCAATCATGGACGCTGGTGGCGGAAGGCAAAAAAAACGGCCAGCCGCGCGAGGTGCGGTCCGCTGTCCTGCAACTGAAGCATTACCTTTCCCTGCTGCCACCGGACAAACCGAGTCACGGGTTGGTGCTTGCGCCGTTCATCTCGGAGGAATCGGCGCGAATTTGTGCGGAGGCAGGGGTTGGTTACGCGGACTTCGTGGGGAATGCACGGCTGTCGTTCGACCGGATTTTCATCGAGACCCGGGCGGCGGGAAATTCCCTCAGCGTGAAGCGTGAGGCGAAGTCGGTGTTTTCACCCAAGGCCACGCGGATGCTGCGGGTGCTGCTGCAAGGTCCCCTGCGGGCATGGAAGGTGAAGGATCTGGCAGTGGTGGCGGACGTGAGTCTCGGTCATGTGAGTGCGGTGAGGCAGCAGCTTTTGGCCCGTGAATGGGCGGCGGAGGAAGAGGAAGGCCTGCGGATCACCAAGCCGGATGCGTTGCTGGAGGCCTGGGCGGCGGCGGATGATTGGGAGAAGCGGACGGAGACGCGGGAGTATTCCCTGTTGGAGCATGATCCGGCCAAGGTGGCGGCCAAACTGGAGGAAACGCTCGGTGGGAAGAAACACGCGTTCACGCAATGGTTCGGAGCTTTTCTGCGGCAGCCCTATGCGCTCCCAATCGTGACGACGGTGTATGTGGAGGATTTTCCGGACGAAGGTCTATTGAAGAACAAACTCCAGGCACGGCGGGTGGATGCCGGTGGCGGCCTTCGAATTGTGCGGCCGAAGGACGAGGGGGTGTTCCTGTGTCCCCAAGAGATTCGGGGACGGCAGGTGGTTTGCGACGTGCAGCTCTATCTGGATGTCATCCGGGCGGGCTTGCGCGGGGACGAGGCGGCGCTCGAACTCAGAGGAACCGAGAATTTTTCAGGAGGTTGGAAATGAGCGATCTCGAATACGGCTGGCAGAAGTATCCTGTGGAAGGCTTGCGGACCACCGAGAAGGCGTTGTTCGAAGCTTGGGAGTCGCTGGAAAACTTCCGCTCCGACCTTGTCGTCGTCGGCGGTCTGGCCATCCACTACCACACCCGCGATCAGAAGAATGCTCTTTATCTCGGAGCGCCGACGCTCGATGTCGACTTCGGGATCAGTCTGAGAACCGACGCGGGGATGAAAGGAACGGTTCAATTCGACCTGCTGCAAGCTGGCTATGAAAGCGTCGGGGACCGAATGGTCAAAACGCTGGAGAGCGGTGAAAAACTCTACATCGATTTCCTAACGGATCATCCGCCGAGCGAACAGGGCTCGCGAAATATCAGTGATATCATCGCTTCGATCTGCCCGGGAATCAATCGTGCGCTGGAGGTGAGGGAACATGCGGAAATCAACGGGATTGATCGCTTTGGAGACTCACGAAGATTTCGCATCCCGATTTGCGGGATCGGTCCGTTACTGGTTCTCAAGCTCAACGCCTTCGCCAAACGTCAGAATGAAAAGAAGGCTAAGGATGCCTACGACATCTTGGCTGCGGTGAGTTCATATTCGGGAGGAGCCGCAGCTGCGATTGAAGCGTTTGAGATCGAAAAGCAGGCCAATAATCCGGCGAAGGCAGTTGCTCTCGAAACTCTGGCTCGTGATTTCATTCATCCGGACGGATCTGGTCCGCGGCTCGCACGGCAGTTTCGCTTCGGCTCAGGTCAAGAATTGGAACGAGGGCTACGTTTACAAACGGATCTTGTCGCGATCGCGCAAGCCCTACTTGGAGAATAACCATGCCTAACTCCTACACCGAAGACCACCTCGTCGAACAACCCGCGATCCAGCTCATGCGGGATGATTTGGGCTGGGATGTGGTGAATTGCTACGACGAGTGGAGCGGCGGTGTCAGCAATCAAGGGCGGGATGGGAAGCGTGAGGAAGGGAACATCGAACTCCCAACATTGAACATCGAAGTGAAGAAAAGAGGATGATTCGGCTGGATCCGGATCTGCCGGTGGAGGCGATTGAGCGAGCGGCGGAGGAGAGGCTCGGAGCGAGACGCTCTGGCAACGGCCTGCGGCGAGACGCCACAGCCACGTTATGTTGGACGATAGGTTCAATTTGCGCTTTGCAGGATTCCGATATTCTGTGTAATTGGAATCCATGAAGACGACCATTGATATTCCTGATTCAGCGTTGGCGGATGCTATGCGCTTCACCGGTGCGACGACGAAGCGCGAGGCGGTGGTGAAGGCTTTGGAGGCATATAACCGCCAGCAGCGGGTGAATGACCTGGTGGCGAGCTTCGGCACTTGGAACATCGCGACCAATGACGAAATCGAAGCGGGGGATCTCGCGGAGATTGCCGCGCGGCAAGGCGAATCCAAAACCCGCGCGACAGCCAAGCGATGAAAGATCGGGTTTTGGTGGATAGCTCGGTTTGGATCGCGGCGACCCGCCTCGGCGGAGACCCGCAGATCGCCGCTGAACTTGGCGAATTGCTACTTTCCGGCAGGGCGGCGATGACCGAGCCGGTATGGCTTGAGCTTTTCCAAGGGATCAAGGGTAAGCGGGAGGAGGCCAGACTCGCGGAATCGAAAGAAGCCTGCATGTGGCTCGCCTTCGACGAAGCCTGTTGGACCGAAGCTGCGGCGACGGCACGTGCCTGCCTGCGGGCCGGTGTGAATGTGCCCTTTGGTGATGTGTTGGTTTCGGCCTGCGCTCGCCGCTACGGGGTGGAGCTATTGGAACGAGATCGACATTTCGCCATGATCGCTAAAGCCATGGAAAAATGAGCGACTACACCGAAGACTACCTCGTCGAACAACCGGCGATCCAGTTCATGCAGCATGATCTGGGCTGGGAGGTGGTGAATTGCTATGGCGAGTGGAGCGGCGGTGTTAGCAATCAGGGGCGGGATGGGAAGCGGGAGGTAGTGTTGGTTTCGCGGCTGCAGCCGGCGCTCCAGCGGCTGAATCCGGATCTGCCGGTGGAGGCGATTGAGGGAGCGGTGGAGGAGATTTGCCGGGATCGCACGGCGCTGAGTCTGGCAGAGGCGAACCGGGAGATCGACAAGCTGCTCAAACAGGGCGTGAAAGTTTCGTTTCCCGATCAAGAGCACGGCGGGCAGCGGGTGGAAGTGGTGGCTGTGGTCGATTGGGAGGTGCCGGAGAACAATGATTTCCTGCTGGGCTCGCAGTTCTGGGTCGCGGGCGAGCTTTATACGAAGCGGCCGGATCTGGTGGGCTTCGTGAATGGCCTGCCGCTGGTGCTGATCGAGCTGAAGAAGCCGGGCGTGAACGTGCGCGAGGGGTATGACAAAAACCTCCGCGACTACAAGCAGACGATCCCGCAGCTTTTCCACTACAACGCGCTGCTGCTGGTCTCGAACGGGGTGCAGAGCAAGATCGGCAGCCTGACGGCGGAGTGGGAACATTTCGGCGATTGGAAGAAGGCGACGAGCGAGGACGATGTGGCGGGGATCTCGCTGGAGACGCTGCTGCGCGGGACTTGCGAGAAACGGCGGTTGCTGGATCTGGTAGAGAATTTCACCCGCTTTTCCGACGGCAAAGGTGGCGTCTCCAAACTGTTGGCGAAGAACCATCAGTTTCTCGGAGTGAACCGCGCGGTGGAGGCATTGCGGGTTTCCACGGATGGAAGGATCGGAGTTTTTTGGCACACGCAGGGTAGCGGGAAGAGTTACTCGATGGTGTTCTTCGCCGAGAAGGTGTTCCGAAAGCTGAAGGGGAACTGGACCTTCGTGGTGATCACGGACCGGAAAGAACTGGATAAACAGATATATAAAACCTTCTCCACCTGCGGCGCGGCGACGGAGCTTTGCCAGGCGAAAGACACGGATCATCTGCGGGAACTTCTGCGAGCGGACCATCGCTATGTTTTCACGCTGATCCATAAGTTCCGCACGGATCCGGGGACGCTGCATCCGGTCCTATCGGAGCGGGATGACATCATCGTGCTGACGGACGAGGCGCACCGCAGCCAATACGACACGCTGGCGATGAACATGCGCACGGCGCTGCCGAACGCGAAGTTCGTGGCATTTACCGGCACGCCATTGATCGCCGGAGAAGAACGGACGCGCGAGGTTTTCGGTGACTACGTGAGCGTCTATAATTTCCGGCAGTCCGTGGAGGACGGGGCGACGGTGCCGTTGTTCTACGAGAACCGGACGCCGGAACTGCAAATCACCAACCCGGAGCTGAACGAGGAGATCTATCAAACGATCGAGGACGCGGGGCTGGACGACGATCAGGAGGAAAAACTGCGGAAAGTGCTGGGCCAGCGTTATCACCTGATCACCCGCGAGGACCGGCTGGACGCGGTGGCGAAGGACATCGTCCATCATTTCCTGAACCGCGGCTATCAGGGCAAGGCGATGGTCGTCTCCATCGACAAGCTGACGACGCTGCGGATGTATGAAAAAGTCCGCGCCGAGTGGGAGGCGGAGAAGGCCCGCGTGTTGAAAGCGCTGGATGGGATGGCGGGCGGTCATCCGGATTTTGCCGCGCTGCATGCACGCTTGGTGAATCTTCAAGAGACGGACATGGCAGTGGTCGTTTCGCCGGGGCTGAATGACGGACCTGAAATTCTGCCGCACCGCGAGCGGATGGTGAAGGAGGATCTAGAGGAGAAGTTTAAGAATCCTGCCGATCCGTTTCGCCTAGTCTTCGTCTGCGCGATGTGGCTCACGGGCTTCGATGCGCCGAGCTGCTCCACGCTCTATCTGGACAAGCCGATGCGCGGCCACACGCTGATGCAAACTATCGCCCGCGCCAACCGGGTGTACGGCGACAAGGTGAACGGCCTGATCGTGGATTACGCGAATGTGTTCCAGGAGCTGGAAAAGGCATTGGCCATCTACGGCTCCGGCAGCGGTGAGATGCCGGTGAAGGACAAGAAGGAATTGGTGGAAGCCCTTGCGGATCGCGCTGGATCAAGTGGCGGAGTTCTGCCCGAAACAGAACGTGGATCGGGAGGCATTTCCGGATTCATCCACCAAGCATTTCATCCCGGCTGTGAACCAACTCCTGCGGACGGACGAGGTGACGGAGTCGTTCCTCGGCCTATCGAGCGATACTCGTTTCAGCAAAGTCGAGTTAAGCTCCACGACGATCAAGGATCTGCCCGCCGCACCAGCAGAAAAACCGCGCCGCGGCTCAATTACCTTGCAACCTCACGCCCAAGTCGCTTCCTTGCGCGCTCAACCTCTGACCTAGGACATTCCGGCTCACCGCTGGAGTCATCCCCTACGACCATGGCCGACCAAAAAGTAATCAACGAAAAAGACTATCAGCTCCACGAAGGAGACACCGGCAGCGCCCCTTACCAAGTGGCACTCCTCACCAAGCGGATCTTCCATCTCACGGACCACTTGAACATCCACAAAAAGGACTTCGCGTCCCGCCGTGGCCTTTTGACCCTCGTTTCCCAACGGCGTAAGTTGTTGGATTACATCAAAAAGGGCTCCGATGAGAAGTATCAGCAAATCATTGCTGGTCTCGGCCTCCGCCGCTAACACGCTTTCGCAATCGCAGCCACTGGACACTCCAGTGGCTGTCTTGCAAAACGGTCCGGGCATCTGAATCTCTCGCCCGGCCCGCCAGACTCACCACTCCGCAGCCCGCCTATTTGCGAGCTGCGGTGTTTGTCTGAAAACGATGAATGCCTGTCCCGCATCCCGCCGGACTGGCCGTACGCACTGAAAAACAAAACAAAATTGACTATGAATATCCATACACTCACCGCCGACGTCGGAACCAACCCGATGACGTTCGAAACCGGCAAAATCGCCAAACTCGCCGATGGCGCCGTCACCGTCCGCTGCGGCGACACCATCATCCTCGTCACCGCCGTCTCCGCCACCAAGGTGAAGTCCGGCCAGACTTGGTTCCCACTTTCCGTGGAATATAAGGAAAAAGCCACCGCTGCTGGCGTATTCCCAGGCGGCTATTTCAAGCGCGAAGGTCGCCCGACCGAGAAGGAAATCCTCACCTGCCGGATGACCGACCGCCCACTACGCCCGCTTTTCCCAAAAGGCTACCTCTACGAAACCCAAATCGTCGCCATCCTCCTCAGCGCCGATGGTGTAAATGACTCGGACATCCTCGCGATGAACGGTGCTTCGGCTGCCCTCTGCCTCTCAGACATCCCCTTCGCCGGCCCGATCGGTGCAGTGCGTGTCGGCCGTGTGGACGGGAAATTCCTCATCAACCCGACCCACGACGAACGCGCTGACAGCGACCTCGACCTGATTTACGTCGGTGACAAAACCAACGTCATCATGATCGAAGGCCAAGCGGACGAAATGCCGGAGGCTGAGTTCATCCAAGCACTCCATTTCGCCCAAGCCGCCGTCGTCAAACTCGTCGCCGCCCAAGAAGAACTCGCGAAACTCGCCGGTAAGGAAAAGCGTTCCTACGAAGTCACCGT
>JAYUHS010000155.1:0-3866 GCA_043766715.1 Luteolibacter sp.
CCTCATCGCCCGCGACATCCTCCCAGAGATCCGCCAGCGCCTCAGTTTCCTCCAAGAAGTCGGCCTCGGCTACCTCCAGCTCGACCGCTCCGGCAACACCCTTTCCGGCGGCGAATCCCAGCGTATCCGCCTCGCCGCCCAGCTCGGTTCCAACCTCCGCGGCGTCCTCTACGTCCTCGACGAGCCCACCATCGGCCTCCACCCAAGGGACAACGCCGCCCTCTTAAAAACCCTCATCTCCCTCCGCGACCAAGGAAACTCCCTCATCATCGTCGAGCACGACGAAGACACCATCGCCGCCGCCGACCACCTCATCGACCTCGGCCCCGGCGCCGGCCGCCTCGGCGGCGAAATCGTCTACCAAGGTCTCCCCCCAAGGAGTGTGGGCGTCTCGCCCACAAGCAAGAAGTCTTCCTCTTCAAAATCCCCAATCCCCAATCTCCAATCCCCAACTTACCGCGCCCTCACCGCCGTCATCACCCACCCCATCCGTG
Source organism: Luteolibacter sp. (assembly GCA_043766715.1). Taxonomy (GTDB): domain Bacteria; phylum Verrucomicrobiota; class Verrucomicrobiia; order Verrucomicrobiales; family Akkermansiaceae; genus Luteolibacter. The sequence goes on from JAYUHS010000155.1 coordinate 495, forward strand.
GCTCCCGCCGCCCCGTCGGGAAAGATCACCCCCACATCACCCTCGCCGGTTGCCATGCAAACAACCTGAAAAACATCGATGTCGCCATCCCCATCGGTCGCCTCACCGTCCTCACCGGCATTTCCGGCTCCGGGAAATCCTCGCTCATGCACTCCTGCATCGCCGCCCTCTTCCACAACGAAGCCAAGACCACCCGCGTCAAAAAATCCAACCTCCCCTTCGGCAAAACCAGCGGCGAGAAATCCATCAAAGCCTGCTTCGAGGTTGACCAATCCCCCATCGGCAAGACCTCCCGCTCCTGCCCCGCCACCTACGTCAAAGTCTTCGACCACATCCGCGCCCTATTCGCCCAGCTCCCAGAAGCTCGGATGCGCGGCTTCGACGCCTCCCGCTTTTCCTACAACACCGACGGCGGCCGCTGCCCCGAGTGCAAAGGCAACGGCCGCGTCAAACTCGAAATGGACTTCCTCCCCAGCACCTGGGTCCATTGCGACTCCTGCGATGGCCAGCGCTACAACCCCGGCACCCTCGAAGTCACCTTCCGCCAAAAAAACATCGGCCAAGTCCTCGCCATGACCATCGACGAAGCCGCCGCCTTCTTCGAGTCCCAGCCCCGCATTTCCCATCCGCTCCGGCTTATGGCAGACACCGGCCTCGGCTACCTCCAGCTCGGCCAAGCCAGCCCCACCCTCTCCGGCGGCGAGGCCCAACGCATCAAACTCGTCTCCGAGCTCACCAAAGGCCGCGGCACCAAGGCCACCCTCAACAACGCCGCCCTCAGCCAGCGCAACCTCTACCTCATCGAAGAACCCACCGTCGGCCTCCACCTCGAAGACGTCCAGCGCCTCATCGACGTACTCCACCGCCTCGTCGAGGAGGGCCACACCGTCGTCGTCATCGAGCACCACATGACCGTCGCCGCCGAGGCCGACTGGATCCTAGACATCGGCCCCGAAGCCGGCGACGGCGGCGGCCAAATCATCGCCCAAGGCCCCCCCGAAAAAATCGCCAAGTCCAAGACCTCACGCACCGCCCCGTTTCTTGAGACCGCATTACGCCTCTGAAGTTTGCGGCCAAGCTTCGAGACTTGATAAACCAGATCGTAATGAGAAAATAACGCCATGCACACGGTTTCGGTGGAACACGCAAAAGCACATTTGGACGAGCTTTTGAACGAGGCGGTCCATGGTGAGTCGGTGGCGATTGCCGTGAGTAATGATGTGGTGGTGCGCTGGACGGTGGAGAAGAAAACGCCTGTATCTGGATGGCCGTTGATGGGCCTGTATGCGGGACAAGGGTGGATGGCACCGGATTTTGACGATATTCCAAATGGGTTTGAGGAATACGTGAAATGAGAACTCTGGTCGATACTCAAAGCTATTACTGGAGCCTGTGTGATCCCGGGAGGCTCAGTGCCACCGCCACCGAAGCTTTGCAGTGCCAATCCCGGATCAAGATTCTGAGCGTGGCTTCCTTTTGGGAGATGGCGATCAAGAACGCGTTGAGGAAGCTCACGTTGCCAAAACGTATCGAGCGCTTGTGGCAGGAAGCCGAGACTGCGGACATCGCAGTTTCACCCATCCGCCCGCGTCATCTGGCGCGACTCGCCGCTCTACCCCATCACCACCGTGATCCGTTCGACCGGCTGATGATCGCCCAAACGCTGGAGGAAGGCTGGGAGGTGATCAGCAGCGATAACGAGTGGGATGCTTACGGCGTGACGCGGATTTGGTGAGGGTAATCGCCGGCGACGGCCAAATCATCGCCCAAGGCCCCCCGAAAAAATCGCCAAGTCCAAAACCCCCCAGCACCGCCCCGTTCTTGAAAATCGTGCTGCGGCTTTAATCGTTATTTAAATCACAAAACCTTCCCGAAGATCGAGGACGTTGTCCGGCTGGATTGGCTGAAAAGGAATTCCCACTTCCTTCTTCCTGCATTCCTCCGGGTAGCTAGTTTCATGCATCCCATGCATTGGACCGAACCCGCCACCGCCGACGACTCCCACGCCGCTCTCGAGAAAACCCTCTGGGACGCCGCCAACCAGCTCTGGGCAGGGGCCGCGCTCAAGCCTTCTGAAATACTCGCCCACCGTCCTCGGCTTGATCTTCCTGCGCTATGCCGATGTCCGCTTCGTGGCCGTTAAAGAGGGAATTCAGCCGCAAGCCGGATCGCGGCGGAAGATCGGCCCCACGGATTTCCACGCGGCGGGCGTGGTCTATCTGCCGGATGAAGCGCGCTTCTCCCATCTCCTCAGTCTGCCGGAGGGCGCGAATGTCGGCCAGGCGGTCAATGAGGCGATGCGCGCCATCGAGAAGGAAAACCCGGACCTGGCCGACGTGCTGCCGAAGAGCTACCACATCCTCGAAAGCCGCACGCTCGCCTCCTTGCTCAAGACCATGGCCTCCATTTCCATGGACAAGGGCGGCGACACCTTCGGCCTCATTTACGAATACTTCCTCGGCAAGTTCGCCATGAGCGAGGGTCAGAAGGGCGGGGAATTCTACACGCCCACCTCCATCGTCAAGTTGATCGTGGAAATCCCTCTGCTGAGCCCTCCTTGGGTGGCATGCTTTGGAGCGCCCACCTCCATCGTCAAGTTGATCGTGGAAATCCTGGAGCCCTACCACGGTCGTATTTTCGATCCCGCGTGCGGCTCCGGCGGCATGTTCATCCAGTCTGCTCGATTTGTGGAGGCGCATCAGAAGAATCCCACTTCGGAAATCTCCGTCCACGGCCAGGAACGCGTCACCGATACCGCCCGCCTCGCCCGGCTGAACCTCGCCGTCCACGGGCTGAGCGGCGATATCAAGCAGGGGAACACCTACTACGAGGACCTCCAGGACTCCGTCGGCCGCTTCGACTTCGTGCTGGCCAATCCGCCCTTCAATGTCAGCAAGATCGACAAGGAGCGCCTCGCCAGTGATCCGCGATACCCCTTCGGCATCCCGCGCACCGACAATGGCAACTACCTCTGGATCCAGCATTTCCACTCCGCGCTGAACAAAAAGGGCCGCGCCGGATTCGTCATGGCGAACTCCGCCGCCGATGCCCGCGCCTCCGAGCAGGAGATCCGGGAAAAAATCATCCGCGCCGGTCATGTGGACGTCATGGTCGCCATCGGCCCGAATTTCTTCTTCACCGTCACCCTGCCCTGCACCCTCTGGTTCTTCGACAAGGGCAAGGCCGGCTCCGACCGCGCGGACAAAGTCCTCTTCCTCGACGCCCGCCACATCTTCCGCCAGCTCGACCGCGCCCACCGCGATTTCACGGCAGCCCAGCTCGAATTCCTCGCCAACGTCGTCCGCTTCTATCGCGGCGAGGATCTGGAGTTGAACGACGGCTCCGAGGAGAAATGGCAGGAAATCTTCGGCG